>QEVI01000016.1 GCA_003576855.1 Planctomycetota bacterium
GCTTCATCGCTACGGCTCCGTCTTCCTTGACCAGGAAACCAAAACGGCGGAGTCGTAGCGTTTTTTATGTTATCACGCAATTTGAAGACACGCTCTGAGACAGCGTGCATGCCGAGGCGGGTAAGCGGCGTAGCGCCGCCTTACGGCGGAAGTGCGTCGCTGCCGCCCGCTATCGGCGTGGCCAGAACGGCCCGTTTGCCGCGCTACGCCTCACGAATGTCCAGGTCCGTCGCCCAGAACTCCCCGGTTGCCACCTCGAACGCCGCGTCGACGCCGGCCAGGAAATCGCGGCGAACGGCCGGCTCGAACTCGCGTCGCTTGAATGACGGCACGCCTTCCGGCAGCGGGTCGAACGCGCTGCGCCGCGGCGGGCGGATCATCGTCAGGGCGAGGTCGCGGCCGTCGAAGCGACTCGGCAGCTCGTGTGCCACCGGCGATCGCCTGCCGATCGACGCGCCCTCGAGCGCCGCTAAATCGGCGGTCCGGGGAACAGCCAGCCAGGCGACATCCCCGTTCGGGGCAGCGCGACCGCGATCCATTCGCACCGGGTGCTCGACCGCGGGCGCAGCCAAGGCGACGCTACTGACAAGTGAACCGGGACGCGGGACGGCCGTTACGAACAACAGCGGTCCATTCCACGTCGCGTGGCCAGTGCCGGCGTAGGTCGCGGCGACCGTGGCGGCTTCGGGCGCCAGTACCAACGTGACGACCCCGGAGTTGCGCAGATCCTGTTCCAAAGCGGCGGCGCCTGCCGTCGGCGACGAGTTTCGGCTGAAAAGCTCGTAATAATCGAGCGTGCCGCTCGCCGCGGGAGTGAACGCCAGGTTGGCGATTCGCTGGGCGTCGGTGAATTCGCCGTCGTCATGAGGAAATGCAAGCGGGCTTGTCGGCGGAGCGAGACTGGTGGCATCCTCGCCCGTAAACCACACGGAAACCGGTCCCGCGGCGCTGAAGGACGCGTTGGATTGCGTCAATCCTAGCTCGATCGACCAGACCTGCCATCCGCCGGCGCCGAAGGTTTCATCGAACAGCAGGCCCAGCGCGGCGGTCTCGAAGCGCAGGACTCCGTAGGAGGCGAACGCGCCCAGCGCCGTGCCTTCAATGTTGAAGAACGCCTGGCCGTTGAGGCCTGGTCGCGGACCGGTGGAGAGGACCGTGGCATTGGCCGACGCTAACTGCCCGGCGACGAAAACAGTGCCGCCGAAAGAGTCTCTCCAGACGGCCAGATCGCCGGCCGCGACGGTTCCGCTGCCGTCGCCGTCGGCGCCGTCGCCGTCCGTCGCGACATCGGCGCCGAGCGTCCGTTGCCAGGCCAGAAAATCGGCGCCGTCGACGATGTTATCGACGTTGTAATCGCCGGGCAGCATCGGCGCGTAGCGAGTCCCGAAGTCCCGTTGTTCCACGCGCTGGTTGACCGCCAGGCTCACGTCGTATTTCGCTGCGGCCGGCGCGGTGATCGTCCATCCTTCCGGAGCGACCTGGTGAACTTTGAACGAGCCGGGCGCCGTCGCCAGCCGATAGCTGCCGTCGGCGCCGCTGGCGGCGTGCGGTTCCACGGTCGTAAACGTCAGGCTCCAGTCCATGAGCCTTCCGTTGTGGAAGTTGAAGCCGTCATCTTCGACGATCAGTCGCCAGGTCCCGTAGGCGTTCTCGCCGTCGAAAGCCGATAGCGGCGTTTCGGGCCGATATCGCCCGGTGTAGGAGGGACTCCCTTGAAAGATCGAAATGGCGGCCTCGTCGTCCAGCGTCGTGCCGTTGAAGTCGCGGTAGTCGGCGTTGGCCAAGTCGTCGAAAAGGCGAATGCGGGTTCCCTTGGGGCTTTCCAGATAAAGGATGACGTCGTCGACTTCGTTGTGGCTGATGCTGAATGAGACGTTTAAGTCCACGATTTGACCTCTGATGCCTGTGACGTCAAATCGCGACGTGATCGTCTCGAAATACCCGAAGGGATAGTCAATCAGCCCGCTCTGCACGGTTCCGGAGGCAGCGGCCCCCCACTGGCCATCGCCGTTGAGGTCGGCGAAGATGCGTCGCCCGGCGACCGGCAGTTCGCCCAGACTCCGCACGCCGTCGCCGTTGACGTCGTTGAACACCTGGCCGGAGACTGACTGCTCAGGGCCGGTGATGACAATCGTCTTTTCGAATTCATTGTTCAGCGGATTGACCTCGACGAGATTCGACAGGTACGGCGGGGGCCAAAAGTTCGGGTAGAGACTGAACGTGTACTTCCCCGGGGCGTACGGACCGAACTCCTCGTCCTCGCCGGACAGCACTTCGAAGGGCTCGATGGGGCCGATGACGGATTCGACGGTCCGGATGCCATCCAGGTCGCCGCGAATCAGGTAGATGCCCCAAAAGCTGTCGTCGGGCGTCGTCAAGCCCAGGTTGGTGACGGCCCAGTCCAGGTAGAGCGTATCGGCCGAGGTGAACCGCGTGGCGTCGGTGTGCGTCCCCGGTACGGTGGAGATCACCAGCGGATCGCTCCAGCCCGCCGGGTGAAAGGGCGCAATATCCGAATAGGAGAGGGGCGGGCCGGTATCCTGCCGCAGCGGGAAGTAGGGGAGCGACAACACCACGTTGGTTAAAGAACCCGTGCCCGTAACGGCGTTGACGGCCACATACGCGATTGTATTGTCAGGATTGACGGCCACGTCTCGTCCATAGAAGAGGCTGGAGCCGCCCGGAGAGAAGTCATACGCCTCATGCTGGGAGAAATCCGAAGCGATCCGCACGAGGCCGCCGCCGGCGTTGGGCAACTCGCTCGATCCCACCACGCCCGTCGAGACGAGGTAGTTGCCGAACGTGTCGGTGGTCATCCCCCAGCTCGACATGAAGGCGACGTCAATCGGCTGGTAGGGCCGCTGCCCCCCGGCATGGAAGTCGAGATCGAAGGCGAAGGGCTTGTCGACGCCGAAATTAAGGTCGCCGCTCGGACTATAGGGGAGCGTCGTCAGGACCCGGCCCTGGTTGTTGACGGCGACGCCGCGGGCGATGCCCGGCCTCGCGCCGGTCGTTTGCGAAGAGGCCAGGACCTTGCCTTCGTAGCCGTCGGCCGTTATCCGGAGCGAGAGCACAAACGGGAACGTGTAAAACCCCGCGGCGACGAGCGTATCGCCATGGACGGCGAAGTCGCCGTACGTCGCCTGCTGTGGAAGGATCACGCCGCCAAAGGAGGACGTGACGCCTGTCTGCACGTCGTAAATCGCCGAGGCGTCGTAGACGAAATTCCGCAAGCTGCCGATGAACGTCGCAATCGCCGTCCCGGGCTGATAAAGATACAGATTCCCCTCTTGTCCCAGCGCCAGGATTTCGCCGGCGGGATATCCGGCGAACGGCGCGCGGAGCGTAAACAGGCTGGCAGGAGTGTCCAGCAGCACCCGCGTCGAGGGCGCGATCGGCTGCCCGAGGGAGGTGAGGGTCGAAACGACCGTGGAGAAACTGTCCGTCGAAACGTGGAACACCGACACGTTCCCGAAGCTATCGGTCGTCACGCCTGTGGGCTGAGACGGGCTGGCAAAGACGAAGGGCTCGACTTGCCACGGCGGCAGCGCGTCCAGCACCGTCCTATCTTCCAGGCATTCGAAGCGGAGTAAGCGGCCGGAGAGTCCGTTGCGCATTGGAATCGCTCCTTGCTATGGCGATGGCGAACTGCCGTAAAAGCACGGGGGTCTTTAGGGGCAGTCGATATCGAGAGAAAAGCGGACGCAGCGGCGTTAAACACCCTATTGCGGGGATTCGTGAGAGGCCGACGATGATAATCAAAGCCTAGCGAACACTGGCGTCGGCGACGCCTCTTACCAGCGAGTATTGGGAATTCCCTAAAGAGTCGAGCGCGTCGTCTGTGCGCCCTTCTGAATCGCCGACAAGCTCCAGGAGATGGTCACGCGCGATGCTGAGCGACTCCAGCCGGGCGCGGTCGACGCGCAACTGGTCGTGCGGCGCCGCATGGTGCATGTGCCGGTAGCCTCCGACGGCGGCCGCATCCGCCGCGACTGCCTTCAGCGGCAGGTCGTCGCCGGGGCGAAACAGCGGCCGCCGAAACTCGGCCGCCGGCGCCAGGCCGCCGGACCCCGCCAGTTGAGCGAACGCTCGATCGGCGATTGCGGCCGCGACGGCGCTATTCTGCGTTAGGATTCCCGTCGGAGGCGGCACGAGCTCTCCGTGGCGCCGCTGCCAGGCGAGGAAGTCAGCGCCGTCGACGAGTCCGTCGGCGTTGCCGTCGGCGCCTGCAGCGAGGTCGGTCAGGCCGAACTGGCCCTGCCACGTTTCCAAGTCGAGTTGGTCGACGAGGCCGCTGCGGCCGTAATCGCCGGGCAGTACGTCGAAGCGGAATTCGTACTGGCCGAGCTGCACATGCCCGGCGGCGTCCTGCACGCCGCTGCCTGCGATGTGCACGCGCAGGCTGTCGGCCTCGATCGGCTGGCTGAGCGTGAACGTCGCGGTGCGGCTGACGGGATCGTAGGCAAAACCAGTCACCAGCGGGTTGTAATCGGCCTGGTTGACGCCGCGGAGATCGAAGTCGTCGGCCGTGAGCGTCCCGCCGCCCGCCTTTTCCAGTGCATTGGTGAACGTCACCGAGAGCCGATTGAGATTGGTCCAAGGGAGGGGGGCGTCAGCAGGCGGGATGATGTAACCCAGCCCCAGCGCCGGATCGACGTGCTCAGTGAAGTCAGCGCTCCACTCGGTCGAACCGGCTCGCACGGCCGTGAAGCCAACCGTTTGCGAGCCGACGAGGATCCGATCGCCGATTCTGACGACAAGCGTATCGTTGCTGTCATCCTGCATAATTGAAATCGGCGACGATGCGATGAGTCCCACGGCGCTATTGAGCGCATTGACCGGGCCCCTAACGCCGCCGACGCCGCTTCCCCAGGCGACGGCGCCCGCGTCTACCGCGGAGCCGTTGTCCCAGAAGCTGCTGCGGACGACATAGTTCCCATTGGCGAGTGCGATGATCTGCGCGCCCGAGCCATTCTCACCCAACCGATCGCCTGCAGTGCTGCCGATGAGGCTGTTCGACGCGCTCACCGCGCCGGCGACGCCGCTGGCGCCGCTGCCCCAGGTGACCGCTCCGACGTCGGCTACAGCGCCATGGTCCCATTCGGCGTTCTGCACCACGTAGTTGCCGTTGGCCAGCTCGATGATGCCCTGACGGCCGACCTTGTCGTTTTGCGTGCTACCGACGAGGCTATTCTCCGCGCCCACCGCGCCGGCAATGCCGCTCTCGCCGCTGCCCCACGTGACGGCGCCGGCATCGGTCGCCGCGCCGTTGTCCCAATTTGGGCTCCGTACCAGGTAGTTGCCGCTGGCCAGCACGCTCACGCCGCCGACGGCATAGGTGGCGCCCAGGTCGTCAAACGGGGTAGTGCCGACCAGGCTGTTTAAGTCACTCACCACGCCGGACACGGCGCTGGCGCCGCTGGCCCACGTGACCGCTCCGCGACGGCTGTTCCACTGCGTGCTGTGGATGAGGTAATTGCCATTGGGCAATTCCGTGATTCCATCGCGGCCTACTCGATCGCCCCGATGACTGCCCAGCAGGCTGTTGGCTGCGCTTACCACGCCCGTCATGCCGCTGGTTCCGCTGGCCCAGATGACCGCGCCGGCGTCCGAGGCCGCCCCGTTGCGCCGTTGCGGGCTGAGAACCACGAAGTTGCCGTTGGTGAGCTCGACGACCGAGAGATCGCTTCCGCCGTGGATAGCTCCCCCGGTATCGATCAGGCTGTTTGCGGCGCTCACCGCGCCGGAAACGCCCGTGGCGCCGTCGCCCCAGGTGACGGCCCCCGCTTCGTAGTAGGCGGCGCCGTCGCCCCAGTAGGGGCTGCTGACGACGTAGTTGCCGTTGGCCAGCGCGGTGATTCCTCCCCCGCCCACCCCACTATAATTGCCGACAAGGCTGTTGGCCGCGCTCACCACGCCCGTGACGCCGCTCGTGCCGCTGCCCCAGGTGACGGCGCCGGCATAAGCCGCGGCGGACGAGTTAAACCAGTGGGGGCTGTTAACTACGTAGTTGCCGTTGGCCAGCGGAGCGACGATAGGGCTGTGATAGTAGGCGGAGCCCCCTTCCCAGAGCCCGACTAAGCTGTTCGACTCGCTCACGGTTCCGACGATGCCGCTGGCGCCGCTGGCCCAGGTGACGGCGCCGTATTGCATTTCGGAGCCGTCGTGCCAGGCGGGGCTATTGATGACGTAGTTGCCGCTGGCAAGCGCGGTAACGCCGGCGCCCCCCACGCCGTTGCCCGGCATCACGCCGACCAGGCTGTTGGACGCGTCGATCACGCCGGCGATGCCAGTTTCGCCGCTGGCCCATGTCACGGCCCCGGCGTCGTCGTCGGCGCCGTTGTCCCAGCCGGGGCTGCTGACCACGTAATTGCCGTTGGCCAGGGCCGTCACCGCACCGCCGACCGACCCAAACGGAGAATTCAGGGCGCCGACCATATCGAGCGCCGTGCTCCCCACCAGGCTGTTGGCGGCGCTCACTACGCCGGAAACGCCGCTCGTGCCGCTGCCCCAGGTGACGGCCCCCGCATCGACGGCGGCCCCGTTGTCCCACTGCGGGCTGCTGATCACATAGTTCCCGTTGGACAACACCGTGACGCCTTCGTGTACGTTTCCGCCCACGAAGTCCCACGGCGTATCGCCCACCAGGCTGTTGTCGGCGCTCACGACGCCCGCAACGCCGCTTGTGCCGCTGGCCCACGTGACCGCCCCTCGACGGTCATTCCAGGACTGACTATGAATCAAAAAGTTGCCGCTCGGCAATTCCGTGACGTCGCCGTCGCCGACCCGATTATTCGTGTGGCTGCCCACTAAACTGATGGACGGGCCGACGGCGCCGGCGACGCCGCTGGCGCCGCTCCCCCAGGTGACCGCGCCGGCGTCGGCGACGGCGCCGTTGTCCCAACCAGGGGTGAAGACGAGATAATTGCCGTCAGCGAGAGGCCGCACGGTGATGTAGCTGCCCGTAATGCCGTGCGAGCTGCAATCGACCAGGCTGTTCGCTGGGCCGACGACGCCGGCGACGCCGCTTTCGCCGTTTCCGAACGTCAGCGCGCCCGCGTCGACGTTGGCGCCATTGTCCCAATTCGGGCTGGAAACCAAGTAGTTGCCGTTGGCCAGTTCCGTAATAAGGCCGCCCCCCCCCACCGGGGAGGCTGACGAACTGCCGACGAGGCTATTCGACGCGCTCACGACCCCCGAGATGCCAGTCGTTCCGCTCCCCCAGGTGACCGCCCCGCTTCCCTGGTTGCGGCTGGAAACGAGGTAATTGCCGTTGGCCAGCTCGGTGACGCCGTTGATGCCTACTGAATCATTCGTCACGCTACCGACCAGGCTGTTGGCGGCGCTCACTACGCCCGACACGCCGCCCTCGCCGCTGCCCCACGTGACGGCGCCGGCATCGACTGCCGTGCCGTTGTTCCACTCGTAGCTGAGCACCAGGTAGTTGCCATTGGCAAGCGCCACGACGTATTGGCCGACCTGATCTCCTTGATCAGAACCGGCGGCGGGAGTGCCGCCGACGAGGCTGTTCGAGGCGCTCACCGCGCCGGAGACGCCGCTAATGCCGCTGGCCCAGGTAACCGCTCCACGAGCAGTGCCCCAGGAAGGACTGCTGACGGCATAGTTGCCATTGGTCAGCACCGTCACGCCCCCGTAGCCTACCAGGTCGTACGCGGAAGAGCCGTGCAGCGTGCTGACGAGCGCGCCGGTGGCGCCGTTGAACAGGTACACGGCCCCGGCGTCGGTTCCGCCGGCGTCGTCGCGGGGCGCCGTGATGACGACGTTGCCCGTGCTGAGCGGGACGACGTGCGAGCCGAAGCCGTTGCCCGGCGACGGATTGGGGTCGACGAACTCGGCGAAGTTGGCGGCCAGCAGGTCGCGACGCTCAAGCCGCTCAACGCCCAGCCGGCAGACGCGCCGCGCATCACGGCTCTCTCGCCGGCGCGACAACGATGGGCGGCGGCTAACCGCCGGCTCGAACCGGAGCCGGTCGGCCAAGGATTGGAAAACGCCGGACGACCTAAGCGGCGCCGGCCGCTTTGGCGATCGGCGACAACCGGCTCGACGATTCATGCGCAAACCCTCCAAACCAACTTCCACCACGTGCGCGAACAACCGCTAGCCGACGACGCCGCGAGCCGGTCGGCGGCGTCTGCCCAGCGCGACCGCCGCGCCGCAACTGCCCAGGCCCAGCCAGGCGACGACGCTCGTGGCCTCCGGCACGCGGGGATTGATCGGCCCGCCGGGCGTGAAGTTCAGCGTCAGCCGCGGCGGGAGGCTGTAGCCGGCGCCTGCGAAGGTGATCGTTGATTGAAGATGCGCAAACAAGCTGCCAAGCGGCTCCGAATCGGACGCCAGCAAAAAGCCGGCATAGGGATCGCTGTTCGAAACCAACGAACTGACCAGTGCCGTGACGTCGAGCGAGATGTCGCTCGGAACAAACGACACCATCGTGGAAGCGTTTGTTATTGGGCCGGAAGGCGACCAGGTTTGCGAGCCCACGAGACTTGCGGTCTGCGAAAAATCGGCGGCGTCGATCGCGTTGTTTCCAGCGTAGCCGTAGATACCGATCGTGAAGTCGCCGAAATTCGTGGACCCGGCAATCATCGGTACCAGTAGGGTGGCCGAGTTGAGCGTGGCGCCAGCCGGCAGCGTCGGGATTACGAACTCGACCGCCCCCCGATATTCAAGCGACGACCAGGGCGAAATGCCGTGGTGGGCGCCCCGGGCGTACACGCCCAAAGCCGGCGTTTGCATGGAGTCGAGCCCTTCATTGAACGGGTCGCCATACGGCTCAATGGAGCCGGTGCCGGAAACCGAGGCATCGGCCGTGGCAATCGAGGCCTGCGCGGTAGCGGGGAAGCCGGCCAGACATGCGGCCAGCAGCCACGCCAGCAGCGGAGCAGCCTTAGAAAACGGCGGTTTGAAAACGTACATGGCGAGTCTCCCTGCGCGCAGTAGGATTCGACGAGCGCGAGCCGAACCCGCGCCGCCACAAGGTCCATGCCGCTCAAAACCCGATAGCGCAGCAGGAAAACCGAAAAGAAACCTGGAATACACCAAGTGCGTCGAAATGACGCTGGGCGCTAACGGTCAAGTCGCCGGCGCCCCGCACCGGAGGCGCACGCGCCGGTTGAGCCGACGGGACGGACATCGTGGCCAGCCGATCCACATTTCCCGGCGCCAGCCGCGTGCTACCCGGCGGCGACGGCCGCCAACCCCGCCTCGCCGAGCCGTTTGCGCAGCCGGCCCAGCCGGCTCCGTAGCACCGCCGGGCTGACGCCCAGTTGCCGGCCCGCCTCGGCCGTCGTGTAGCCGGCGAGGCGCAGCTCGATCAGCCGGCGATCGATTCCTTCCAGCCGGTCGAGGATCTGGCAGGCGGCGTCCTCCAGCAGAAGTTGGTCCGCTACGGCAGGGTCATTGGCGGAGGCCTGGGCGATGCCGGCCGGCGCGCCCTGCGCGAAGTTGCGACGGCGCTGCGACTCCACCCGCCGTTGACGCCAGTGGCGGGCCACTTTGCGGCGAACCAGCGTCATCGTCAGCCGGGTCAGCTCTTCGGCGGTGGAAGCCGTGAACGCTCCGCTGCGCAACCCCATGAGCAGCATGCAGTTAACCGACTGCGTGAGGTCGATCGAATCAAGGTGCATCCGTAAGGAGGATCCCAAAAGCCGTCGGGCGCGGCGTCGCACGATCCCCTCGAACTGGGCGACCAGCGCTGCGGCGGCCTGCTCGTCGCCGGCTCGCACCCGAGCGAGAAGCTCCGCAAACAGGACATCCTCTTGCGCCACGGCAGCCACCGGTTGCAGCGTCATACGGCGCGCCTCCCGATTTGACGAGAATGCCAGAACGACGGTGCTGCGGACTCGCAGACCGAACACCGCCCACGCGGGCCCGCGGCTGCCTCAGCAATTCCTCCCGGGCGGCCCTGCCTCGCAGACCCCCGCCCAGTACGCCGAACGCAATGCGCAGCGCAAAGATCGCAAAAGTTGCTGGCTGGAAAAGGCGTCAGTATCATAATCTACGCATACGGGTGTGTAAAAGCTTTTCGCACCGAGACGAGGCCGGACCCATGTCTCTCGAGGGGCCTTCGCCATCGTTCGACTCGGCGGACGCGTGCAGCGTGCTGGACGATCGGCTGCGGGCCGACCGGTCGTACCGCGTCGAGTCGCTTCTCCGCCAGCAGCCCGACTTGCGCGACGACCCGGCGACCTTGCTCGACCTGATCTACACCGAGTACGTGACCCGCGGCGAACAGCAGCAGGCCGCGCTGGCCGAAGAGATTGTCCGTCGCTTTCCCGCGCAAGCGGCCGAATTCAAGCGGCAACTCCAGTTCGACGAGCTAACCTGCGAGGCGGACCTGTTCTACCGCCCCGGGTCGCCGCGGCCGCAGTGCCCGGGCGCTCCCATTCAACTCGCGGCGGACGCTTCCGCCGCACCGCTCGACGGCCGCTACGCGCTGGTGGACGAAATCGGCCGGGGGGGCACGGCGCTCGTCTACCGCGCGTGGCAGCCGGAACTGGGTCGAATCGTCGCGCTGAAGATCCTGGCGACGACCACCGCGCCGGAGGTCCAGCAGCGGCTCGTGGCCGAGGGAAAGCTGCTGGCGCGGCTCCGCCATCCGAACATCGTGCAGGTCTTCGACGTCGGTCGCTGCGACGGCCTGGCGTATCTCGCTCTGGAGTACTGCGACGGCGGCACGCTGGCCGACCGGATTGCCGCCGGCCCCTGCGCACCGGTCGAGGCGGCCACGCTCGTTCGCACGTTGGCGCTGGCCATCCACCAGGCCCACCAGCAGGGGATCATCCACCGCGACCTCAAGCCGGCCAACGTCTTGTTCGACGCCGAAGGAACGCCCAAGATCGCCGACTTCGGCCTGGCCAGGTTCCAGGCGCAGGCGTCGCGGCAGACCCGCACGGGAACCCTGCTGGGCACGCCCTGCTACATGGCGCCGGAACAACTGGCTGGCCCGGCCGGTGCGCTGACCGCCGTGGCCGACCTCTACGCGCTGGGCGCAATCCTGTACGAGCTGCTCATCGGGCGGCCGCCGCTCGAGGCGGCCAGCCCCCTGGCGACGCTGTCGCGCGTCGAGCAGGATCAGCCCGCCTTCCCGCGGCGTTTTCGGCGACGGATACCCGCCGATCTGCGGACGATTTGTCTGAAGTGCTTGGAGAAGTCGCCCGATGACCGCTATGCCGACGCCCGGCAATTGGCCGACGACTTGGAACGGTTCCTCGCGGGGCTGCCGGTGATGGCCCGTCGGCCGCCCTGGCTGGAGCGCTTCGCCCGCGCGGTCGGGCGCCGGCCGCTCGTGTGGAGCCTGGCCGCCGCGCTGGTGCTGTCGCTGGCGGTCGGCGGCGGCGTCTCTGCGTGGAAGTGGCATGAGCAACGCATCCATCGCATCGCAGCCGGCCAGGCGTTTGAAGAGGCGTTCGTGCAGTTTGCGCACCAGTTCCAACTGGCCCGCGACGGGGTCGATACGCCGCTGGGCCGCCTGCCGATCGAGGAGGGCATGCGGCACGACATCGCCCGCAAGTTCACCGCGTTTCTCGATCGCTACGCGGACGAGCGGCCCATCCGGCACGATGTTATCTTCGGGTATGCGCTATTGGCGGAACTGCATCGTAAGCATCAAGAGCCAGCCGCGGCGAGCGTTTGCGAACTGAAGGCCTTGGCGGCCGCGCAGCGGTTTATCGAAGAACTCCATTCGCGGCCGGCAGCGGGCGTCCATCTGCCGAGCGTCCACTTCAAGCGGGCCGTTATCAAGCTGAACCGCGGCGAGACGTCCGCCGCCCTCGACGGGTTTCGACAAGCCGTTCAGGCCGCCGAGCAGTATTTGGCGCTTAACCCCGAGGTCGACGCGCGGGACGTCCGCGAGACGCTGGCCAGAGCGCACGGGCGAAGCGCCAACCTCCTGATGGTGGGCGGCCGCAACGCGGCCGCGGCGGCGCAATTCGACCGAGCCTCGCGCCACTACCGGGCGTACCTCGAGCGGTGGCCCGACGACCAGAGCGTGAGATCGGCCTACGTCCAATGCTTGAACTGCGCCGGCGGGTACTTCATCAAGCACGGGCCGATGAGCCGTGCTTTCGCCCCGCTGCACGAGGCCCTCCACCTGTGCCGGACGCTTCGTGAGCCAGACGATCGAGCGACCGCGACCCTCCAGGAGGCCGAAGTCTACGTCCGCCTGGCGCGGTTCGCGTGGCATGCCGACGGCGACGCCATGTTCTGGTACCGGGCGGCGCTACGGCTGCTAGAGCGGGCCGACGCGGCGGCGCCGCACGATCTCGAGCTGGCCCGGCGAATATCAGCCATTGAACTTGAGTTCGCCCGGCAATGCCTTCGCTTGCGGCGGCAAGACGAGGCGCTGGCGGCCGTGCGCGCGGCCCTCGGCCGCCGGCAGCGTGTGCTGGCGGTGCAGCCCACGGCCGACGACGTCGCCGCGGCGGCCGCCTGCTGCCAGTTCATGTCCGAGGCCGTCGGCTGGCACGACGCCGGCTAGCGGCGACGACGGCAACGTGGCGACTAGCGGCAGCGCCTCGCCGAGCCATCCGGATCACGGATCACTCACGCCTTTGCTCGCGGCGGCGCGTGGGCTACGCTGAATCCATGCCCACCTCCTACTACGATTTCGACGTGATCGTCGTCGGCGCCGGCCATGCCGGGACCGAGGCCGCGCTGGCCGCTGCGCGGCTGGGGGCCAAGACGGCGCTGCTCACGACCAATTGCGACACCGTCGGCCAGATGAGCTGCAACCCGGCCATCGGCGGCGTCGGTAAGGGGCAGATCGTCCGCGAGATCGACGCCCTCGGCGGGGCCATGGGCCGCGCCATCGACGCCACCGGCATCCAGTTCCGCATGCTCAACTGCCGCAAGGGCCCGGCCATGCACAGTCCGCGGGCCCAAGCCGATAAGAAGGCCTACCAGGCCGAGATCAAGCGGATCGTCGAAGAACAATCGAACTTGTCGTTGCGGCAGGAAGTGGTGGAAGACATCCTGGTAGAGCATGATGGCAATGGTGCGAATGACGAAGCACGAATGACGAATGACCGCTTGGGGAGCAGCACGCATACGTCATTCGGCATTCGTCATTCGTCATGGCCACGCGTCGCTGGCGTCGTAGTCCGCGGCGACGCCGTCTACCGCGCTCGCGCCGTCGTCCTCACCACCGGCACGTTCCTGCAAGCGCTGATGCACACCGGCGAGGCCACGACGCCCGGGGGCCGCGGCGGCGAAGGGACCACGGCCGGAATCAGCGCGGCGCTGCAGCGGCTGGGCGTGCGGCTCGAGCGCTTCAAGACCGGCACTCCGCCGAGGCTCAACGGGAGGACAATCGACTACAACCGCACGGAGCTTCAGCCCGGCGACGACGAGCCGCAGTCGTTCTCGTTTCTGACCGATCGGCTCGCCGTCGAGCAGCTACCCTGCTTCATTACCTACACCACCAAGGCGGTTCACGCCTGCATCCGCGCCAACCTCCACCGGGCGCCGATGTACAGCGGGCAGATCAACAGCCGCGGGCCGCGCTATTGCCCGTCGATCGAAGACAAGGTCGTCCGATTTTCCGACAAGGAGCGGCACCAGCTTTTTCTTGAGCCGGAAGGCCGGCGCACCGGCGAGATGTACGTCAACGGCATCTCGACCAGCCTGCCGCGCGACGTGCAAGACGCCGTCTTGCGGATGATTCCGGGCTTGGAGCGGGCGGAAATTATGCGCTACGGCTACGCGGTGGAGTACGACTACGCCCCGCCGGATCAATTGCGGCCGAGCTTGGAATCGAAGCGCATCGCCGGCCTGTTTTTCGCCGGGCAGATCAACGGCACGACCGGCTACGAAGAGGCGGCGGCCCAAGGCTTGATGGCCGGCGCCAATGCGGCCCTGTCGCTCGCCGGCCGACAGCCGCTGGTGCTCGCCCGCGACCAGGCCTATATCGGCGTGCTGGTCGACGACCTGGTAACCTGCGGCGTCGACGAGCCCTACCGCATGTTCACCAGCCGGGCGGAGTACCGCTTGCTGCTGCGGCAGGACAACGCCGACCGCCGCCTCACGCCGCTAGCGTGGGAACTGGGACTGGCCGACCGCCAGCGACACGACCGCCTGCGGACGAAGCTCGCGGAAATCGATCGGCTGACGCAGTTGCTCGACGAGACCCGCCGCGACGGAGCCTCGCTGGCACAGCGGCTGCGGCGGCCCGACGCCGAGTGGACCGACGTCGTCCGCCTGCTGCCGGAACTAGCAGCGTTTTCGACCGAAGCGGTCAACCAGGTCCTTTATGACTTGCGGTACGCCGGCTACGTCGCCCGGCAGGAAGTGGAAGTCGAGCGGCAGCGCCGCCTGGCGGCCAAGCGAATTCCCGCGAGCTTCGACTATGCCCGTATTGCGCAGCTTCGCGCGGAAGCCCGGGAAAAGCTCGGCCGCATCCGACCGGCGGACCTGGCCCAGGCCAGCCGCGTAAGCGGCATCACGCCGGCGGACATCGCGCTGGTAATGGTGCACCTGGAAGGCAAAGGAGCGAACTGAGGGGAAATCGTACGTGGGCAGTGGTCCCTCGTCAGTGGCTGAAGGCGGTCTGCGGGACTGCTTTCACCATGGGCCATGGGCAACGGACGGCCGACAGTACTTATCGTGGCTTTCCCGTCAGATTAGCTCAACTCCTTTAGTGGCATATCCTTACGTCAATTCAATCCATGTTGACGCAGCGTGCCGGCCCGTTATAATTCGGCGGTTGGCAATTCAGGAAAACTCGGCAGGCATGGATGACGTTGCCGTCTAAACAGCCTTGCAGCTTTGAGTTGACCGCCGGGATTGCACGCGAGCGGCTTGTCGCGGGGGTCTCCGGGACATTGGCGTTTTGCGAGGCCTTCACGGAGGAGAGTGGGCGCCAAACGGCCCAACAACCTAGTCCCCGCCGCGCGCCGGCGGCTTGGCAGCGCGCCTGGGCTCAACCACGACTAAGGAGAGAGGTGGTTCGACATGAAGACCGTGTTCACGACCGGCGAGGCGGCCAAAATCTGCAAAGTCAGTCAACAGACGATTATCCGCTGCTTCGACTCCGGCCAGCTTAAGGGCTTCCGCGTTCCCGGCAGCCGGTTCCGCCGCATCCCGCGCGACCAACTGTACGCCTTCATGCGGGATAACGGCATCCCGACCGATGCGCTGGACAGCGGCAAGCGGAAAATCCTAGTCGTCGACGACGACGAATCGCTGGTCGAACTGATCGTCGATGCCCTCCAGCGGGACGGCCGGTTCGAGGTCCGCAGCGTCAACAACGGCTTCGGCGCCGGCATGATGATCAAGGAGTTTCGCCCCGATCTGGTCGTGCTCGACGTCATGCTGCCGGACATCAACGGCAAAGAGGTCTGCAACCTCGTCCGCAGCGATAAGACGATGGACGACGTCCGGATCATCTGCATCTCGGGCATGGTTGAGCAAGAGAAGATTCAGGAGCTGCGCAGCGCCGGCGCCGACGACTTCATGAAGAAGCCGTTCGACATCGACCAGCTCTTGGCTCGCGTGTGCCAACTGCTGGACGTTGAGATGCCGGTGGCCAAGTAGCGCCGTCTCGTAGCGGCCTGCGGCGCCGGCGACCTTGGGGCCGCCGGGGAGACGGACGCGTACGATGGAAGACGCCTCACCCTCCTTCGACGAGCGGCTGCAGCAGGCCAAGCTCGACGCGATGAAGGAGCTTGCCTACGGCGCCAGCCACGAGATCAACAACCCGCTGGCGAACATCTCGGCCCGCGCCCAGACGCTGCTCCGCGACGAACAGAACCCTGAGCGGCGGCGACTTTTGGAGGCGATTCACCAGCAAGCTCTGCGGGCGCACGAGATGATTTCCGATCTCATGCTCTTTGCGCGTCCGCCGCAGCTCAATCGGCAAATGACCGATCTGCCGCGGCTCGTCGAGACGGTGCTGGCCGAGCTGCAGGCCGACTGCGCTGGCCGCGACATCCGCCTCGCCTGCCGCGTGCCGGGCGATTTGCCCACCGTGCATGGCGACCCGATTCAGTTGGCGGTCGCGCTGAAGGCGCTCTGCCAGAACGCCATTGAAGCTGCTGGCCGTGACGGCAAGGTAGAGGTTACGGCGTCGATGGCCGCCGGCGCACCGCCCGCGGCGCCGGCTCTGCGGATCGACGTGGCCGACGACGGTCCCGGCGTCAGCCCCGCCGTCCGTCCGCATCTGTTCGACCCCTTTTTTTCAGGCCGGGAGGCAGGTCGCGGCCTCGGCTTCGGGCTGTCGAAAGCCTGGCGCATCGTTGAGCAGCACGGGGGCCGGCTGTGGCTGGACGAGTCGGGCGAGCCCGGGGCGAAGTTCATCATTGAACTGCCGCTTTCCGACCCGCCAAGCTAAAGTTGTGGCATGGGAAGAATCAACGAAACCGTGCATACGTTCAATAGCTTCGTCCGCACCGTGCTGTTCGCCGTGCTGGTCGCCGGAGCGGGGCTGGCCGGGTGGAAGGCCTATTCGATCTACAACGAGCCGCAGCAAAAGCTCGACCAGAAGCAACGCGAGCTCGACTCGATGGCGACGAAGCTCCGCCAGACGGCCGCCGATCTGGACGCCAGCCGTCGGCAGATCGATTCGCTCAGCGCCGAAATACAGAAGAAGAACGAGGCGATCGCACGCCTGGAGACGGCCAACCATTTGCTCAAGCTGCGGCATCGCATCGCCAGGCTGAAAGTGACCGAGCAGACGACGGACCCGGCCACGGGCCGGTCGCGGACCGAAATCGAGTTCTACGAAGTGAACGAGGAGGGCGCACCGGTCGGCGAGCGGCGGCAGCGGTTCACGCTCGATGGCGACCGCGTGTACGTCGAATGCCTACTGGCCAAGTTCGACGACAAGTACATCGAAGCCAACGACCTGGACCGCCGCACGGCCATTTGCCTGTTTCAGCGAATCTTTGGCGAGCATCAGCAGCCGCACGAGGGATTCGCCATCGACCAGGTCGGCTCGGCGCCGACGTCCTACGCCCGCGGCGGGGAAATGTCGGAGTTCGAGAAGCGGATCTGGCAGGATTTCTGGACGCTGGCCAACGACCCCGCCAAGGCGTCGGAACTGGGCATCCGCGCCGTCCATGCCGACGCCCCGTCGATGCAGGTCGAAAAGGGCGGCGTCTACGAGCTGGAACTCCGCACGACGGGGGACTTCACGTTTCGCCGCGTGGCCGAGCCAAGCGCAACCGCCGCGGAGCAGTCGTAGCGGCCGGCGGCGCCAATGGAGTCGGGTTGCAGTTGCACGCCAACGGGGTTCCCTGCCCTTCCCGCAGGGCCATCCCGGCTTACTCCTTGAGCAAGTCTTCCCCGTAGCCCGGCGGAAACGGGTTGCGTAAGTCGCCCGGCAAGTCGTCGTACTGCGGATCGCGCGGCCTGGAGGCGGTTTGTTCCATCGGCGGCGAATCGAGCGCGTCCGGCGGCGGCGCCAGGTCAATCGAGAACTCGGCGACCCAGTAGCTGATCTCGTCTTCCGCCAGCGGACCGCTCGGCTTCACCATGCGCGGCGGCGCGGGCAAGTTGCGGAGCCGCTGCCGGCGGCGCACGGCGTCGGCGAACCAAACGTCGCTGTCGACGAACTTGGCCCGGCGACGGCGGGCCGCTCGCTGCACGCGGTGATCGCTGGAGACTACCAGCAGCGCCCGCGGCACGTTGTTCTCGGCGATCAACTCCTCGAGCAAGGCGTCGGCGCTCTCGTACTCCGAGGCGTAGCGGACCGTCATTTCCTCCATGACGACCGTCCGCGGCAATCCCGGCGGCGCCTCCGCGGCGTCGAAAACAATGGTCGTCGCCCGCCGCTCTTTAGGTTCAACCGCGGAAGCGAGAAACCGCAACAGCGCCTCGCGGGCCCCCTGAAGATCTCCCCGCCGACCAGTGATGCCGGTGACATGCAGCAGGTTGTACCCGTCGATAAGCATGGACATGGCATGTCCGTAATCCGTAGTCAGTTGTCCGCTGTTACTGATCGTACAACTCGTTTAACCAACGCCTGACACCCGACACCCGACACCTGACACCCGACACCCGACACCTATTCGTAGTGCTCATGATAGTACCGCGAAATCTGGTGATCGACGTTGAAGATATGAGCCAACAGCGCCGCCCGCGCCCACATGCCGTTGCGGGCCTGGCGAAAGTACATGGCCCGCGGGTCGGCGTCGATCTCCTGCGGGATTTCGCCGAAGAACTGGTCTCGTGGGAAGGGGTGGAGGATCGGCGCGTAGCTCTTCATGCGATTCACCAGGTCGCGGTTGAGCTTGTACTTCGAGAAGTCGATCGCCGCGAACGTCGCCTCGTCGGCCGGGTCGTTGTGCTCCTTCTGAATGCGGGTCATGTAGAGGGCGTCGACCGTTTCGATCACCGGCCGGCCGTCGATGGGGGTTTCCAGCGATTCGACTTCAAAGACCCGTACCCCGCGGTTGACGAGGCGGCTCCGCATGTCGTCGCCCAGCGAGAGCGCAGGGTGCTGGGGCGAAACGAACACCAGCGAGACGCCCTCATAGCCGGCCAGCAATTCAGCGAGCGACCGTACCGTGCGGCCGCGGCCAATGTCGCCGCAAAAGCCGTAAACCTTGCGCGACAGGCCGCGGGTAAGATTGGCGTATTGCCGGCGAATCTCATCGAAACGCGTGCCGATCGGCGAGTCCTTCGGGCTGGTGAACTGGAACGTCCGCTGCAGCGTGTAAATGTCCAGCAACGCCTGCGTCGGGTGCTGGTCGGCGCCGGAGCCGGCGTTGACGATCGGCACGCTCCGATTGCCGCTCGCCGCCAGGTCGTTCATTAGGTAAGCGCAGGCCTCGGCCAACTTCGCGACCGGCGATCGCATGATGATCAGGTCGAAGTAGCTGGAGAACATGCGAATCGAGTCGAACCGCGTTTCGCCCTTAGTCTCCGACGAGGTGGACGGATCGCGGACCTCGTTGCAAGTGATGCCGAGAATCTGGCAGGCCGCCATGAAGCTGAGAAACGTGCGGGTCGAAGGCTGCGTGAAATACAGCATCGCCCGCTTGTGGCTGAGCAGGCCGATGAGAAAGTCCTGGCCGGCGCGGGCCTTCGACAGGGCGCGAATCTTGTCGGCCGTGCCCGCCAGGTCCTCCAAGAGCTCGACGGAAAACTGCCGGCTGAAAATCACGTGCCGGAGCCGCTCGTCGCGGCTGAATTCAGGGATCTTCGCGGCGACGGGGCGCTCGATTCGGGACTGGTAGTGCAGCAGGTCCAGCTCGTCCTGCGTCGGCGGTGCGTGGCGGCGTTCGGCGGTCATAGCCGCGGTTATCCCACAGGCGGCGCAGAAGCGTCAAGCCGCATGAACGCCGAGGGCGCCTGGCGGCAGCCAAGTAATCTTGTGCCGCCGCAAGAATGCAGCCCCGGCCTCTGGCCGGGGGCGCGTGGCGACGGGGCAAAGCGTTGCGTGGTGGAGGCCAACTCCCGGTCAGAGCCAAGGGCTGCCGCGGCGGCGTCTACTCCGAAACGCGCCAGCGGACCTTAAACAGGCGCATCATGCCCAAAAGCAGCACCGTATTGTAGACGATCGCAAAGACGATGAATCCGAAGAAGACCCGCGTGTCGATCGTGCTCGCATTAGTGTATTGCTGGTCCGCCAGCGTCAACGGCAAGTTGAACGCAGCGGCGAACGGGCTGAACATCTCCAGAATCGATACGATGCTCGCCGCCGGCGAGCTCGGTGCAAAGGTGTTCGTGAACGCGCGGGCCGCAGCCGGCGCCAGGAAGATCGTCGTAAGCACCAAATAGGAGCACATCAAGCTCGTCGATGACTTGCGGAAAATCGTCGAGCAAAACAGCGCCGTCATCGCGGTCGTCACGGCGGTAAGTCCCACGATGAGAAAGTAAGCGAGCATCGTCGGCAGATTCGGCCAGTAGCCGACCGGCATCAGGCAGGCGAGGAACACCGGCCACAGCAGAAACGACGTCAGCACGCTCGAGACCCGCAAGCCCGAAAAGAGCTTCCCCCACAGCATTTGCCACGGCGTGATGAGCGTCACCAGGAGCAGGTCGAGCGTCGAGCGCTCCCGTTCGCTGGTGAGGCTGTCGGCCGAGAAGACCGGTCCGACCAGCAGGTTGAACAGCAGCACGTAGGCGATGTACCAGGGGGCCAGTTGCCGCTGCATGAACAGGCAAACGGCCATCACCGGCAAGGCCAGCCCCATGCTGATCTGGATCACCAGCCGGAGCATGAGCGTCCCCTGGCTGAAGATCTCGCTCCGCATCTCCTTGTCGTAGATCGGATTGGCGTCTTCGGGGAGGAACGTCGTTCGCTTCGGCGGCGAGAAAAGCCGATCGGGAAACTGGTCGCGGTCGATGTACAGCCCGACGGCCTCTTTGGCCTCCGTTTCGAGGTCGATCGCCTGCTTGCCGCCGCTGCCAAGGTCGGGCGGGTTGAGCAGCCGCCGGCAAACGTCTCGCCACAGCAGTGCACCGACCGCGATGCAACTGATCGGCACGATCGAGAGCGTCGCCACGAGCCGCGCTTGAGCGTCGCGGCTCAGCGCCTGCCAGGCCAGCACGCCCGCCAGCGCCAGCGGCAGAATCATCATGTACGACGCCACGAGCGAGGCGCTGGTGCGGGTGAAGTAGCTGCTCGACCACAGGCTGATCATGCCGAACAGCGCGATCGAAAAGAACATCGCCAGGTAGGCCGTCAGCACTTCGTAAGGCGATACGCCGCCCAGCGGCAAGCAGAGCATCACAATCGGCAGCGAGCAAATCATCAGCTCCAACAGCGGAACCAGCGACGCGGCGAACTTCCCCAGCACGATCGCCCCGGCGCGCAGCGGACTGGCCAGCAGCATTTCGTAGCTCTCGCGTTCCCGTTCGCCGGTGAGCGCGCCGGCCGCGAAGCTCGGCGTCATCAGTGAAATGAGCAGATACTGGCCCAGGAAGAACAGATTAACCAGCTTCTGCGCTTCTTCTGGCCGAGCCAGGTCGAGCGTCTGCTCGGCCGGCCACGCGGCGTAGACGAGCATGCCCAGCAGCGCGACGTAGGCGAACAACAGCACAAACCCCCGCGTCATGCGGAGGTTCGTGATCAGCTCGTGCTGCAGGACGGGGTTGTCGCGAAAGTACATGCGAGGCGCGAGTTGCGAGGCGCGAGGCGCGATTTGCGAGGCGCTGGGCTGGCGGTGTGCTGCAAGTGTGAACTACGAGGGGTCGGCGATCGATTTGAGAAGACCACTTAACATGCGGCTTTCCTGCTCTGCCATTTGCATGACCTTCTCGAAGTTCTGCTCGGCGACGAAGCCCAACTTATGGGCGATTATTAACTGGGTCTCTAGTTCGGCGAGCGATCCCTTTGCGATATTGGCATAGCGCTGCATCTCGCGTGCGGTCTTGCGCGCATGTCCCTCAGCGACGTTTGAGGCAATTGAAACAGCGGCGCGGCGGAGTTGGCTGGTGAGGCCGTACTGTTCGGAATTAGGGAAGCCAACCGTGAGTCGGTAGACTTCCAGTGCAAGGTCAATGCCTAGCTGCCAAACCTTTAAATCCCGATAACCAGCCATCTACTCATCTCCAAACGGGCCGCGCACCTCGCGCCTCGTAACTCGCGCCTCGCGCCTCGCGCCTTAATACCTGCGCGGGCGGACGCGGCCCAGCACCCGGCTCGGCAAACCTTGAATCCGCAAGAAACCCTCCGCGTCGGTCTGATCGTAGCTGCCGCCGGCCTCCATGCTCGCGATCGCCGCGTCGTACAGGCTGTTGGGGCTGGTGCGGCCCTGGATGAAGACGTTGCCCTTGTAGAGCCCGACCGTCACTTCGCCGGTGACCGGTCGTTGCACCTCGCGCATGAAGGCCATCAGGGCGTCCATCTTTGGGACGAACCAGAAGCCGTAATACACCATCTCCGCCACTTCCGGCGCCAGGCGGTCGCGGAGGTGGATCGTGTCGCGGTCGATGGTGAGTTGTTCCAGGGCCAAGTGGGCGGCGTAAAGGGTCGTCATGCCCGGGGCTTCGTACACGCCGCGGCTCTTCATGCCGACGAAGCGGTTCTCGACGATGTCGATCCGCCCGACGCCGTTGCGGCCGGCGATCTTGTTCATCAGTTGCACCATCTCCAGCGGCGACTTCCTCTCGCCGTTGATCGACACGGGCACGCCGGCCTCGAAGCCGAGCTTGACCTGCTCGAGCTGGTCGGGCGCCTGCTGCGGCGAGACGGTCATGCCGAAGTCGATGATCGAGACGCCGTCGACCGCCGGGTCCTCCAGGTCGCCGGCCTCGTAAGAAATGTGCAGGCAGTTCTCGTCGCTGCTGTAGGGCTTGGAGATCGACGCCTTCACCGGAATGTTCTTCGCGGCGCAGTAGTCGATCATCTCCTTGCGGCCGGGGAACTTGTCGCGGAACTTTTGCATCCGCCAGGGGGCGATGATCTTGACGCTCGGCTCCAGCGCCTCCGCCGCGAGCTGGAAGCGGCACTGGTCGTTCCCCTTGCCAGTGGCGCCATGGGCGTAGGCTTCGGCCCCGACCTCGCGGGCGACCTGCAGGCAGACCTTCGAAATGAGCGGCCGGGCGATCGACGTCCCCAGCAGGTAGATCCCCTCGTACTTGGCCTGCCACTGCAGGACCGGGAAGGCGAAATCGCGGCACAGCTCCTCGCGGGCGTCGACCAGCCGCGCGCTCTTGGCGCCGTTGTCGCGGGCCTTCTTAAGAATCGCCTCGCGGTCTTCGCAAGGCTGGCCGAGGTCGACGTACACGGCGTGGACGTCGTAGCCCTCGTCCTGGAGCCAACCGAGGATGACTGAAGTATCAAGACCGCCGGAATACGCAAGGACGCAGCTAGGCATGGGTGGGAATGACGAATGGGTGAATGACGAATGACAAATGGGAGCGTTATTCAAGACCAAAGGGAATCATTGTGGTTCGCTGAGCGCGGCTCGGCAAGGCAAGTGCTGTATTGCGTATCCTCCGTTCGTCAATCGTCATTCGGTTGTTCGACATTTCTCGGCGGCAGTTCGGCGATGCGAAAGTTCCTAAATCGCAGGTTGGTCGTCGGGTCGTGGCCTTGGATGGCGATGGCGCCGGGCGCCGTGCGAAGGCCGGCGCGGGGGTTTTCGTTCGCCGGCCGCGTGTCGGTCCAATCGGTGACTTGGTAGCCGTTGACCCAGACGGCAATGTGGGGGCCGACGGCGTTTATCGTCGTCGTGAACCACTGACGGTCTTGGGCGACGATTCGCCGCGCGGGAATCCGGCGATAAATGGCGCCCGTGCCGAAGTCGGCGGGCCTGGCCGGGTCGCCGTCAATCATCTTGTTGCTGATCTGGCACTCGTAGCCTTGCATGTACTCTCCGGGGATGCAGCGGAAGAAGACGCCCGAGTTGAGGCCGTCGCCATCGACGCGCGTATCGAACTGCAGCGTGAAATCGCCGTAGGCGGCGTCGGTTTCAAGCTGGCCGCTGCCGCCGGTGACGTGCAGCTCGCCCTGCTCCGCGATCGTGAACTGGCTGGCCCGTTTTTCCTTGGTGTTCCAGCCGGCGAGGTCGCGGCCGCTCAGCATCGGCTGCAGGCCCACCGGCCGCAGGCGGATGTTGCGAAAGGCGACGGGGCCCGCGCGGAATTGCAGGCCGATATGGCCGCGCGTTAATGGCGTCGGATCGACGTACGTGTAGACACGCTCGCCAAATATCGAGAGAGAAACCTTGTCGCCGCTGACAGTGACGTCCAACGAGCACCATCCGCCAACGGCATCGGCGATCGAGCGTAACGTCCGCAGGTCCCGTTGCGGACCTGAATCGTCGGCGAGAGCTTTCAAAGTGAAACGCTGGACGAGCATCCCCGTCGGGAATGGATTGTCGATCGGTGCGATATTGAGCTCGTAGCAGTCTCTTGCAGGGTTAGCGGGTTGCAGCGGCGTGCGAAGAAAAACCCCGCTGTTGGTGCTCGCCGGCGCTTTGAACTCGACGTGCAGTTCGTAGTCGGCGAATTGGCTGGTCGTCATCAGGAAGCCTGGCTCGCCCGCGCTGACGGTGATCGCCCCGTCCGCAACTTGCCAATTGGCGCTAGTCGTGGGCTGCCAGCCGAAGAGCGTTTCGCCGTCGAAGAGGCTGATCCAGCCCGCCGCCGCTTGCTCAGGGGTGACTACGTTGGGCTCGGCGGCCCCGACGCAAGCGGTGCGCGCGGCAAGCACAAAAACCGCGGCCAGCGCGGCCGCCCATCGGATCCTAGTCAAAAGCAGTGTCGTCATTGGGCGTTAACTCAATCGGGTCAAAACTCCAGCAAACGGGCATGGCGCACGGCGCGCCCCTGTGCGTAATTGAGCATACGGCGCGGCCCAATTTCAACAACAAAGCCCACTTGCAGACGCCGCCGCTCAACAAGCCCGTTAACCGCCGCTCAACGAGCGGCCGGAGCGGCGCCAATCCACGCCGAATCTCGCACGCCGCTCCGGCGGCTCGTTGAGCCGCGGCTAAATCGGCTAAGTCGATCGTTGAGCCCCGGCTCGTCGGCTCGCGACGCCCCGGCCGCGCTACGTGCGGGCCATGATGGCCAGCCGGGCGTCGTAGGGGAATACGGGAGGCGTTGCGAGCGGCGAGCTCCCAGTTGCGTCGCGAAATGCGCCGCGCGGGAGAGTGATTTCGATGACGTTCCTATCAGCGAGGACGGAGGTAAGGTTGTAACGGGCCGGAAGCTTCGCCGCGGAAGGGGGTAGCGCAAAGGCGGAAGCAGGAGTCACCTCAGCACCAGCCTGGCCGACGGTCGAGCGAGCCGGGCCGTCCTCGGCCCCGGCAGCGTAACGCCGATCGCTACCCGAAGCCCCGCGGACGATGTCGGTGCGGAAGAAGTCGGCAGGCCCTTGCGATTGGACTGCGTCGCTGCCGAAAGGTTCGCCAGTCGCAAAAGACTCCCGGCCGCCGTCCGTGGCAAACGCGTGGCCGTTGACGCGGACTTCGGCCTCGGCGGGGAGGCCGGAAACGACCAGCCAGAGATCGTCGTCCGGTTCCAGGCCGGTGGGACGATGAAAGGCCCGAGTCCAGCGAAGACCTCCCTCGGCCGTTGGCTCGCACAGCCACGGATCGCGGAGGCGTATCGAGTGGGCCAGGAACATGGGAAGCTGTTAGCTCTTAGCCGTTAGCTATTAGCTAGAAGATGTCATCCCGAACATTCTTGCCGTAATCGTCCGCTGGCCAAGAGCTAATAGCTAATCGCTAACAGCTTCATTGCCCAAAACTCTGCGTGACCGAGGCCTCGCGGATTTGGCGAGCGTCCATTTCGTAGATGCGGAAGCGGACCTGTAGGCCCGACAGCGGCACGTCGTAAGGCGGCGCGGTTTCGCGTTCGCCGATGTCATCCACGCCGTATAGCTGCGAAGTCCCGCCGCTGCCGGCCAACGAATCCTGTTCGAGCGGCGAGTCGTACATTACCGGGTCGTCCATGCCGTTGGCGCCTTGATCGGTGACGACGTCTCCCACGAACTGATCGTGGTTGATCCCATCGTTCTCATAGTGGAACGACCACGTGTCGTAGACGGCCGGAAACCCGACGGCAACCATCCGATTCCGCGGGTGCCAGCCCGGTTCATGGGGCACGTGAAAGATGGGTGACGGAATTCGTAGCGTGTTAAACATAGTCCGCAGCTCGGTCATGCCCCGCAGCGGAGCTTCAACCGTCGCCGGCTGGGGCCCGCCGAGCGGCCAAAGCAGGTTCGTGCCGCCGCGTGGCCGCGCCCAACCGAGATCGACGTAGGCCCCAAATCCCGTGGGCGGCGTACCGGCGGTGATGGCCGCGGCCGCCGTCGGGGCCCAGGCAATGTCCCCCGGTTGCAGCGTCGCGCCGCCGGCGGTTTGGAACAACGGGGCGCCGGCGTCGAACAGCCGCACATCGAACGCCAACGCGTCGGACAGCACCAGGTACTCGCTATCGGAGATGGTGTCCGCCAACGGGTGCGGAAATGGCGAACCCGGCTCCCTGCCCGATCGGTATTCACGCTTGCTGAGGTCGGCGAGCGTGTTGGCGACCCAACGGTTGTTGCCGGGTTCAAAGCGCACCGAGACGTTCGGCGGCCGGTTGCCTGTCCACGGGCCGAGCCAGGGGGCGATCAGATAAACGCGCCGGTAGACGCGCCGCATGCCCGGTTCCGTGCGACTGCCGCCGACGAGGGTTTCGTCCTGCGGCGTCGTCGGGTCGTCCTGGTCGTTTTCGCCGGCGTACCAGATGACTTCCGCCAGCGGCGACGCAACGGTCGCGCCGTCCACCTGGGCGGTGAACGGCTCGCTTTCGCTGCGAACCGTCAAGGCGAGGATATCGTCCCAGTCGCCCAGCGCCCGCCCGTTGGTCACGTCGCCCGGCTCGGGTTTTCGCGTGCTTAAGGGAGGCGTCGTGACGGTGAAGTCCATCGTCGGATCGCCGCCGCTGGGAACCAGCGACGTGGCGTAATCGAGCTCCAGATTCTTGGGGCTGGACGTCGTGTCGATCACGCCGTCGAGCAGCCGGCTGGGATCCATGTCGGTCCGCCGGCCTTCGATGTACTCGATGTAGCCCTGGTTCTCGGCAGGCTGCACCCAAGTGCGGCCCTGGCAGGTGGCGCCGGCCAGGTCGAGCTGCATCCGCGTGCGGACCTGGCGGAGCTGAGCGCCGGCCTCGATCATCGCGCGGCGGTTGCGGATGCTGCCGCTGAGGTTGGCGAACAGGTTGACCACTGCGGCCATCATCACCAGCGTCACGGCCAGCGCAACGAGCATTTCCACCAGCGACAGCCCGCGGCGACGGGCGAAGGCGGAAGGGGGAAGGCGAAACGAACGACGGAGGACCGCGAACCTGTGCGGCTGGAGCATCGGCGCGGGTGACTGGCAGTGGGACATGGCGCGGGCGTGTTCCTGCCGGCGCAACTCGTTTACCCCTGCGAAGATGTGGCGCCAGCTATGTCCATTGCACCGCGCGAAGGCGGGAAAGTCAAGGAAATGCGGCCGTCGGGCGCTGCTCAACGGCGGTCAGCCGCCGCTCAACGAGCATCAGCCGCCGCTCAACGAGCGGCTGGAGCGGGCCAACGCCGCGTCCGCAATCCGCTCCGGCGGCTCATTGAGCCGCGGCTGGTTACATGTGCGCCATAAAGCCGGCGATGGCATCGCCGGCCCGGCGCCGACGCCCCGGCGATGCCATCGCCGGCTTTATGAGTGGACGGCCATGGTGGTGTCAGCCGCCGAACTCGGGGCGGCGGCGGCCGAGTTGCCCCTGCAGCCGCTGGACGATCGCGCTGTGCATCTGGCTGACGCGGCTTTCCGACAGGTCGAGCGTGGCGCCGATTTCCTTCATCGTCATCTCCTCGTAGTAGTAGAGGATGATGATCAGCCGTTCGTTGCGATTGAGGCCCTTAGTCACCAGCCGCATGAGGTCGGACTTCTGGATGCGGCGGGTCGGGTCTTCGCCCTTTTTGTCTTCGAGAATATCGATCTCGCGGACGTCCTTGTAGCTGTCGGTCTCGTACCACTTCTTGTTGAGGCTGATGAGATTGACCGCGTTGGCGTCGGCGATGAGCTTCTCCATCTCCTGGACCGAGATGCCCATGTGCTCGGCGAGCTCGTTCTCGTTGGGCGTGCGGCCCAGCGCGGCTTCGAGAGTCTTAAGGCTCTCATTGAGCTTGCTCGCCTTGGAGCGGACCAGCCGCGGGACCCAGTCCATGCTGCGGAGCTCGTCGAGCATGGCGCCGCGGATGCGGGGGACGCAGTACGTCTCGAACTTCACGCCGCGGTTCATGTCGAAGGCGTTGATGGCGTCCATCAGGCCGAAGACGCCCGCCGAGATGAGATCGTCGAGCTCGACCCCGTCGGGAAGCCGCTGCCAGATCCGTTCGCCGTTGTACTTCACCAGCGGCAGGTAGTGTTCAATGAGCTTGTTGCGGAGCTCCTTGCGGCTGGGGTCCTTCTTGAACTGGTCCCAGACTTCCGCGATGTCCTCGGCGGAGTACTTCCTCGAGGGAGCCAACGTCATGGTCGCCATGCCATCCTCCGTGATGACTGCCGGCTAGCCGCTCCGGCGGCTCATGGAGCCGCGACTACGGGAGCGGTGCGGCGGTTATTTCTGGTGCGAGAATCCGTTCTCGGTCTGACTGGTTCGATGGGGGCCGCGGTGCTGCCCGGAGGCAATCCCGATTTCGTGTTGCATGCTCAGGCGGACGGACTCGTCGACCGTGGTCCGGGCGATCGCTCCCAGGATGTAACCGACCAGGCCGAAGGCGACCATCCAGGCGACGCCGGCGGGAATCGCATCGAGACCTCCGCCATGGCGCAGGGCGCGTAACAAGACGAGCGTCATTCCCAAGGAAGCCATGATGGCGGCGTACTTGCGAGCCACAGGCAGGGCTTCCCGGTGTCGTTAAAGCTGATGCAATCGCGCCAGTTTGACACTAGCAACGACGCGGGACGACTGTGATGAGTTATCGGCATACTTGGTTCGTGGCTTTAGCGGGGGATCGTTTTTTCTCGCGGATGTGCGGCAGCGCAGCAAGCACTGCGGCACGCGGCGCCGCATGCTCGTTTGTATTGATCAATGCCCCCGCTGTGCTCGGCGCCTTGGCGTCTCTGCGAGAGGTCGTTCACCTGACGAACTGCTCGCACGTACGCGCGAGCGGCGGCCGGGGCGCAGTGATCGGAGCGACGATGCGCGGAAATCGCAGGCGAGGTCGGCCGCTAGCAGCCGTACGCCGCGCGTGAATGCGTCGCTGCCGTCGCTCGCATCGCTTCGCCGGCAAGACGGCAGTGCTACCGCAGGTTGCGGCGTTAGCGACAAGAACCGCCGGCACGTCTCTGTGAACCGCCGATCAAGCGCTGCAAGTTCCGCCTCGTCGGTCTGGTTGAGGACCAAACGGAGTTTGTCTTCCAGCAACTCGTGTTGCGACAGCTTCACCGCGGCGTACGCATCCAGAAACGACTGGTCGTCCGGCGTGGCCGCCAGTAGCACCTGGCGGGCAAGCTGCCAAAGGCGGTCGATCCACGAGTTCATGCCCGCGCCCGCGTCGATGATCAGGGCGTCGGCTTCGTGACTGAGTGCCACCAGCTCGGCGCGAAAGCGCTCCAGGGCCCGGCGGTCAAGCGGCGGCGCGGCGATCGTTCGGCAGCCGGGAAGTAGTCGCAGCCCGTCCTCGCTGGTACGCGCCAGGGCCTCGACGGCGCGGCGATTGCCTGCGAGTACTTCGGCCAGCGTCGCGAAATGGCGGCTCCCTTTGGAGGCGAGTGCGGATGTGGCCGTCTGGCCACGAGGCGCCGCGCGTTGAACTTCAAGCAGCCCCGACCTGGCTAAGTCGGGGCTCGCGTAAAAACCGAGCGGCGCGGCCGCGATCGCGGCGTCGACCAGAATCACCTGCTTGCCGAGTCTGGCAAGCTGGCGCGCTAGGTCGCAAGCGACGGTCGTGGCGCCGGCGCCCGGTTGGCTGCCGCTAACGGCGACGATGGGCACGCCGCTGGCGCGCATTCCTTCCCCCTCGAGCGTGGCTCGGACGAGCTGGCGAAGCTGATCGGCCTGGTCGTGCATGGGGGCGGTAGGCAGTAGGCAGTAGGCAGTAGGCAGTAGGCAGCAGGCAGTAGGCAGTGGGGTGTTGGGGGCGTTTGTCGCGCTGGCCGCTGTTCACGGCCCGCTGGCTGCTTCGAAGCCCAGGATCATTCGCGCCATCTGTTGCGGCTCCGCGACGGTGATGTCGTCCGGCACGTTCTGGCCGTCAGTGAGATAGCTGAACGGCAGGCCGCTATGACGGGCCAGCTTAACAAGCCCGCCCAGGCCGGTGGCTTCATCCAACTTCGTGACAATGAGCGACGTGACGCCGACCGGCGTGAAATTGTCGACGGCGGCTAGCAGCCCGCGGGACGAGGCGGCAGAGCTGAGCACCAGGTGGACCTCGTCGGGGTGCGCTTCGGCGAGCAGCGCGCGGAGCTCGCGGATGCGCACTTCGTCGCGAGGCGAGCGGCCGGCCGTATCCATGAGCACCAAATCAAAGTCGCGCATTCGCTTGACGGCTTCGCCCACTTCCCGCGGCGTGCTGACGACCTCCATCGGCAGGTCGATGATCTCAGCGTAGGTGCGTAGCTGCTCAACTGCGGCGATGCGGTAGGTGTCCACGGTGACCAGCCCCACGCGACGATTGTCGCGGAGTCGATAATTGGCGGCCAACTTGGCGATCGTCGTCGTTTTGCCGACGCCGGTTGGCCCCACCAGGGCGACGACGCGGCCGGCGCCGGTCGCCGCGCGGATCGGGCCGGTAACCCTTAGTTCGCTTTCGATCATCGAGACGAGCCGCAACCGAGCGGCGCGTATGTCGCTGGCCTCGGCCGCCGCTTCGCGACGCAGGCGGTCGATCAACTCGCGGGCCGCCGGTTCGTCGAAGTCGGCGTCGAGAAGTTCGCCGAGCAGATTGCTGAGCAGTGGCGGAAGCTTGGGCTGCTGAGATAAACGAGAGCCGCTCATCCACCGCCCCCAGCCGCCGCTCAACGAGCGGCCGGAGCGGCGGCGTAAGCCGCCCCTCATCAACCGTCCGCGCCCCCAGCCGCCGCTCAACGAGCGGCCGGAGCGGCGCGGCCGCAGTCGTCGCGGCGTCCGCTCCGGCGGCTCGTTGAGCCGCGGCTTGGGGCGGTCGCGCGGGGGCCGGTGCGGCGGCGATCTCGTAGGCGCGGCCGCGGAACATGCGGCCCAGCAGCCCGGAGTTCACTTCGCGGGTGTGAAGCACCATCGCCTCGGGCCCGAGCTCGCGCCGTACGAGGTCGAGCGCTTGCGGCATCGTTCTGGCGCGAAATGTTTTGATTTCCATAGCGAAATGGGCAATGAGCAGTGGGCAATGGGCGGTAGGCGGTAGGCAGTAGGCGGTGGGGAGAAATGCGTGCAAAGCACGCAGTATTTCCGATCACCGATCCCCCCCTCAGCCATCCGTAGCCAGGCCCAACGTTACGACCTGCGTGTCGCGGGTGACTTCGTTGAAGCTGAGGACGACCAGATGCGGCATTTGGTTTTCCGTGATTTGTTTCAAGGCGGCGCGAATCTGCGGGCTGACCAGCACAATCGGTGCGTGGCCGGCGCCAGAGAGCTTCT
>QEVI01000309.1 GCA_003576855.1 Planctomycetota bacterium
CTTCGGCATCATGCGGCGGTTGGGCGAGCGGTTGCGGGTCAATAACCATGGATGGGGCCGGTGTGTCCGCGAGTGCGCGTGTCAGTTCTCGCGCCAGCACCCGTACCTCGGCGATGCGATCCCAGGTGGCCGGAGTCGCAGCGTCAATGGTCGAGACTGTTGCCGGGGTGAAGTTCATGGCGGTGTCCTTCCTTCAGGTTGGCCGTGAGCGTCCGCCATACGCTCCGGCCCTGTGCTTCCTCGTGTAGCCGGCGCTGTTAGAGCCGGCGCCGCTCCGCGTAGGCCGCGCGCACCTGCGGGACGTCCGCCTGACGAACGTAGCGCTTATGCAGCCGACCACCCACCCGCACGAACTGGTAGAAGTACGGTCCGTGCAACTCGCCTTGCGCACATTTACAGCCGGGTTTGTTGCTATGCCGCATCCATTGCATGCAGAGCGCCCCGACCGCCGGGTTAGGTAACAGATGGCCAGCGTTGTTCATTGCTACCCCTTATCCGTACGGTGCAACCGTGCAGGCTCTTTTGGACGGCAGGTGTGGCACCCTGCCTAACTTCGCACATAGGCGTGAGCCGTACGCCGTATGCACTCGTGAGAGACACCGTATTCGCTGGCGAGGTCGCCGAACACTAGCGTTCGCTGGAACTCGGCCAAACCGTCCGGGCCGTTGTTGGCGTCTTCGGCGCTCGAATAGCGCAACAGGGGATCCGGGGCGGTCAGCTTGCGGCAAATCGTCATCAGCAGTTCGCTGTCGGCCACCTCGCTGGGGAGGATTCGATAAAGGCGTTGGGGCAGCGTCCACTTGGCGTCGAGCAACTCGCCCAGGCTGTTGATGCCGGCGAACAGCGGCCGGCCGGCGAGGATTTCGATGAGGACGTAGCCCAAGCTCGCCAGGTCTGAACGCGGCGTGAACTCGTTGCGTTCGAGCATTTCTGGCGCGGCGTATTGGGGCGTGCAGGTCCGCTGCTCGGGCATGTCTTCCAGATGCAACGCCGAGCCGATGTCCACGATCTTGGCGTAGCCGGTCCGCTTGACCATGATGTTCGCCGGCTTGAGGTCGCCGTGGACGATATGCTCGCGATGCAAGGCCGCCAGGGCGGACAGGCACTGGCGGATGATTGAGGCGGCGATGCCGGGCTTGAGCCGCGGCCGGACCGGCCCGGCCGTCACGATAATGTCGTTGATCTCCGCCCAGCGGCGGTGGGGGACGCGCTGCTGCACGCGGGCGAGCATCCCTGGGGTGAGGAGCCGGTCGAGGTCATAGCCGTCGACCCACTCCATTTCCATGATGCGGATCCGGTTGCGCTCGATGAAGTTCTGCACGTCGAGCAGCGAGTCGTGCTGGATCTTCGCCACGTCGCAGGCGACCTGGGCGATGCGGTTCATCGCCATGTCGTAGGCCTGCTGGCTGGGAAACCGCTCGGGCGAGAAGATTTTCAGGGCCACGGGGAGCGTGAAGTTGTCGCAGCCGCGGCGGTCGCTGAGATAGACGACCCCCTGGCCCCCCGTACCGAGCAGGCGGCGGAAGCGGAGGTGCTCGGTCCAGCCGAGGTGCTGGCCTTCCAACAGGCGTTCGTAGCGTTCGTAGAGGTCCGTGGGGCAGCGACTCGCCGGCTGTCCGTTGAAGGCGATCGTCCGCGTGCCCTGCAGGATCGTGGTGGAGGGGTTCATTCGTGTCCTTGTGCCGAAAAGCCGTTCCCGCAGCGCTCGCCCCGCTCCTGGTATGCGCGAAATCCCTTCGGGCCGCCAAAAGGGGGGCATGCACGGCGTGGAGGAGCGTCGCCAAACGCGACGCGGCCTCCGAGTGGCTTTATCATAAGCCGCCGACGGCCAAATCGTCCAGATTGGGCTTTGCGCAAAGCATCTGCGTTTCCGCGCTTTTGCTCCCGGCCGCCCTTGATGCGGTTTCTCCCCGGCTGCCGACGATGCTGCTGCCATGCAAATCCGACGCCTTCAAAGTCCCCCGTAGAGCACGCCAGGTTCAGGAAAGCCCAATCGCTTGTCGACGAGATTCAGCAGCGGCTTCGCCTGTCGGTAGCGGCGGAGGTTTTCGCAGAACAGATCGGTCATGTCGTCGATGCGGCTCGCCCGCTGGCCGCCGACATGGGGCGTGATGATCGCATTGGGGGCGTTCCACAAGGGGCTGTCCTCGGGCAGCGGTTCGACTTCGGTGACGTCCACGCCGGCGCCCCACAGATGTCCGCTGGCCAGGGCCTCGACCAGATCGCGTTCGACGACGAGCGGGCCGCGGGCGACGTTGACCAGCACGCCGCCCGGCGGCAGCATGGCCAGCCGCCGGCTGTTGATCAAATGGCGCGTGTGCTCGGTGAGCGGCGCCGTCAGGACGAGAACGTCCACCCGCGGGAGCAGATCGTCGACCGCGTGGGCAGGCAGCACCTCGTCGACGAAGGGCGATTTCTGTTCCGGGAACCAGTCCGTGGCGATGAGCGAGGTTTCGAACGCCTTGAGCACCTTGGCGATACGGCGACCGTTGCCGCCGAGCCCCACCAGCCCGACGCGGGCGCCATGCAAGTCGCGCGTCGGGCGGCGGACGAATTGCCGCTGTTCTTGTGCGCGGAAGAACACTGGAAAGCTCCGCAGGATGCCCAGCAGCAGGGCGAGGGCCTGATCGGCAACCTGTTTAGCGAGGACGCCCGAGGCGCTGGTGACGGTAATCTCCGAGGCGACGACGCTGGGAACGAGGCAATGATCAAGGCCCGCGGCCGAGGATTGGATCCAGCGGAGGCGGCCCCGCTCGACGGTTTCGTCCCAGGGGACCGGGGTCTTCGGATGGCCGCAAAAAATGTCGGCCTCCGGAAGTTCGTCGGCGATGCGCTGCTGGCCGGCGTCGATGATTTCCGCTTCCGGCCAGACGCTTTGGATGCGGGCAATGTGACGCGGTTCGACAGGATAACAGAGGACGATTCGCATGACGTCGGCAAGCGCGGTTGGCGCTCGCGGTTAGCCAACGGCCTGAACCAGCCAATCAGCGTTCCGCGGTGCGGGGCGTGGCGCCGCCCGGCGGAGCGTCGCAGTCGCCCGCCGGGGGCGAGGGCGGTAGCCCGCACTGGAGGGCGCCGGGGATCTGCCGTAGAATATCTTCGACTTTGCGGCGTGCAATCGCTATTGCCGCAGCGGGCGAACTTGCTCGGCGCGTGACAGCGCGCTTGCGGCTGGGCGGCGAGCCTTTTTGCAGAGCCCCCCGGCTTGGGGGGCGTCGGCTTTGGGGCCGCCTGGTTGTTCTGTCCGCACTTTGGAATCCGGCTCACCACGCGGTCAAAGAGAGATGTCGTCACCTTCAGCCGAAGTCCGCGAGGCGAGCGTTTCGTGCCGCCGCCGCGTTGTGTGGGGATCGGTCCTGGCGCTGGTGCTGTTGCGGTTGTGCGTCGGTTGGCATTTTTACCGGGAAGGCACCAAGAAGCTGGATTACGATCCGCACACGGGGCGGTTGTCCGTATCCTTTTCGGCGGAGCCTTTTTTCCGGATGGCAGTGGGGCCGGTCGCGGACATCGTCAAAGATCGGCTTCCGAACGTGTATAACTGGGAGCGTTACCTCGCCGTGCCGCGGCAGGCGCGGCCATCGACCATTGAAGAGCTTGAAGCCCGCCAGAAGTGGGACCGGGAGTACGCCGCCCGGCGCAAGGCGGCCGCGGACAAGAAGGAGACGCCGCCGGTCGAGTTTCCGCCGTACTCGCCGTACTATGCCTGGGCCGACCGCATCGACCAGGGGTGGCGGAAGGCGCTGGAGCGGTTTACGTCGATCTCCGGTTTGACCGACCAGCAGAAGTCCGCCGCGAAGGAGCGGCTCGAATTCCGCCGGCAGCAGTTGGCCGACTATCTGGCGGAGCAGAACGACGCGATCGCCGAGTGGGAGCACGAGCTGTGGCGCCTGGAGCAAATGAAGGCCGACGGGGGCGCGGTCGATCTGCCGTTCTTGGGAACCCGCATCGAGGAGAAGCAGGCCGAGACGACCGCCGCCAGCGCCGCGTGGATCGCGCAGGTGCAGGAAATCGAGCAGGCGTTCCGCAATGATCTCCGCGGGTTGCTGTCGGAGGAGCAGAGCGCCGATGCGTCGGTCGCCAGCGCGGTGGATGCGGCGCTGCGGGACGAAAACGACCGCAAGCTGCACTTCATGAACGTCGCGGTGACGGTCGTGGTCACCGGCGTGGGGGTGCTGCTGCTGGTGGGGTTGTTCACGCGGGCGGCGTCGGTGCTGGGGATCGGCTTTTTGCTGTCGGTCATGGCGACGCAGCCGCCGTGGGTCCCCGGCGCGAATAATCCGGTCTTTTATTACCAACTCGTAGAAATCGCCGGGCTGGTCGTGCTGGTCGCCTCTGGGGCGGGACGCTGGGCCGGCTTGGACGTTTTCATTCACCGCCTGCTGGGCGGCCGCAGGGAGTCGTAACTGTCATGAACCTCACGCCTGAACAGCGCGAAATCGGCAAGCAGAATTTCTACGAAGCGGTCGGCACGACGCGGCGGGACTTCCTCAAGGGGACGGTGCTCGCCGCCGGAACGGCCTCGGCCAGCCTGGGGGCGATGTACTTCGGCTACGGCGGGAGCGTCGACAAGCAACTGCGCGTGGGCATCATCGGCACGGGAGACGAGGGGAGCGTGCTGATCGGGGCGCTCAATCCCGATTACATCGACGTAGTGGCCGTCGCCGATATCCGCCCGTACAACCAGCATCGGGCGTTTCACGGCGACCAGGACAACCTGGCCGCCCGCCCCGGCTTGATGAGCGTCTACGGCTGGAAGAGCGAAGACGAGGCCCGCAAGCACGTCAAGGTCTACACGGACGCCTACGAGGAGCTGATCAACGACCCGGACGTCGAAGGGGTGATCATCGCCTTGCCGCTG
>QEVI01000310.1 GCA_003576855.1 Planctomycetota bacterium
GCCGCACAGGGCGGCGCTACCTCGCTCTTCGCAATGCCGCCGTCGACCTGCAGTGGCACCACCAGCAGGACTACCGGATGGTCAACGGCTGGTACGTCTACGGCAGTCGCTCGAAGCCGCTCGATGTCGACACGTTCCGCCCCGAGTACGCCAAGATTCGCAAGATGTGCGCCGAGCGTGATCGTGTGATCTGGGCATTGGCTCAAGGCAAGGAGCCGCCGACGATCGACGACGCGCACCCGGAACTCGACGTGCCGCCCACGGCGTTCGGCACCAAGCCGTATTCCGAGCCGGAGGAACTTCGAATCCTCACGCCCGCCGAGGCCGAGGCGGCGATGACCGTCGCCCCCGGCTACAAGATCCAGACGTTCGCCTCCGAGAAGATGTTCCCCGAGCTGGCCAAGCCCGTGCAGATGGCCTTCGACAATCGCGGTCGCATGTGGGTCTCCTGCATGCCGACGTATCCGCAGTGGCGCCCCGGCGACCCCAAGCCGACCGACCGGCTGCTGATCCTCGAAGACGCCAACGCCGACGGCCAGGCCGACAAGGTGACCGTCTTCGCGGACGGGCTCCACGTGCCGGTGGGATTTGAGTTCTGGAACGGCGGCGTGCTGGTGACCGACCAGCCGCGCCTGGTGTTCCTCAAAGACACCGACGGCGACGACCGCGCCGACCTCCGCGAAGTCGTCCTCGACGGCTTCGCCACCGACGACACCCATCACGCCATCAGCGCATTCGAGTGGACGCCCGACGGGCGGCTGATCATGCTCGAAGGCATCTCGATGAGCACTACGGTCGAGACGCCCTGGGGCCCGTTCCGCAATCACAACGCCTCCAACGCCTACTCGCTCGACCCCCGGCGGTGGCGGCTCACGCGGGACATCACGCCCTGCTTCGCTAATCCTTGGTGCTACACGCACAACGATTGGGGGCAACCGTTCGTGGGCGACGGCACCGGCGCCGACCAGCACTGGGCCACGCCGCTCAACGGCGCCATGTTCGACCAGCGGCGGTCCAATCGCCAGTTCATCCACTACGAGGGCCCGACGATGCGGCCGGCGCTGGGCAACGGCTTCCTCTACAGCCGGCACTTCCCCGAGTCGGCGCAGGGCAACTTCTTCTACGCCTGCGTGATCAACATGAACGGCATCCTGCAGTTTCAGGTCGAGGACGACGGCGCCGGCTACAAGGGAACCCGCGTCGACGACCTCGTCCGCTCGACCGACAAGAACTTCCGCCCCGGCGACCCGCAGATCGGCCCCGATGGCGCCCTCTACTTCATCGATTGGCACAACCCGCTGATCGGCCACATGCAGTACTCGCAGCGGGACCCCAACCGCGATCATAGCCATGGCCGCGTGTACCGCCTGCACGCCGAGGGGCGGCCGCTGGTCGAGCCAGTCACCCAGGCTGGCAAGTCGGTTGCCGAACTGCTCGAACAGCTCCGCGAGTATGAGGCGGCGACCCGCTACCGCGTGCAGCGGGAACTGCGCGACCGGCCGCGTGATGAAGTGGTTGCCGCAGTGCAGGCATGGGTCGGCGCGATACCGGCCAGCGATCCCCTGCGCGAGCGGCTGCTGGTCGAAGCCATGTGGGCCCTGGCCGGGCATCATCTGGTCGATCAGTCGCTACTGGCTGCGTTGCTCAAGGCCGAGAATCCCAACGCCCGGGCGGCGGCGGTCCATATCATCGCCGACCTGCGGGAGCACCTGCCCGACGCCGCCGAACTGATCGCCCCGCTGGTCGACGACCCCCATCCGCGGGTTCGACTGGAGGCGATCCGCGGGCTCAGTTTCTTCCCCGAGACGAGCAGCGTCGAGCTGGCGCTGCGCTCCCTGAAGCATCCGCTCGACGAGGAACTCTCCTACACGCTGGAGAGTACGCTCGGCGCCCTGCAGCCGGTCTGGCGCGAGGCGCACGCCCGCGGCGTCGCGCTGGCCGACGGCGATCCCGCGGCCGCGGCCTTCCTCGAACGAGTCGCCGCCGGCAACGACGTCGGCCGCGAGGTCAACGCGCTGGTCAAGTCGATCATCGAGCGGTACGAGCACCAGGGCCATCGCACCACGGCCATGTCGCGGCTCAACGCCCTCGGCGGCAATCCGGAGGAAGGCGCGAAGATCTACCAGCGGACCTGCCGCGCGTGCCATCGCATCGGCAACGACGGGGCCGACTACGCGCCGAACCTCTCGGACGTCGGCAAGCGGCTGCGGCGCGACGAAATCTTCGAATCGCTCATCTTCCCCAACAAGACGATCGACCCGAAGTACCGCGCAACGAACGTCATCACCGTCGATGGCCAGGCCTTTTCCGGGCTGCTCGCCCAGGAGAACCAGACCGAGCTCTCACTGGTGATGGGGGACGGCACGACCGTGAAGATCCCGCTGGAGGACATCGAGATCCGGCAAACGGTCGATGTTTCGAGCATGCCGGAGCGGCTCAACGAATCTATGAGCGGCATCGAACTGCTGGACCTCCTGGCGTTCCTCAGCGCCCAGCAAACCACGCCCGAACCAGCCCCCGCGGCGGCGCCGTAGGGCGATGTCAGCTCACTCCGCGAGCGGGGGCATCTCGCGTAGCGAGATGACTACTGTGGGTCGTCCGGGTATCGACGGGGCCCTGCCAATCCCACCCTACCGACGACGAAGTACAGTTAGGGCTGCGGCAAACTGGGGCAATTCGCCCCGCCCCGCGAGGAGTTGTTCTATGGCTACAGCAGCGGTTCGATCGACGGCTGGCGCAGGATGGCTGTGGATCGCCCGGGCGGCGGCCATTTTGCTGTTCGGGTTTTTTATGATGTTCGTCATCGGCGAGGGATTTCCGCCGCTGGGTAAGCAACCGCTGAGCGTGCAACTGATGTTCGTCGGCTGGGGGATTGTCTTCCTTGGGTACCTCGCAGGATGGAACCTGCCGCTGATCGGGGGACTGGTGACGATCGCCGGCGTGGCGATGTTCAATGTCGTGCAGTTGTGGGCCGGCGGCGGGCTGGCCGGGCCGTGGTTCTGGTTGTTCGGGTTGCCAGGCGTGTTGTATCTGGCGGCCGCGGCGGTGAGTCGGCGAACAGCCGCGAACGCCAGTTGAGCGGGCGCTCGGTTAGCCAGTCGGCGTGCGGCGGATTAACACGAGCCCAGAAAGGGCGAAACACGGTAGCCAGGGGCGCGAGCCCCTGGTGTAAAGAAGGCGTCAAGGAAAAGCCCCGACAGGTTCGGCACGGGCGTCTATGCTGTGCCGCCCCTGCCGGGGCTTTGCTGTTCTTGCGGCTGGTCCAGGGGCTGGCGCCCCTGGCTATACTCTGTCGCCCCTATCGGGGCTATTTGCTGCGGTGGGCATGGTTTAAGGCTTGCGCGTGAAGTGTTGCCCTGGGTCGACTGCATCACCTTCGTCGAGGGGTTTTAGCTGCCGACGTCGAGCTCTCCTACTCGTCTGCCGGCAGCTCCTTGAGTTCCACTTTGCGGAACTCGACGGGATGGCTCTCGGACTGTAGCGAAATCGTGCCGCCGGCGAGCAACTTCGGATATCCCCCGGCGAGTAGGCGCTTGGCGTCCTCGTCGGCTTCGTCGAGCTGCGGCTGGCTGTACTCCAGGACCGTCTTGCCATTGATCGCGTGGCGGATCAGTCGGTTGCCGTGGACTTCGATCTCGGCCGCGACCCACTGGTCGCCGTGAAAGGTGTCGCTGGTGCTGTTGGTGCAGTGCTGCGTGTGGAGCTGGCCGTTCATCACGACGTGCGTGCCGGGCGTGCAGAGGTTGCCGGTGGGACGGGGGTTCGTTCCGTCGCCGCCGAGAAATTGCACCTCGATCGAGACGGGGAACTGCTGATCCTTGGTCATCGACTGGGGCGTTTGGCCGTGGATCATGACGCCGCTGTTGCGCTTGGCCCATTCGGGGCCTCGCTCGGCTTGCTCGCCGACGAACCGGTATTCGATCCGCAGGACATAATGGGAGAACGGCTTCTCGTAGAAGAGATGGCCGTAGCGGCCGCGGAAGGGGCCGGTGTACTTGTCGTAGGCGACTTTGAGGACGCCGCCGTCGACGCGGAAGGTGTCGGCGAAGTTCTCGCCCGCTTCGTGGCCGCGGATTTTAGGGGTCCAGCCAGCGAGGTCGCGGCCGTTGAAAAGTTGGATCCAGCCCTCGTTGTCGGCGGCATGCGCTAAGCCGCGAGCGGCAAGGGAGACGGGAGCGGCAACGGCGGTAGCGACGAGGAACCGGCGACGATTCATGGCATTCCAGCAATAGGTGGGCGGATTTAGAGTCGAGGCGATGCGAAGGCGGCATTGTAAAGCGCCGGCAAGCCTCTTGGACACTACCGGCGGCCGGCGGAGCTCAAACGCTTTCTCCCGCCAGGGCCCCGGTGCTGAAGGCAGCTTGGAAGTTGTAGCCGCCGATGGGCCCGTCGAGATCGAGGATTTCACCGGCGAAGTACAAATCTGGGCACAATTTGCTCTGCATCGTGCGGGAATCGACCTCGGCAAGCGCGACGCCGCCGGCCGTGACTTCCGCCTTCTTGAAACCGAGCGTGCCGTCGATCGCGATCGAAGTTCGCTTGAGTTCATTGACCAGCTCGGCCCGCTCCTGGCGAGCAAGCTCAGCGGCGCGTCGCTCGAGCGGCATGCCGGAGCGGATCATGAGCGCCTCGGCCAGCCGGCGGGGGATCCACTGGGCCACGACGTTGACGATCGCCCGTTTGCCGTTGTGGGTTGCTTCGGAGGCGAGGCAGTGGATAAGCTCCGCATCCGTCAGCGCGGGCACGAAGTCGCAAAGGGCTTGCCAGGGGTCGTTGGGGCGCTCGGCGACCGCGCGGCTGACGTCCATCGGAGCGGGGCCGGAAAGGCCGAAGTGGGTGAAGAG
>QEVI01000311.1 GCA_003576855.1 Planctomycetota bacterium
CGGGGATCGAGCAAACGGATCGTCCCGGCGGCCGTATTGCGCGGATTCGCGTACAGCTTGAGCCCGGATTGCTGGCGACGGGCGTTGACGTCCGCCAGGTCCGTGTTGGTCATGTACACTTCGCCGCGGATTTCCAGGACCGGCGGCACGTCGGCGCCGCTCAGCCGCAGCGGCACGCCGGCAACCACCCGCAGATTGTGGGTCACGTCGTCGCCGGTCTGCCCATCGCCCCGCGTGCCGCCGCGAACCAACACGCCGTTCTCATAGATGAGCGTTACCGCCGCGCCGTCGATCTTCAGCTCCACGGTCCACGCCACCTCTTCGCCGGGCAGCAGTCGGCCGGTCCGCTGGCCAAATTCTCGCAATTCTTGGAGATTGTAGGTGTTGTCCATCGACAGCATCGGCACGCGATGCCGCAAGGGCTTCAGCCCCTCGACCGGCGATCCGCCGACGCGCTGCGTGGGGCTGTCGGGCGTGACAAGCTGAGGATGGGCCGCCTCGAGGTCCTTCAGCCGCTGTAACAGGCGGTCGTACTCCAAGTCGCTGATCGTCGGCGCGGCGTTAACGTAATACCGGCGATCGTGCTCGCGAATCTCGGCGCGAAGTCGCTCGACTTCCGATTCCAAGTTCAAGGAGTCCATGGACAGTCAGGCGGCTCGCTGCAAGATTGCATAGGAGTGGCTGATGTTTCGACGGCCCCGCGTGTAACCAACGCCGTTGCGGCGCGACGAACGTTCGGCGGACGACCGGTCTGGCGTGCCGGTGCACAACCATCTGCTGCACGCCACGGCCCGCGGCGGGCAAGCGCCCCTAGGGCCGTGCGGGTTCCAAGCCGCACTCCGGCACGACGGTGACCTTCTGGCTCGCGGCCGAGTTGGGAATCAGGCACAGCATCTTGAAGGGCGTCGCGCCGGTGTTCCTGAACTGGTGCGTGTCGTCGGGCGCCACCAGCACCACGTCGCCTGGCCGCAGCGGGCGCTCATGGGCCCCATCCACGACGCACCCTTCGCCCTCGAGTACGTAGATTTCGTGCTCATACGGGTGAAAGTGGCGGGGCGTATGGCCCCCCGGCTCGAGCTCGAACTCCCGCATGGCGAAGTTGGGCGCCTGATCCGCCTCGCCCACGAGCCAACGGACTTTGCAGCCGGCGGCTCCTTCCATGGCGACTTCCGCCTGCGGCACTTCTAAACTGTGCTTGATGCGCATGACTGACTCCGTGGATGGCGACGGCGCCCCGGCCGATCGCGGATTACCCGCGGCCCGAAAGGCGGTCGAAGTGATCTTGATCGCGCGTTGACTGGTCCCACCAGTTGTCGGTCATGATCGCGCCGATCGTCAGGACCGCCAGCACGGCGAGCTCCGCCAGCAGCGCCGCGTCGCCGTGCCCTCGCAACCACTCGAACAGCGGATGGGCGGCGTGCCGGTGGGCCTCCGCCCGAACGGCGTTCACCGCCTGAAACGCCATCAGGCCATAGGCGAAGGCGGTTACGACGAACGCCACCCCGGCCGGGATGAGCAGTACGTAAAACGGATTGTAGCGCTTCTTCGCAGGCATAAGCGGCGTCGGCAAGAACTCCTGTCGGTCCCGCGGGTGATTATAGCAAACGGCGGCCCGCCTTGCTGGGGCCAGTCGCGGACGGACATCGGCGCCGACTTGAAAAACGAGATGCTTACATCGCGCGGCAGTGGCGACGCCCGGCTGGCAGGCAGTAAACTGAACCGTTCATCCGCCGCCCGCAAGAGACGACTGGACCGCCGTGACGCAACTTGGTTCGCCGCCGACGATTCGCCTGCGCGGCGTGGCGGTACACAATCTTAAGCACGTGAACCTCGATCTGCCCCACCGGCGGCTCATCGCGTTTTGCGGCGTGAGCGGCAGCGGCAAGACCAGCTTGGCCCTCGACACGCTCCATGCCGAGGGTCAGCGGCGGTACGTGGAAAGCTTCTCCACGTACACCCGCCAATTCCTCGAGCAACTCGACAAACCGGCGGCTGAAAGCCTCGAAGGCATCCCGCCCTCCATCGCCGTCACACGGAAAAATAGCGGCCGATCCAGCCGGGCGACGGTCGGCAGCGCCACCCAGATCAACGAACATCTGCAATTGCTGTTCGCCCGCATCGGCCAGGTCGTTTGCCATCAGTGCGGCCAGCCGGTGGAACGTGACTCCGTCGACTCGGCGGCCGACGAGCTGATGCGACTCCCCGCCGGCACGCGGCTGATGGTGGGCTTCGCGTCGCACCGCGGCCACGAGCGGTCCCCGGCTGAGTGGCTGAACGACCTGACGGCCCTTGGATATCGCCGCTGCGTCTGGGACGGGCGCACGGTGGAAATCGCCGCCCCGCTCGTTGAACAGCTCGGCGGCGCCAAGCACCTGCCGGTCGTCATCGACCGGATCACCGTACACCCAGAAGCAATCGCCCGGCTGCGAGACACGCTCGAATCCGCGATGGAAGCCGGCCGCGGCGCTGCACTGGTCTGGATGGAAGCGACTGGCCCGGCGCACGGCGGCAAGGGCGGCGACGGAGGTCTGCAATCCTCCGTGAGCAACAATTCGGCCGCTCTGGCCGAACCGACAGTCGCGCCGCCTGCGGAAGACCGCGAGTTGGCCATCGACGACCGCCGTTGGCGGCGACGGACGTTCAGCCGCCGCTTGCGCTGCGAAAACTGCGACCTTCAGTATCCCGACGTGGAACCCCAACTGCTGAATTACAACAGCTCCCTGGGCGCATGCCCGACCTGCGAGGGGTTCGGCAATGTCGTGGACATCGACTTGGCGCGCATCGTCCCGGACCCGGAGAAGTCGATCCGCGAGGGCGCCATCGCCCCGTGGAATACGCCGTCGTACGCCCACGAGCTCGAAGAACTGCTGGCCCTGGCGCCCCGGTACGGCATTCCCGTGGACGTCCCTTTTCGCGAACTGAACGAAGAGCACCTGCGGCTGATCCGCCAGGGCGTGCCCGAGCGGCGCTTCGGCGGCCTGGCCGGCTTCTTCGATTGGCTCGAGCGGCGGAAATACAAGTTGCACATCCGCGTCTTCTTGAGCCGCTGGCGGAGTTATCATCCGTGTCCGGCGTGCCAGGGGGCTCGCCTCCATCGCGAAGCGCTGGCCGTGCGGATCGCCGGGACGAACATCGCCGAGGCGGCCGCCCTGCGCATCACCGAAGCGCTCGACTGGCTCCGCGGCCTCGCGCTCACCCCGTGGCAGCAGCAGGTCGCCCGACTGCTCGTTGACCAGGTCGCGACCCGCCTGGAGTACCTCGACCGCGTCGGAGTCGGCCACCTGGCTATTTCGCGGCCCCTGCGCTCCCTCAGCGGCGGCGAGGCCCAGCGGGTCGCGCTGACCGCGGCGCTGGGGTCGAACCTCACCGGCATGCTGTACGTCCTGGACGAACCTTCGGCCGGACTCCATCCGGCCGACTTGCCGCGGCTCGTCGAGTGCGTGCGGGGATTGCGCGATCGCGGCAACACGGTAGCCATCGTCGAACACGAGGCCGCGCTCATCGAAGCCGCCGATCACGTGGTCGAGTTGGGTCCCGGCGCCGGGGAGTTCGGCGGCAAGGTAATCTTTCAAGGCCCGCCGGCGGCCATGCTCGCCGACGCCGAGAGCCGCACCGGCGACTGGCTGGCCGGCCGCCGGCACGCGGTTCATCGCCGCCCGCGTCGCACGCCGACGCACGGCTGGCTGCGGCTGGTGGGCGCCCGCGGCAACAACCTGCAGAACGTAACGGTCGAATTCCCGTTGGGCGTGCTGTGCGTCGTCGCCGGCGTCAGCGGCGCCGGCAAGAGCACGCTGGTGCAGCAGACTCTGTATCCCGCCGTGGCGCAGCGACTCCGCCTCGAGTGCGAGCCGCCGGCGCCGCTGGACGACATGCTCGGCGTCGGCCAAATCGACGACGCGCTGCTCATCGATCAAAGCCCGATCGGGCGCACGCCGCGGTCCAATCCCGTGACCTACGTCAAGGCGTTCGATCCCATTCGCGCGCTGTTCGCCGAAACCGCCGAAGCCAAGTCCCGCTCGTTCAAGGCCGGGCACTTCAGCTTCAACGCCGAAGATGGCCGATGCGAAGCCTGCCAGGGGGACGGCTTCAAGCGCATCGACATGCGCTTCATGGCGGACGTCTACATGCGCTGCCCCGAATGTCACGGCGCCCGCTACCGCCGCGAAGTGCTGGACGTGAAATACCGGGGCCTCAGCATCGCCGACGTGCTGGAACTCTCCGTGCGCGAAGCGTTCAACTTCTTCCGCGGGCACAAAAAGATCCTCGCCCGCTTGAAAACGCTTATCGACGTCGGGCTCGACTACGTGCGTCTCGGTCAGCCGGCCAACACGCTCTCGGGCGGCGAATCCCAACGGCTGAAACTGGCCAATTACGTCTCCGCCGCCCGCCGCGGCCGCACCTTGTTCGTACTCGATGAGCCTACGACGGGGCTCCACTTCTCCGACGTCATACAACTGCTCGACTGCTTCGATTCGCTCGTGGCGATGGGCCATTCACTCATCGTCGTCGAGCACAATCTGCAAATGATGCGCTCGGCCGATTACATCATCGACCTGGGGCCGGGCCCGGCCGAGCAAGGCGGCCGCGTCGTCGCCGAGGGTTCGCCGGAGGAGCTGGCGGCCAATCCCGCGTCGCTCACCGGGCGATTTCTCGCCGAGGAGCTCGCCCGCGCAGCGCCGCCGGACGACGAAGTCCCTTTAGACGATTAACGGCTCGCACCATGGCGCTGCAGTTTGCTTTTTCCCTACGCCAGGCGGTCGATTCATCTGCCGTGCTAGAGCTGCGCACCGATGTGGGAGCCGGCGGCGCCCTCATCACGGCGTCGCTC
>QEVI01000017.1 GCA_003576855.1 Planctomycetota bacterium
TAGGCGTGTATGCCGGCCGAGCGTGGACGGGCGGCGCCGCGCGCGGGGCCGCCATCAACGTCGGCTCCAATCCAACGTTCGCCGAACACGCCCTCAAGGTCGAAGCGCATATCCTCGACGAGGATTTGGCCCTGTACGGCGAGCCGCTGGAACTGGAGTTCCTTGGCAAGCTGCGCGACGTCACGTCTTTTCGATCGAAGGAGGAGCTCGTCAGCCAGCTTCGCCAGGATGTAGCGCAGATCCGGGAAATGTTGGCCCGCGAAACCACGACTGATAGCGCACGGCCAGAGCGGTCCTAGGCCGCCGCCGGCGGGAGAACGAAAAAACCGGCGCCAGCCGGGCGATAAGTTGCGGCTCGGTCCTTTCCGCCGGTTTCGCGGTCTATTACTCTGCACGTACTGTGCACGTCTGTGGGGGGCGGCGCATCGTATGAGCCGTGATGCATGGAAGACAGCATCGGTCTTGTTCTGCAGGTCGCATCAACCAGGACGCAGTTTGTCGCGATGGCGGACGCCGTCGTAGCCGATGACAGCCAAAGGCGTTGCACGGGGCATCAACGGCACGGTCGGGACGTCGCTATCGGCGGCAATTCCCTTTAAGGAACACTTATGGCGATCGACTGGCGGCCGCTGATCGACATTATCCGACGGCGGAACCGGTTTCTCATCACTAGCCACCTCCGCGCCGATTGCGATGCGATCGGCAGCGAGATGGCGCTTGCGCGAATCCTGGACTCGTTAGGCAAGCACGCGACGATCGTCAACGGCGACGAGGTGCCGCAGCATATCCAGTTCCTCGACCCGGACGGCCGCGTCGGCACGCTCGGTTCGACGGTGATGATCGAGGCCCTCCGCGGCTTCGATGCGATGATCGTCGTCGACACCAGCGCGGCGGTGCAGCTTGGTCGCATGGCGGAAGTGCTGCGAAGTTTCCCCGGCGTGCGCGTCGTGATCGATCATCATGTGAGCGAAGACGATCTGGGCGCCGTCGTCTTCAAGGATGATCAAGCCGAAGCGACCGGCCGGCTGATCCTGGAATTGGCCGAAGCGCTGCGCGTGGAAATCACGCCGCAGATCGCCGAGCCGCTGTTGACCGCCATCGCCACCGACACCGGCTGGTTCCGGTTCTCGTCGGTCACCGAGCGCACGTTCGCCGCGCTCGCCCGCCTGACGGCCGCCGGGGCGAGTCCCGCGAAGGCCTTTTCGCAGTTGTTCGAGCAGCACAGCTTGCCCCGGCTCCACCTGCGGGGCCGCATCCTGGAGCACGTGGCGGCCGATTGCGCCGGCCGCATGCTGTGGACCTACGTCACGGCCGACGATTTTCGCGAGTGCGGCGCGCAAAAGACCGACACGGAAGACGCGATCAACATGTTGCTCACCGTCCGCGGCGTCGAGGCCGCGGCGCTGTTCGTGGAACTGGAGCCGAGCGTGACGAAGGTGAGCCTGCGAAGCCGCAGCAGCTTCAATGTGCACGAGGTTGCCGAGAAGTTCGGCGGCGGCGGCCATCGCGCCGCGGCGGGCATTACGTTTTCCGGTCCGAGGATCGAAGCCCAGCAGGCGATTCTTGACGCGGTGCGCCTGGCCATGCAAGATTGCCCGCAGTCGTAACGTGGCCTCGGCCAATGCCCGAAGGTTCGGCACGTGAGCCATCGCCCGCCAGGCAGGGATTCGATGACCCCACCGCAAAAGCCTCAACATTCGTCGCCGGTTCACGCCGAGGCAGAGCCGGCGCCGCCGACGCGGCGCTCCTTCTTCGCGGTCGTGGCGGCGGTACTGGCCGGCAGCCTGGCCGTGCTGACGCCCATTGGCATCGGCATCGCGGCGTTTTTGAGCCCGCTATTCCGCAGGACGGCCACGTCGGAGGTTCGCGTGGCGCTGCTTGAGCAGGTCCCCGACGACGGCCAACCGCGCTGCTTCCCCGTGGTCGCCGATCGCGACGACGCCTGGACGCGGTATCCGGCCCAGCGCATCGGCGCAGTCTACCTGGTGCGGCGTCCCGGCGAGGAAAAGCCGATCGCACTGACCGCGAAGTGCCCGCACGCCGGTTGCTTCATCGGCTATTCCGAAAGCGACGAGCTGTTCAAGTGCCCGTGCCATACCAGCGCGTTCAACCTCGACGGCACGCGCGTGCGCGGCGACCAGGAGGTGGCGCCCCGTGGCATGGACGAGCTTCAGGTCGATGTTCGCCAGATCGCCGGCCCTGAGGGGGCGAACGTCTCGGAAATCTGGGTGCGGTTCGTCGAGTTCCAAACCGGCGTCAAGGAACGGATCCCGACGACATGAGCCGTGCAATGCGCGCGATCGGCGATTGGTTCGATAGCCGCTCGGGCTTCCGCGGCCTGGTGCGGGCGGCGCTGTATGAGCCGATTCCCGGCGGCGCTCGCTGGCGCTACGTGTGGGGCAGCACGCTGGTCGTGGCGTTCATCACGCAACTGGTCACCGGCGTCTTTCTGTGGATGGCGTACAGCCCCAGCACGCAGACGGCCTGGGAAAGCGTCTATTACATCCAGCACGAGATGTACGGCGGCTGGCTGCTGCGGGGCATGCATCACTTCATGGCGCACGCCATGGTCTACTTGCTGGTGATCCACTTCTTGCAGGTGGTCGTCGATGGCGCCTACCGCGCGCCGCGCGAATTGAATTACATCGTCGGCCTGGTGCTGATGTTCCTGGTAATGGGGATGGCCTTCACCGGTTATCTGCTGCCCTGGGACCAGAAAGGCTACTGGGCCACCAGCGTGGGCACGAGTCTTGCCAGCCAGGCGCCGCTGGTGGGCGAGGACTTGCGCAAACTCGCCATCGGCGGCGCCAACTACGGCCACCATACGCTGACGAGGTTCTTTGCGCTCCACGCGGGCGTGTTGCCGGGACTGTTGATGATCCTGCTGGCCATGCATCTGGCGCTGTTCCGCAAGCATGGACTGCACGTGCGGCATCCCCATCGGCGCCCCCAGCAGATGTTCTGGCCCGATCAGGTGCTGAAGGATAGCGTGGCCGCGCTGGCCGTGCTGGCGGCGGTCCTGGCCGTCACGATCTGGCGGCACGGGGCGGAACTGACCGCGCCGGCCGACCCGGCGAATCCCTACGACGCGGCTCGGCCGGAAGGCTACTTCCTGTTCCTGTTTCAATTCCTGAAGTGGTTCCCGGGGGAACTGGAGTTGTGGGGCGCCTTCATCATCCCGGGAATCGTCACCTTGTACCTGTTCCTGATGCCGCTGGTCGGGCGGACTCGGCCCGGGCACGTTTTCAACGTCTGCCTGATCTCGCTGCTGATGGGGGCCGCCGCCGTGCTTACGGTCCAGGCGTTTCACGAAGACTACTTCGCCGCGTGGAGCGACAAGGATGAAGTGTTCGCGGCCAAGGATCCGGTGATGACCGCGCGCTACGAGGCCTCGGAGCGGTTCCTCCGCGCGCAGGCCGACGCCCGCCGCGACGCCGAGCGAATCATCGAACTGGCGGGGATGCCCGAACGCATTCCGCCGGCCGGAGCGCTGGCGCTGATGCACGACGATCCCTTCTTGCAGGGGCCGCGGCTGTTCAAGCAGCACTGCGCGAGCTGCCATAACCACGTCGATCCTGCGAATCGCGAAATCGCCGCGGCGGGCAACATCATCAACGAGCGTCCGACCGCGCCGAACCTCTTTGGCGTAGGGACGCCGCGCTGGATCGCCGGCTTCCTCGACGTACGCCAGATTCGGAGTCCGGACTACTTCGGCTATCAGGGCTCGCCCTTTCACGACGGCGAAATGGCGCTGTTCGTTGAAGGGGCGTTTCCCGAAGACGCCAGCGACGAGCAACGGGCGGCTCTTCAAACAGCCTTCGCGAAGGTCGCCGCCGCGTTGTCGGCCGAGGCGGCGCTGCCGAACTCGCCGGCCCCGACGCCCCAGCAGCAAGCCGATATCGAAGAGGGCCGCAGACTGATCTCCGGCGGCTTGAGCGACATGGTCGATAGCGGCGTCAGTTGCGCCGATTGCCATAAGTTCCATGACGCGGGCGAGGTCGGCGGCGCCCCGGACCTTACCGGTTATATGTCCCGCCCATGGCTGATGGATTTCATCCGCAACGCCGCCCACGAACGGTTTTACGGCGAAAACAACGACCGCATGCCGGCCTTCGCCCCGCATGAAGACCCGCGGCTAAACCAACTCGACGACCAGTCGCTGGCGTTGATCGTCGATTGGCTCCGGGGCGATTGGCGGCGGGTTTCGCCGCCGCCGGACGCCGCGCCGCAAGAGCCGCCGCCTGCCCAGTAAACTTGGCGCGTGCCCCGAAGGCTAATCGCTCGCTCGCCATACTTCCAGCCGCCCGGCCACGCTGTCCTCGCAGCCGGACGGCCACGCCGTCCGGGAAGCGCCCCGGTGAGACGCCGCGGGAATCGCTCGCCGTCGAGCCGGACCGCCGTAGCATACCCGGCGAAATCGCTAAGGTTTGCCAGGCCGGCACGCCGATAGCGCTGTAGCGTCGCCCCGCTGCTGGCGAGGCGCTTTCGTGCCGCTAGTGCTTCTCATCGCTGAGTCGTCTGCATGTGGTGCCGCCATTGCAAGCAGGATGTTGCGGCGACCAGAGCCGTCGCCGGGCCGCCAAGCTGCCCGAACTGCCGGCTGCCGATGGGGCAGCCGCAGCTCTACGAGTCGATGGCGAGAATCAGCGATTGCGGCGTGGCGCTGCACGCCTGCGACGAGCCGCCGGCCGCCGCCAAGCCGCCGCTGTTGGAACAGGGCGAGTCGGCCAGCTTGCGGCGATTGCAGCGGAAATTGCGGCCGGTCGGGCGGTTCGACAACGCTGCCAGCGACTCGTTCGAAGCATGCCCGACAAGCGGACTCACGGCCCGGGGCGACGGCTCGATTGCGGGCGGCGTCCAACGCCTTGAGTCGCGCACGGGTCATGTTCAGCGCGAGCGGCCGGCGTGGGCGATCAGCCTGCTGTTGGGCGTTGGCGGCATCGCCGTCACGCTCGGTTTCCTGCTGCTCGTGGCGGCCAACATGTTGCTCAACGCGACGACGTGGCGCTGGGGATTCGCCATCGTCTCGGCCGGCGAGGCGCTGCTTGTCGCCGGGCTGGCGGCAATGGCCGTGCGGCTGTGGCGCAACAGCCGGCGGCTGAATCTGCAAATCGAAGGTCTCGACCGCCGACTGGAGGTCGTGCAGTCCACGCTCGTCCAACCGTCGCTGGCGCCATCGCGGCGCAGCGCGAGCGTACGGCAGACCCCGCCGCTGCGAACCAAGACGGCCAGCGTCGAGCTTGGGATCTGATGGGCCGCGTGTACCCGCTTCGCGCCCCGACCGGGCGAGGTCGCGGCTGGCGTTGGGCAGCGCTTCGCTGGGCGGCGCCTCTGGCTTTGGCGGGGCGCATCGTCAGGTGACGCGGTTGGCGATTTCGTCAACGACGTTTTCAGCCGGCACGCGCCACTGCTGGAGCGAATCGCGGTCGCGGATCGTCACCGTCCGGTCCGAGAGCGTCTGGCCATCGACCGTAATGCAGTAGGGCGTCCCCGCTTCGTCCTGGCGACGATACCGCCGGCCAATCGCGCCTTTCTCGTCGTAGAAGACGGCGAACCGCAGCTTCAGTTTCCGGTAAATGTCCTGCGCGATCTCCGGCATGCCGTCTTTTTTCACTAGCGGCAAGACGGCCGCCTTGAGGGGTGCGATTCGCGGATGGAAGCGCATCACGACGCGGGTCTGCAACTCGCCCTTTTCGTCCGGGGCCTGGTCCTCGTGGTAGGCCTCGCAGAGGAACGCGAGCGTCGCCCGGTCGGCGCCGGCGGAGGGTTCAATGACGTGCGGGACGTACCGCTCGCCGGTGATTTCGTCGCGGTAGGTCAGGTCGCGGCCCGAGCCCTTCCATTTCGGCCGTTTTCGTCCCTGCTCATCCTCGACCATTTCGACCTCCAGGCAACCCTCGGCATTCTTCACGAGCTTGCCTTCCATGTGGCTCCGCAGGTCGAAATCGCCGCGGTGGGCGATCCCCTCGAGTTCGCCGTACTCGCCCTCCGGCAGGAAAGGGAAGGCGTACTCGATGTCGGCGGTGCCGACCGAGTAATGGCTGAGCTCGTCCTGCTCGTGTTCGCGCAGACGCAGTCGCTGGCCGGCCAGGCCGAGAGACGTGTACCACTTCATCCGCCGGTCGCGCCAGTACTCGTACCACGTGCGCGACTCGCTGGGATGGCAGAAGAACTCGATTTCCATTTGCTCGAATTCGCGGCTGCGGAACGTGAAGTTCCGCGGCGTGATCTCGTTGCGGAAGCTCTTGCCCATCTGGGCGATGCCGAAGGGGACCTTCACGCGGGTGCTGTCCAGGACGTTCTTGAAGTTGACGAAAATGCCCTGGGCGGTCTCCGGGCGAAGAAAAGCCCGCCCTTCCTCGCCGCTGAGAGCCCCCACGGTCGTGGGAAACATCAGGTTGAAGTCCCGCGGCTCGGTGAGCTGGCACTTGTCGTGTTCGCCGGGGCGCTTGCTGGGCTTGCGAGGACACTCGCTACTGGCCAGGTGATCGACGCGCCAGCGCCCTTGGCACTCCTTGCAGTCCACCATCTTATCGACGAACAAGTCGTAGTGCCCCGAGCACTTCCACACCTGCGGGTGCATGATGATGGTGCAATCAAGGCCCGTCATCTCGTACGCGCCGGGCGCCCCGGCGGCGACGGCTAGCTCGTCGTGGCCGCGGACCATGTCCTGCCACCAGGCTTCTTTGATGTTCCGCTTCAGTTCGACCCCCAGCGGGCCGTAGTCCCAGAAGCCGTTGAGGCCGCCGTAAATCTCGCTCGACTGAAACAAAAAGCCCCGCCGCTTGCAAAGCGAGACCAACTTATCCATATCCATGGCTGACTCGATGGAATTGTCTCTCGCAGAGGCGCAACGACGCAGAGGACTTGCTGAGCTGGGCGAAGCGTATAGTCAGCGACTTCTCCGCGCCTCCGCGCCTCTGCGAGAGATATGCATTAGTCCGACGAAGGTAAGCCGACCATTCTAGTCGGGCGGCGGGAATTGCTCTATGCCGGGCGGATTTCGCCCGTTTGGCGATCCAACTGCGGCACGACGTCGAACGCGTCGAGCTGGGCGCAGGCGACCAGGTCGTAGTCGTGGCCGATTTCCAGCAGGTTCCGGCCGCCCGGCGTAGTGCGCATCTGGAGGGCCAATTGCTCGGCAGGCGTTCGGCCTTCACTTTCGGCGGCGCTCAGTAACGACCGCCACTGTTGAAGCGCCGTTTTCGCCCCGTCATTCATTTGCCAGCAACGCGGTTGGTCGCCGCTCGGTTCATCCGCAAGCAAGGCGCCCAGAATCGCCCCGGCGGCGAGAATATCTTCGCCAGTGACTGATCCGTCCGTCCCGGCACAAAGAACATCCACCCGCCGCGCCGCCGCGAGGGCCCGACTCACCGCTTGCCGGTTCAGCCCGCATCCCACGAGCGTCCGCGCCGCTGCGGCGGCGTGGGCCAGCGCCTGCGTGCCGTTGGTGGTGGTGAATAGCAGTCGCTTTCCTGCCACCGCCTCCGGCGTGTACTCCAGCGGCGAGTTGCCCAGATCGAAGCCGGCGATGACCTTCCCATGCCGCTCGCCGCCGAGAACTATTTCCGTGCGGGGATACCGCTCCGCCGCCCGCAGCGTTTCCTCGACTTCCAAAAACGGCGTCACGCACGTCGCCCCGGAGGCCAGCGCCTGGCAGATCGTCGAAGAGGCCCGCAGCATGTCAATCACGACGACCGTGCTGGCGGCCAGCGCCGCCGCGTCGACGCGCTGCGGCAAGAAGTGAACATTTAACGCCTGCATCGGATCTACCATTTAGCCGCGGGTCTTGGCCCGCGCAGTGCCCCGCGCGGGCTGCGGAAGTCAAACACGCCGAGCCAAGATGACTCGGCTCTATAACACGGCCATCCTGGCCGCCGGTAAATGGCACAGGCATTCTGGCTGCCCGCTGGCAAGCCCGCCATTCTACCGCCATACTGAATCCTCCCCCATGCCTAGCGCCGCCGAACCTGCCGTCCCCCCGCCCACGTCGACGAAGGTCGATAAATCGGGCCCGCGGGTCCGCCGCATGTTCGGCGAGATCGCCGGCCGGTACGACCTGCTCAACCACCTGCTGTCGCTGAACATCGACCGCTGCTGGCGGCGGCGCACGGTGCATCTCGTGCCGCCGCAGCCCGGCATGCGCATTCTCGACCTGTGCACCGGCACGGGCGACCTTGCGCTGGCGTACGATCGAGCCGCCCAAGGGCAGGCGACGATCGTCGCGGCCGATTTCTGCCACGAGATGCTCGCCATCGGCCGCCAAAAGAGCCAGCGGGCCGGTGCGGCCGGCCGGATCTCGTTCATTGAAGCCGACGCCCAGGCGCTGCCGTTGCCGAGCGGCCGGTTTGACATCGTCTGCGTGGCGTTCGGCCTGCGGAACGTCGCCGACGCCGATGCGGGGCTGGCCGAAATGACGCGGGTGTGCGCCCCTGGCGGGCGGGTCGCGGTGCTCGAATTCACAACGCCCAGCAGCCAGCCCTGGAAGGGGCTGTACGGCTGGTATTTTCGGCAGGTTTTGCCGCGGATCGGGCAGTTTATTTGCCGCAACCGCGAGAGCGCCTACAGCTACTTGCCGGAGAGCGTCGGCCAGTTCCCGCAGTACGAGGCCCTGGCCCGCCGCATGGAGCGAGCCGGGTTAACCGAGGTGAGCTTTCGCGGTCTTACCTTCGGCGTGGCCACGCTTTATGTTGGAAAGAAACCCGCGTAAGCCGCCGCTCAAGCATCAGCCGCCGCGCGAGCGTTGGCTCTCGCCTCAGCCGCGGCTCAACGAGTCGCCGGAGCGCCCCCAACAGCCCGCACCAGCAGTCACCCGGCCTGCCGACCTATGCCCAACAAGAACACCAACATCGTCGTCGCGATCACCGGCGCCAGCGGCGCCGTGTATTCACTTCGGCTCGTTGAAGTGCTGCTCGCCACGGGTCACGACGTTCATTTGTCGATCAGTCCGGCGGGGGCCCAAGTCATCGACGAAGAGATGGACCTTCGCGTCGACCTCGACGACTTCCAGGCGGCGGACCTGATGCTCGAGGACGTCAGCCACGCCTCGGACAGCAAAATCCGCATGCTTCAGGCAAGCGCCGGCATCGGCACCGCCGACAGCAACGTCCTGTCGGTCGAGGCCGGCCGCGTCGGCCAGCTCAAGTACCATCACTATCTCGACTACAACGCTCCGATCGCCAGCGGGTCGTTCCTCACGGCCGGGATGGTCATCAGTCCGTGTTCGGGCTCGACGCTCAGCGCCGTGGCTCACGCCGGCTGCACGAACCTCATTCAGCGGGCGGCCGAAGTGCATCTCAAGGAGCGCCGCAAGCTCATCCTGGTGCCGAGGGAAACGCCGCTGTCGCTGCCGCACATCGACAATCTGCGCCGTTGCACCGAGGCGGGAGCGATCGTCATGCCGGCGTCGCCCGGCTGGTACCACGGCGTGAACACGCTTCGCGACCTGGTGGACTTCATGGTGGCCCGCATCTGCGATCAGCTTGGCATCGACAACGCCCTGATCAACCGCTGGGGGAAGGAGCACTTCGAATGACTCGCCGCCGGATACGGATCTCTCGCCGAGGCGCAGAGTCGCAGAGGGATGTGCATAGGGAACAACGTGATTCTATGTACAGTTACGGCCTTTGCTCATTGCACAACGCAGTTGCGACGCTTCCTCTCCCTGCCTTGGACTCTGCGCCACTGCGCTTCTGCGGGAGATGATCGAAGGCGTGCAGCAAACTCTCCGCCATTTCTTGTCGTTGGTGCGGTTCAGCCACACGCTGTTCGCGCTGCCGTTTGCCCTCTTGGCGGCGCTCATGGCGTGGCATCTGCGGGCGCTGGAGCTGACGAAGTTCGCCGGGCCGCGGCGGGATGAATTGCTCAAGTTCACCGCCGACACAACGCCCGGGACGCACATTTTCCTCGCCCCCTTCAGCGTTCGCTGGCAAGAACTGCTGGGCATTCTGCTGGCGATGATTTCCGCGCGCAGCGCGGCGATGGCGTTCAACCGGCTGGCTGACCGGAAGCTGGACGCCGCGAACGCGCGGACCGCGGGACGGCATCTGCCGGCGGGAGTCCTCAGCGTGGGCCAGGTCGCCGCGTTCGCCTTCGCGTGTTCGCTCGGCTTCGTGGCTAGCACGTTGCTGTTCCTGCCGAACCGCCTGCCGCTCTACTTGGCCGTGCCGGTGTTGTTGTTCTTGCTCGGTTACAGCTACGCCAAGCGCTTCACGCCGCTGGCCCATTTCTGGCTGGGAGCGGCCCTGGCCCTCTCGCCGATCGCCGCCTGGATTGCCATTCGCGGGGAAGTGCTCGTGCAGTATCCCGCCGACCTGCTCCCGGCGATCGTCCTGGGGGCGGCCGTGCTGGCGTGGGTCGCCGGGTTCGATATCATCTACGCCTGCCAGGACTACGAGCACGACCGCCGCGCGAAGCTCCACAGCGTGCCGGTGCGGCTGGGAATCGCCGGCGCCTTGCGGCTGGCTGCGGCGTGCCATGTGGCGACGATGGCGTGGCTGGCCTGCCTGCCGCTGGTCTACCCGCCGCTGGGATGGGTTTACTACGCCGGCGTGGCCGCCGTGGCGGTGCTTCTGGCGTACGAACACGCCCTGGTCCGGCCGGACGACTTAGCCAGGGTGAACACCGCCTTTTTCCACGTCAACGCGGTGATCAGCCTCGGCCTGCTGGCCGTCGGCGCGCTGGACCTCGCCCTCCGTTAATCTTCACCCCAAAATACGGATTCTCTCGCAGAGGCGCAGAGGCGCGGAGCAAGCCAGCAGTGCTGAGGAAAAAGGGCCCACAAGCGGACTGCACATCCGCCCAGCAATTCGTTCTTTCCCACCTCTGCGCCTCGGCGCCTCTGCGAGAGAAGGTTCAGGTCAGCGGAATCCTTCGCGCCTGAGCGCCTTTGCGAGAGCCATACATCCGCCCACAATTCGTACATGCTCAGAACTTCCTCCGAACTGCTCCGCCCCATTTGCGAGAAGGTCGAAGCCGGCCAGCGGCTCTCCTTCGACGACGGACTCACGCTGTATCGCGACGACGCCCCCCTCGCCGAGATCGGCGAGCTGGCCAACCTGGTCCGCGAGCGGAAGCACGGCAACGCCGCCTACTACAACATCAACACGCACCTGAACCCCACGAACGTCTGCGTCTACCGCTGCACGTTCTGCGCGTTCCGCGCCGACCTCCGCTCGGCCAAGGGCTACCTCATGACGGAGGAGCAGGTCCGCGCGCGGGGGCAGGAAGCCGTCGACCATGGCTGCACCGAGCTGCACATCGTCGGCGGCTTGCACCACCAGGCGCCGTACGAGTGGTACCGCGGCGTCATCCGCACGCTGCATGACGGTTTCCCGGACCTCCATTTGAAGGCCTGGACGCCCGTGGAAATCGACTGGTTCTCGCGGCTGACGAAGCGGCCAATCCGCTGGGTGCTCCAGGACATGATCGACGCGGGGCTGGGCAGCCTGCCGGGCGGCGGGGCCGAGATCTTCCACCCCGAGGTCCGCAACCAAATCTGCGAGCACAAGGCCGACTCGACCCGCTGGTTCGAGACCCACCGTACGGCCCACCAGCTCGGCCTCCGCTCCAACTGCACGATGCTCTACGGCCACATCGAGCAGCCGTATCACCGGATCGACCACCTCCTTCGCTTGCGCGAGTTGCAGGACGAGACCGGGGGATTTCAAACGTTCATTCCGCTGGCGTTTCACCCCGACAACACGGGACTGGCCCACATTCAGAAGCCCAACGCCTTAATGGACCTCCGGACGATCGCGGTCAGCCGGTTGATGCTCGACAATATCCCGCACATCAAGGCGTACTGGATCATGCTGGGGATCGGGACCGCGCAGATCGCCCTGGCCTACGGGGCCGACGACATCGACGGCACCGTCCGGCACGAGTTGATTTATCACGACGCCGGCGCCGAGACGCCGCAGATGCTCACCGTCGAGCAGCTCCGCCGGCTCGTTGAAGAGGCCGGTCGCGAGCCGGTGGAGCGCGACACGCTCTACCGCCGCGTCGAGCGGACCGGCGACCGCTGGAAGACCGGCGAAGCCATCGCGGCGCTCTAAATGGCGCCCCCGAAGCGCCCGAACTGGCCGTCTCCGCTCGGTGTCCATACCCCCATAGCCCCGACCTAGCCGGGTCGGGGCTGCTGCGGGTAGACGCCTTCGCAAACCGGGGCATTCCGCATGCAAAAACGCGCAGGTCGCCCTGCGCTGCCGCCCCATCGCCAACCCTCGCCGAGCGGGCTAAAATGCCCGTTTTCCCTTTATCGAACGGGCCACGCTAAGGAACAGCCATGACCCAACGGGTCTACAACTTCTCCGCCGGTCCGGCGGTGCTGCCGGTCCCCGTCCTGGAGCAAGTGCAGCGCGAGATGCTGGCCCTGCCGGGCGTGGGGGCGTCGATCCTGGAGATCAGCCACCGCAGCGGCGCCTTCTTGCCCATCATCGAGGACGCCGAGAAGAACCTGCGGAAACTGCTGTCGATCTCGGACGATTACGCGGTGCTGTTCCTGCAGGGCGGCAGCCGGCTGCAATTCTCCATGGTCCCCATGAACCTGCTCGGCCCGGGGCAGGTCGCCGATTACATCCTCACCGGTTCGTGGGGCAACGACGCCCTCAAGGAAGCCAAGAAGGCCGGCGAAACCCGCATCGCTTGGGACGGCAAGGCGGGCAATTACGACCGCGTGCCGCGCCGCGAGGAGCTGAACCTCGAGCCGCAGGCAGCCTATGTCCATTTCACGTCGAACGAGACGATCCAGGGCGTGCAGTTCGCCGCCGAGCCGGAGGTTGGCGACGTGCCGCTGGTGTGCGACGCCTCCAGCGACTTCCTCCACCGCCCGCTGCCGGTGCACAAGTATGGGCTGATCTACGCCTGCGCTCAGAAGAACGCCGGCCCCGCCGGGGTGACCGTCGTGATTATCCGCAAGGAGCTGCTGAAGCGAAGCGATCCCAAGCTGCCGGGCTATCTCAGCTACGACGTCCATGCTCAGAACGGCTCGATGTGGAACACCCCTCCCACGTTCGCGGTCTACGTGCTGAAGCTGGTCGCCGAGTGGCTGCTCAGCGAGGTCGGCGGCCTCGAGGCCATGCACGCGCGGAACAAGGAAAAGGCGCGGCTGCTCTACGAAGAACTCGACCGCAGCGGCGGCTTTTACGCCGGACACGCCCGGCCGGAATGCCGATCGTTGATGAACGTCACCTTTCGCTTGCCGAGCGAGGAGCTGACGACGCAGTTCGTCAGCGAAGCGAAGAAGCGGAATCTGCACGAATTGAAGGGCCATCGCTCGGTCGGCGGCATCCGCGCGTCGATCTACAACGCCATGCCGCTGGCGGGCGTCGAGGCGCTGCGCGACTTCATGGAAGAGTTTCGTCGGAAGAACGGATAGTTTGTCAGTGGTCCGTGGTCCGTGGTTCGTTGGAGCAGACCATTGGCGCCTGACAACTGACAACTGGCAACTGACAACGGACAAAACAACCCTCGCCGCCCATGCCCTCGGTCATCGTCCTCGACACGCTCTCGAAAGAAGGCCTCGATCTGCTCGATGCCGCGCCTGGCATCACGTACGAAGTCCGCACGGGGCTCAAAGGGGAGGCCCTCCGCTCGGCGCTGGCTGAGTTCGACGGCGCGATCTGCCGCAGCGGCGTGAAGATCACCGCCGAAGCCCTCGAAGGCAATCGCCGCCTGCGGGCCATCGTGCGGGCCGGCGTCGGCACCGACAACATCGACCGCGCCGCCGCGACGCGGGCCGGCGTCGTCGTCATGAACACCCCGGCCGGCAACACGCTCAGCACGGCCGAGCACGCCATCACGCTCATGCTGGCGTTGTCGCGGAATATCCACCCTGCCTACCAGGGACTCATCGAGGGTCGCTGGGACCGCAACAAGTACATGGGAACCCAAGTCGCCGGCAAAACGCTCGGCGTCGTCGGCCTGGGGCGGATCGGTTTGGCCGTGGCCAAACGGGCCCAAGCCCTGGAAATGCGCGTCCTGGGCTACGACCCCTTCCTGGCAAAGGACAAGGCCAAGGAGTTGGGCATCGAGCCCTACGACACCGTCGATGCGATGCTGCCGCACGTCGATTACCTCACCGTCCACACGCCGCTGACCGACGAGACCCGCAACATGATCGACCTTGCGCAGCTCGATCGGCTCAAGCCGGGCGCACGGCTGATCAACGCCGCTCGCGGCGGAATCTTCAACGAGGCGGCGCTGGCGGCCGGGCTGCAGTCCGGCAAGATCGCCGGCGTCGCCCTGGACGTGTTCGCGGAAGAACCGTGCACGACGAGCCCGCTGTTCGGCATGCCGGGGGTCCTGTGCACGCCCCACTTGGGCGCCAGCACCGAGGAAGCCCAGACGCAAGTCGCCGTCGAGGCCGTGAACCTGCTGGTCGATTTCCTGACGACCGGCCAGATCAAGAACGCTGTGAACATCGCGTCGCTCGACGCCAAAACGCTCGAACAACTGCGGGGCTACCTCGACGTGGCGTACCGCCTGGGGCGATTTGCCGCCGGCCTCATCCCCAGCGGCCTCAAATCGTGCAAGATCCTCTACCGCGGCGAAATCGCCAGCCGCGACACCAAGGTGCTCACCTCCGCCTTCGCGGCCGGACTGCTGCAAACGGCACTTGAAGAAGAGGCCAACCTCGTCAACGCCAGCCTGCTGCTGGAAGAGCGCGGCATCGCCGTTTCCAGCGAGGCCCGCACCGACATGGGGGCCTTCCGCTCGTCGATGGGAGTCGAGATCGCCGGCGCCGGCGGCGAGAAGCACCGCATCGCCGGCACGGTCTTCGGCCACTCCATGCCGCGCCTGATCGCCCTGGACGGCTACCGCCTGGAGTCGTACCTCGACGGCTGGCTGCTGGTCTTCACGCACCGCGACGTACCGGGAATCATCGGCGGCGTCGGCACGATCTTCGGCCAACACCAGGTCAACATCGCCCAGATGGCCGTCGGCCGCGCCAGCGACGCCCCCGGCGGCGACGCGGTCGGCATTCTGAATCTGGACGCCGAGCCGCCCGCCGCCGCGCTCGACGCCGTGCGAGCCCTGCCGGCGATCACCTCGGCCGTGACCATCCATTTGCCCAAGGCCGGCGAACTGCCCGGCTGGCTGCAGGGATAGCCGTCGCCGCGCCGCGGCCGTTGGAGGGGACTGCCGCGTTACTGCGACGCCAGCCTACACGGCGTCCACCACCCGGCGGACGCTGGCCAAAATCGCCCGCGCGGCTTCCGACTCCTCGCTGACCACATGAACGGCCCCGGCTTTCCGCGCCGCGGCGATATTCAGCAGGTAGCGCACGCGGGCGATCACCGCGCAGCGGGGGTTGGCCGCCCGCACGGCCGCCGTGACCTGGGCGGTGATGTCGTCGTTCGGCAGGCAGATGATGGCCAATCGCATGTGGGCGATGCCGGCCTGTTGGAGCGTTTTCAGCTCGCGGGCGTCGCCGACGGTCGTGTCGAACCCTTGCTGGGCGAACGGGTGGAGATTCACCGGGCTGAGGTCGGCCAACCCGACGCGCCAACCGCTGGTTTCCAGAAACGCCGCCACGTCGCGGCCAATCGGGCCGGCGCCGACGATAAGCACCCGATCCTCGGTCGCCGCCTCCGCGGCCGCCAGCTCGAGCGACTTCGGGCGATGGCGCCCTTCCTCGGCGCTGACGAACCGCATGCCAAACCGCAGCAGCACGGGGGTCGCCACCAGCGTTCCCAGGGCGATGAACAGCGTGCGGTTATAGTCCGTCTCGCCAATGACGCCGCCGCGAAGCCCCTCCAGCAGCAACAAAAAGGCGAATTCGCCGAGCTGCGCCAGCCCGATCCCCATCCCCGCCGCACTGGGCCACGACAGCCCGACCAACCGCAGGGCGACCGCGGCGGCGGCGCCCTTCACCAGCACCATGCCGGCGAGCCCCAGCGTCATCAGCAGCGGCTCGTCCAGGAAGACCGCCGGCCGCAGCAGGCCGCCGAGCGTCACAAAGAAGACGGCGGTAAACGTTTCGCGAAAGGGGAGCAGGATCGACTCGATTTGCACGCTTAGCCGGGTCCCGCTAAAGGCCGCGCCGGCGGCCAGCGCCCCCAGTGCCGGCGGCAGGTCGAGATAGTCCGCCGCGACGCAGGCGCCGCCGAGCATCGTTACGGCGAACAGGCAAATCAGCTCCAGACTGCGCAACTCCGCAATGAGCTGGATGGCCCACAGCCGCAGCAGCCGCCGCATCACCAGGAACGAAACCAAAAACAGCAGCGACTTGAATCCCAACGAGGCGAAGTCGTCCAATCCCGGCGGCGGTCCGTCGCCGCTCAACAAGGGCGTCAGCAGCACCAGCGGCACAAGCGCGATGTCCTGAAACAGCAGGACCCCCACCGCCCGCCGCCCGGCGGGGGCCTCGACCTGCCCAAGTTCCACCAACCCGCGATACACCAACACCGTCGAACTGAGCGACGCGGCCGCCCCCACCAGCAGCGCCGCCTGCCACGGCAAGCCGAACAACCACCCCACGATCGCCACGGGCACGGCCGACAGCGTCATCTGCACGCCGCCGGCGATGACCATGCTCCAGCCATGCCGCATGAGCTCGTCGAGCGAGAACTCATTGCCAATGGAAAACAACAATAACAGCGCGCCGCTAGCCGCGACGACCTCCTGGGCGTGCGACTCGTAGCCGACCAGTCCCAGCCCCCCGCGGCCGATCACCGCGCCGACGATCATGTAGCCGATCATCAACGACACGCCGAGGCGCCGGCAGACGACTCCCGCGGCCAGTCCGGCGGCGAGAATCAATAGCACGTTGCCGACGAAATGCAGGTTCGCGTCTTGTTCCAAAACTGCTACGACCTCGGGCGGTTCTCGGCGGGGAGCCTCACTCGGCGAAGGGCCCGCAGTTTAGGGTCTGGCCGAATCCGGCGGAACCCGGCTGCGCGGCCCACGACGGCAGGCGAGGCGTCGTCGCCCCGGGGCGCCGCCCCGCCGCAGTGCGTGGTTTTGAGGTGGGCCGCCGGCGCGGGCGTGGCATATGATACTGGCATGTTGGAAGCCATCTGGAACATCTTGCTGGAACTTGCGCCGTGGCTGCTCATCGGCGTGGCCATCGCCGGGGCGCTGCACGTCCTGCTGCCGGACGATTTCCTGCGGCGGCATTTGTCCGGCCGGTGGGGCGTGCTCAAGGCGGCGGCCTTGGGCGTCCCCTTGCCCCTCTGCTCCTGCTCGGTGATCCCGCTGGGACTTAGCCTGCGGCAGCAGGGGGCCAGCCGCGGAGCGGTGCTGGCGTTCCTCATCAGCACGCCGCAAACCGGCGTCGATTCGATCATGGTGAGCGCCGGCATGCTGGGCCTGCCGTTCGCGCTGTTCAAAATGGCCAGCGCGTTTCTCATTGGACTGGCGGGCGGCGTCGTGGCCGATGCGCTAGTCGAGCCCGACAGCCGGGCGGGCCTGGCGCTGCCGATCTACGAGGCCCCCAGGCGGACGAGCCGTTGGACGCGATTCAGCGAGCACGCGCTGATGCTCCTGCGGACCATTTGGCGCTGGATGGCCATCGGCGTCGTCGTTTCCGCGGCGATCACGTATTTCCTACCGGCCGACGCCCTGGCCCGGCTGGGGGCTGGCGGAGGGCTGTGGGCGATGCTGCTGGCGCTGGTCGTCGGCATGCCGCTGTACGTCTGCGCCATCGCCTCAGTGCCGGTCGCGGCGGCCCTGGTACATGGCGGGCTCCCGGCCAGCGCCGCGCTGGTGTTCCTGATCGCCGGGCCGGCCACCAACGTGGCCACCATGGGGGCCGTCTACCGCGGCCTCGGCCGCCGGGCGTTTACGGCGTACATGGCGACTATCGCCGTCGGCAGCCTGCTGGCTGGTTGGATGTTCCAGTCGGTGCTGCAGTTGGAGTCTTTGCATCGGCTCGGCCACGATCACGGCGGGCATCACGCGGCGACGCCGTGGGCCGTCGGTTCAGCGGTCGCGCTGGTGCTGCTGCTGGCGGGTTTTGCCGTCGACGACCTTCGCCGCGGGCTGCCGTCGCTGGCTCGCGGCCGGCGCTCGGCGCCGCCGTCTGCCGCACAAGCCCGCATCGCCGAGAGTTTCCCCATCGAGGTGGGCGTCTCCGGCATGACCTGCCAAAACTGCGTCTCGCGTTTGCAACACACGTTGAGCCGCGCCGAGGGGGTGAGCGCCGTATCGGTGTCGCTCCACCCCGGCCGAGCCGTCGTTCAGGGCGACATCACCCGCCAGCGAGTGCAGGAGATCATCGAAGGAGCGGGCTTCCAAGCGGTCTAATCGCGAAGGGCGGTCGGCTCACTCGTCGCCGCTGCGGGTCGCCAAGGCCCGCCAGGCGTCGGGCTGCACCGTCTCGTGGACGAACGTCGCCGAGCCGTCGGCGAGCGCGACATTGACGCCGCCGGCATGGTAGCTCCGCGCCGTTCGCCATCCGTAGGCGGCGTAACGCTCCGCCAGCGGGGCGATCAGCTTGTTCGACACGCAGTCCAGTTCCGCCGAGTTCGGCCCGCGGTAATGGTTGTACATCGCTGAACGGTACTCCCCGTTGGCCCAGGCGAATCCGGGCGGGTCGCTCAAGTTCCACACCGCCGTGTCCGCGCACGAGGCGTCGGTCAGCGGCGCCGCCCTGGCAAAGGCGTACACCAGCCGCGGGTCGGCTTCGCCGCGGGGCGTCAGCGGCGACACGGCTTCGCCCAGCGTACACTCGGCCAACAGCGCCGTGCGACTGGCCCCGTCGGCGATTTGCCGCGTTCTGATGGCCGAGTTGATGTAAAACAACCCGTCGGCGTCAAACGGCGTGCCGCCGCCGCTGCCCGACCCGGCGCACAAGGCGTAATTCGTCGGCCCGAACCCCTCGCTGACCCGATCTTGCCGATCGCTGGGGCAGAGAAAGTCGGCCAGCATCGCCCGCACCGGCTGCTGGTTTTGCGGGAAGACGCTGAAGTCCTTGCCATACAGCGGCACGCTCAGATCGACGGCCGCTAGCTCGATCGAACGCTCCAGGTACGGCATCGCCTGCGCGAGCGCCGACCAGCGGTAGAACGTGTGGGGCGTTTGCGGGTCGGCGTCGAACGGGCGGGCGATCGAGCCGGACGGCAGCGCCCCGCGGGCGGCTTCATAATTGTGCAGCGCAACGGCGATCTGCCGCAGCCGATTCAGGCACTCGCTTCGCCGCGACGCTTCCCGCGCCCGTTGCACGGCCGGCAGCAGCAATCCGCTAACGAGCCCAATAATCGCGATGACGGCCAGCAGTTCGACGAGTGAGAACCCCCCGCGCGGGCCGGCGCCTGGCTCGACGGAACGGTAACGCGGGGCATGGTCCATAAACGCGTGGGGCGCAATGCGACTCGTTCAGAGCCGCCGCCTCGGTAATAGCAGCAGGATCGCGGCCAGCGCCGCCGCCGCCGTCGGCTCGGGCACGGCCACCGCGGCGGGCGCCGGTGCGTACAGCACGACGCCCGTGGGCTGGAAGGAACCGAGCGCGCTTTGATTGCCGAAGGACTGCTGCCAGACGAGGAAATCGGCGCCGTCGCTGTCGCCGTCTCCCTCCACGTCGGCCTGAGCGGCGGCGCCGAAGGCGGACGCCCAAGCGGCCAGGTCGGCGCCGTTGACGGCCTGGTCGCCGTTGAAATCGCTTCGCAGCAGCCCCACCCGCGAACCGTTGGCTCGATAGCGAAAAACGCCGCCGGGGAACAGGAAGCTCCCATAAATCGGATCTTGCGGGTTGTTATTGCCCAAGCTCGTGACCAGCAAATCGCCGCCGTCCAGCACCAACACGCCCGACGGATAGGCGATCGGCCCGCCCACGGCAGCGCCCCCCACGACGGCGCCTTGCTCGACGTCGTATTTCACCACCTGCTGGCCAAGCAGGCCCGTCACGTACAGGTCGCCGGCGGCGTCGAACGCCATGCCGTTGGCCCCGGCGAGCCCGCTGCCAGCGGCGAAGGTCCCCGCGGGCGAGTAGTTCGCAGCGGCGTCGAACTTTAGCACCGATCCCGAAAACGTCTGGTCGTTGGCGAACGAGCCTACGTAGAGGTTGCCGGCGCCGTCGAAGGTCATCCCCGTGCGGCCCGTGGGCATGGGCGGCGTCGTAGTCACCGTGCGGAGCAAGCCGCCCGCGGCGTCGAACTGAAACACCTCGTCGCCGTCGAACTGGCCGAATTCAGAAACGAACAGCGTACTACTCAGCGGTTCGTAGGCGATCCCGCCGGCGCCCGCCGTGCCCGCGGCGAACACGCTGGCCGCGCCGGTGGCGGGATCCACCTTCACCACGTCCGATTGAAGATTCGCCACATACAAGAACCCGCCCGGCCCCAGCGCGAGCCCCGTCGGTTCGGAAAGCAACGGGCTGTCCGATACGACCCGCGTCAAGGCGCCGCTGGCGGCGTCGAACGCCAAGATGCGGCTGGTAGCGCGGTCGGAAACCAACAACTCGGCCGCGGACGCGCTGGCCGCCACCAATAGCGCGCAAACCGACAGCGCGGCGGCCCGCTGCCGCATGCTCCGACGAAGTACACGAGCTGCAATCATCATGGATGTTTTCTCAACTGGCGATGGAACGCCTGCCGCGGATGCTGAGCTGGCTTCAAAGGCGGGAACCAAGGCGGGATGCGCCGCCGCGAAAAAGAACAGCGTGGCGGCGGCAGCCGTCCAAGCCTAACAGACGCCCCGCGACGAAGCAAATCTCCGCAGACGGCAGACGGCCCCGCCGCCGCCTAGCCGGGGCCGGCCGGGGCATCGACCGGCCTCAGTCGCCGCCGCGCGGCTTGCGACGGCTAGCGCTTCCCGTAGGTGGAAAGCGCGCGGATGAGCCGCTCGACGTCCGCTTCATCGTTGTACCCGTGGGCGCTGGCTCGCAGTCGGCCCGCTCGGGCGGCCAGGGCGACGCCTTGCTCCAGGCAGTGGCGACGGACGTCCGCCGGATCGCCCGGCGACTCGAACGAGACGATTCCTGAACGCTCGTCCCCCTCGCGCGGCGAAACCACGCGAAGGCCCAGCCGCGGGAGCTCTCGGCAGAGGCGATCGGTGACGTCCAGAATCGCCGCGGCGATGTTCTCGATGCCGATCGACTGCAAAAGCTGCAGGCTGGCGCCGAGCCCCACCATGCCGGGAACATTGATCGACCCCCCTTCGTAACGCGAGGCGTTGTTCTTCAGCGCCAGTTCGATCCGCGTGTAGTCGTTGCCCTGCACGACGCTGTGGGCGCCGACGCCCAGCGGCCGCAGCAGCGGCAGCCGATCGCGACGGATGTAGGCGAACCCTGCGCCCTCGTGGCCGAGCATCCACTTGTGACCATCGGCGGCCAGAAAGTCGATGGGGGCGTCGTGGACATCCAGCGGAAAGGCGCCAAGTCCCTGGATGGCGTCCACCATCAGCAGCGCGCCGCAGCCGGCGGCGATCTCGCCGATCCTCCCCAAATCGCGCCGGCAACCGTTGGAGAAAGCGACCCAGCTTACCGTCACCACCCGCGTGCGCCGATCGCAGAGAGCCGCAAGCTGGTCGTAGTCCACCCGCCCTTCGTCGGTCGGCGCCAGGCGCGTCTCGACGCCGCGGTCGGCCTGGTTCATCCAGGGATAAAGATTCGACGGATATTCGTCCGCCAGGGCGACCACGTTGTCGCCGGGCCGCCAGTCGATGCCTTCGGCGACGAGCGTAATCCCGGCGGTAGTGTTGGGCGTCAGCGCGATTTCATCGGCCTCGGCGCCCACCAGCGCGGCCGCCAACTGCCGCGTTTCTCTGAGTTGGCGGGCCCACTGGGTCCATACCGTGTCCCCCTCGGCGAGCGACTGGTCGACGCACCGGTGCATCGCCGCCGCGGCCGGCGCCGTTACCGGCGCTACGGCGGCGTGATCGAAATACGCCCACTTACGGGCTACCGGCATCTGCTGGCGGAACAGGCCGCGCGTTTCCTCGATGCTTCTCGCGGGCGGTTCAAGCATGTGGGCGTCCCCCAGGAATCATGGAGCCTGCGCAGCGACTGACGCCTTTATGGGTTTATGCTGCCGTCCACGCGAAGCTCGTGCACTTTTGCTACGCCGTTCTCCAGACGCGGCAGGGTATTATTAACGCAAGACGGCGGACGCAACTGCCGCCGTGCTTGAGCGCACCGGCGTGGCGCCCAGACCGCGCCGACCATGGAACTACAATCACGCTACCAAGGCCTGTCGCCGCCCGCTACCGAGCAGCGGCCCGCTGCGGCGATCGAGGAGAGTCGAATTGTCGAACTCAACACGCTGGCTCATTGCGTCCCTGTTCTTCGCCGCGGCGGCAGCGGCGTCGGCCGACCTCGCGGCGCAGGAGGCCAATCAGCCGGACGCCATCGGCGTGCAACAAGAGCGCGAGGAGATGGTCGCCCGGGAAATTGAAGCCGCGGGCGTCGCTAATTCCCGCGTGCTGGCGGCGATGCGGGCGACGCCGCGGCACGAGTTCGTGCCGGCCGGCTTTCGGCAATGGGCGTATCACGACGCCGCGCTACCGATCGGCGATCAGCAGACAATCTCGCCGCCGTTCATCGTGGCCTTCATGACGCAGGCCATCGATCCCCAGCCGCAGGATCGCGTCCTGGAAATCGGCACGGGGAGCGGCTACCAGGCGGCCGTGCTCAGCCCGTTGGTAAAGGAGGTCTACACCATCGAGATCGTCGAGCGGCTCGGCCACCGAGCAAAACAGACGCTCCAACGGCTGGGTTACAAGAACGTCAGCGTGCGGATCGGCGACGGGTTCGCCGGCTGGCCGGAGGAGGCTCCGTTCGACAAGATCATCGTCACCTGCTCGCCGGAACACATTCCGCAGCCGCTGGTGGACCAGCTTCGCGAGGGGGGACAGATGATCATCCCCGTCGGCCAGCGCTACCAGCAGACGCTGTATCGCATCACCAAGCGGGCCGGCGAGCTGGTCCGCGAGCCGCTGGAGGCGACGCTGTTCGTGCCCATGACTGGAACGGCGGAACAGCAGCGCCGCGTTAAGCCCGACCCGCTCCATCCGGCGGTCGTCAACGGCGGCTTCGAGGACCTGGTCGGCGACACGCGTCTTCCGGCCGGTTGGCACTACGTGCGACAAGCCGTCGTAGTCGCCGCCGACGCGGCGGCGCCCGGCGGCAAACGGTACATGTCATTCGCTAACGACCAACCAGGGCTCAGCAGCCAGGCCCTGCAGGGGTTTGCCGTGGACGGTCGCCGTATAAGCCGACTGAGCGTAAGTTGCTCGGTCGCCGGGGAGCGTTTAGCCGGCAATGTGGAAACCGCCGGCGCGCCGGCGGTCATTATCAGCTTTTTCGATGAGCGGCGGGCCGCCATTGATCACGGCCAGCTTGGCCCGCTGACAGGCAGCTTCTCCTGGCAAAAGCGGTCAGCGGAAATCCCCGTTCCCTTGGAAGCCCGCGAAGCCATCCTGGCCGTCGGGCTGCACGGCGGCACGGGCCGGCTCGATATCGACGAACTGGCGATAAGGCCCGTGGCGGAGCCGTGACGGCGAGTCGCCGCCCCCTTTTTTTGGGGCCGCTGCCGCGCAACCGCACGCCCAGCGCGGCATCGGCTGACGATCGCGGCCGCTCTACGGCGGAGGTCGGCGCGCCAGTTGCACGGTGGAGCCATCGTCGAATCGGACAAGCGGGGTGATATTACGCCACGTTGCGGCGGCGTTTTGTCGCCGTTGGGCGACGGCCGATTTGCGACTCCTAAGTCCGATTCGTCAAATGCCGTTAAAAGTCGCGCCAGTTCCTTGAATCGCAGCTTGCCGCTGCTATTCTGTCGGTGTGACGACCTGCTCGCCGCGCGTCCGGCCCGACGCCCGTAAGCAGTTCTATCGCCCGTCAGTCACTTTCTTTTGGTCCTCAGTGGGGGGAGACAGCAGATGAGAATTCTCGGCGCCAGGGTTTTCCAGGCGGCCGCCATCGCGGCTGCCGTTGTCGCGATGAACGCCAGCGAGGCACGCGCGTTCGGCCATCGGCACAAGGCCGCGAAGTATGGGTACGGCAGCGCCGGCTCCTACGGCAGCGCCGGCTCCTACGGCGGCTACGGTTCGTACGGCAGCTACGGCTCGTATGGCAGCTATGGATCCTACGGCGGTTACGCCAGTAGCGGCAGCTACGGCGGCGGAGGCGGGTTCTTCGCCCGCTGGCATGCCCGCAAGGCGGCCAAGCATGGCTACGGCAGCGCCGGCAGCTATGGCTCCTATGGCAGCTACGGCTCGTACGGCGGAACTTACGTCGTGAGCTACGGCAGCTATGGCGGATATGGGTCGTACGGCAGCTATGGCGGCAGCGGCTCGTACGGCGGCGCCGTCATCGACTCGTACGAAGCAGCGCCCCAGCCGGCGCTACCCGCCACGCCGGAAGGCGCCGCGCCGATGGACGGCGCCCAACCGCCGCTTCCGCCGGCCGCGCCCAGCGCAGCGGCCGATGCGGCGAACATTTGGGTCAGCCTCCCGGCGAACGCCAAGGTGTTCGTGAACGACCGGCCGACCAGCAGCACCGGCGCCGAGCGGCATTACGTGTCGCGCGGGTTGCAGCCGGGCCGCACCTACGCCTACGCCCTCCGCGCGGAGTTCGAGCGCGACGGCCAGCCGGTCGTCGAAGACAAGGTCGTCCGCGTGCAGGCGGGCGGAGTCGTTCGGCTCGCCTTCGGCGGCCCGCAGGCCGCTGAGGAGCAGACGGCGCGGACCGAGCTGACGCTGCACGTCCCGGCGGAGGCCAAGGTGATTTTGGCCGGCAGCCCCACCGAACAGACCGGCGAGGTCCGCAGCTACTCGACCTCCAGCCTCGAGCCCGGGCAAACCTGGGACGGCTACCTCGTCCGCGTCGAATTGCAGAAGGACGGCAAGACGCTAGTCGAGGAAAAGACCATTTCCATTGAAGGCGGGAAGAGCTACGAGTTGTCCTTTGAAATGAACGGCGCGGAGTCGAAGGTTGCGGCCCTGTAGGCTTGCTCAGGCGGCTGCTAGCCGTAGTTTTTTCCGCCCGAATCGCAGTTTTGCCCCCGCATCGGCGTTGACCGGTGCGGGGGTTTTTCGTTTGCTAAGGGGGCAGCCGAGCATTTCGAAAGGGGTAAATCGCCCGCCCGGTGCAGACGGCGGTTTACAAATACCGGCATTCACGAAGCACGGCAGGCATGAGCAAGGACCGACCGCCCGTTCCGCCGCAGTCCGCTTCCGGCATGGCTGGCGGCGAGCGGCGAGCGGCCGCGCCGTCTGCCGCGACCGGAGCGGCGTCTTCCGCGGAAAGAAAGGCGGCGCCGGTCAGTTCGCCGCCGGCGGAGACGAAGGCCAAGGCCAAGCCGCGGGCCGCAGCCGCTGGCAGCGGCTGGGGGCTCTTGCCGCGGATCGCCGTCAGCCTGCTGGCGGCGTTTCACGTGCTGGCGGCGTTCACGGCGCCCTGGTACATCCAGCTTCGGCCCATCCTGCGTCCGGCTCTGCCGCCGGGAACGGTCCCGCGCGACGCCCAGGGCCGAGAAATCCCGCTGGAGCAGCTTGATCCGCAGCAGTTCCCGCCGATTCAGCCGGTGCTTCCCCGTGCTCTGGCGTACGGGCTCAGGCACTACACCAACCTACTGTACATCAACAACGGATACGATTTCTTCTCGCCCGATCCCTCGGTCAGTCACATCATTCGTTATGAAGTGTTCGACCAGTCGGCCCAGAAGATTGCGGAAGGCAAGCTGCCCGACCGGCGGGATCATTGGCCGCGGCTGTTCTATCATCGCCACATGATGCTGGTCGAGCAATCGCGCGACCCGGCGATGGAGGGGCGCGGCTGGGAGAACGCCATCGCCCGCGAGCTTTTGGAAAAGCACGAGGGGGACGCCATCCGGCTGACGATGGTGCGGCACCACCTGCTGGCGCCGCAGCAGGTGATGGCCGGGGAGCGGCTGGACGCGCCGGCCACCTACGAGGACCTGGGCGTCTTGGAATACCGCCGGCCGCGCGCGGCCGCCGCTCCCAGCGAGGAGTTGCCAAGGGGCGGGTCATGAAAGGCGCGTGGTCGAACATCAGCGGCTACTTTTCCGAGCTGTGGGCCGCGTGGAACCGGTTCTGGTTCACTCCGGTCGATCCGGCGACGCTGTCGCTCGTTCGCCTGCTCGGCGGCGGCATGTTGCTCTACACGCACCTGGTGTGGTCGCTGGACCTCAGCGGTTTCATTGGGCCGGACGGCTACACGCCGCTGGCCTTCATGGACCAACTGCAGCGCGAGTGGTCGGTGTGGAGCGTCTTCGCCTGGACCGGCTCGATGTGGGGGGTGTGGACGATCCACATCGTCGCGCTTGTGGCGTTTGCGATGTTGTTTATGGGCTTGTTCTCGCGCACCAGCGCCGTCGTGGCGTACCTGCTGGCGGTGTCGTATGCGCATCGGGTCACGCCGGGCGCCTATTTCGGCCTCGACAAGGCGAATTGCATGATCGCCCTGTACCTCGTGCTCGGGCCGTGCGGGGCCCGCTACTCGCTCGATCGGCTCTGGCGGCTCCGCCGCGGCGACCAGGCGCCGGCGCCGCCCAGCGTCAGCGCCAACATCGCGGTGCGGCTTTTGCAGCTCCATTTGTGCGTCGTCTACCTGTTCTCAGGGCTGGCGAAGCTGGAAGGCGTCACCTGGAAGCTCGGCACGGCCATGTGGTGGGCGGCCGCCAATTACGAGTACCAATCGCTCGACCTGACGTGGCTGGCCGGCTGGCCGATGCTCGTCGCCCTGATCACGCATCTGACGCTGTTTTGGGAACTGTTCTACTGCTGCCTGGTTTGGAACCGGTTTACGCGGCCGATCGTGCTCTGGACTGCCGTCGTCGTCCACGGCGGCATCGCGCTGTTCATGGGCATGATCACCTTCGGGCTGGCGATGATCATCGCTAATCTTTCGTTTCTCCGGCCCGAAACCGTCCGCCGCTGGGTCGATCCTGTGGCAAACCGCGTCGCGCTGGCGCTGGTGGGCCGCCGCGTCGGTTGAGACAATGCCGGTGCGCGATCTGCAATCAAACGGGCGGCTGCGGCGTTGCGGCGCCGCGGGATTGTGACGTGGCGACCATGGCCGCCCGCCGGGCGGCCCGGCAAGACGAGCATCCTACCGGAGGCGGCGATGCGTCAGTTTCTCTTTCTTTCTGTCGGTGTGACTGCATGGGCCAAAGCGCTGCTGCTCGCCGCCGGGGCCCATGCTGACGGCGTGACCTACGCCAATCCCATCCTCACCGCGGGCCGACCCGCCGATCCCGACGTCCTCGTGGTTGACGGCGTGTATTACTTGTACGCCACGACGCACGGCCGCGGTTACGACGTCTTTACGTCGCAGGACCTGGTCCATTGGACCAACAAGGGCCGCGCGCTGGACGACCCCCGCGGCGGCGCATGGGCGCCCGACCTGTACCGCGACGCAGACAGCGGCCAGATCTACCTGTACTACACCGACGACAACCCGGAGGTCGAGTCCGGGCCGCTGGCCAAGCAGATCGGCGTTGCGGTGGCCGACAATCCCTTGGGACCGTTCGAAGACCGGCGCGTGCTCGTCGCAGGCGCCATCGACGCCCACCTGTTCCGCGACGATGACGGGAAGCTGTACCTCTACTACGCCAGCATCGAGGACGGCTTTCGCATCATGGTGCAGCCGATGACCGATCCGCTCACGCCGGCCGCCGAGGCGCGGGAAGTGCTCCGTCCCACCGAGCCCTGGGAGATGGCCAGCGGACATGTCACCGAGGGCCCCTTCCTGCTGAAGCACGACGGCTTGTACTACCTGATGTACTCCGGCTCCGGCGCCGACTCGCCCCACTACGCCATCGGCTATGCGACGGCCAAATCGCCGCTGGGGCCGTTTGAAAAGTACGCCGGCAACCCCATCGCGAAGCGCCGCGAGGGGCTGTTCGGACCCGGACATCACTGCGTGGTCGAAGGCCCGGACCGAAAGCTGTGGATGGTGTATCACCAGAAGGCCGACGCCGGCATCAACTGGCAGCGCTTCCTGGCGATCGACCCGCTCTGGTTCGACGACCAAGGCGTGATCCACACGCGGCTCTCACGGGGAACCCCGCAGCCAGGCCCGGCGAAGGCGGCAAGCGAATAAAAAATCTCAAGAATGTGCGGGCCGTCGTCAAAGTGACATCCGCGGGCGACCCGGCGGCGGGGCGGCGGCAGCCCGGCGAGACGCCGCCAGTCTCGACTTAGTCTCTTGTAGGCAAAAGGCTTGCGCTGGACCGGACATTCGGCGGGCGCGAAGGACGACGGCTACGGCGCCGGCGTTGCTCTCTTTTTTGGGTCAGACCACGGGCGCTTTTCGCCCGCCCCGCCGCACTCAGCACAAAGGGGACTGGACCATGACCCGCACGGCCAACATTCCGACAATTTCGCTGTACTTCGCCGTCCTTGCGGCCTTGCCCGTCATCGGGGCGGCGGAGGCGACGGCGCAGGTCGTCGCCTATCACCATCGCAGCACGGTGTTTGGCGACCACGCTGCGGGCGCCGCCGAGTTGGTGCGGGCCTACGGGGCTTTTTTGCGGGACGAGGCGGCCGCCGCCCAACAATGGGTCAGCGTGGCCGCCGCTCGTGATCAGTTGTACTACCAACGGGGGGAATACCATTACCGCCTCAAGCAGTTGGAACAGCAGTACATCCAGCAGAAGGCCGCCCGCAACCGCGAACGGCAGCAACTGAATGCGGCCGCCGAGGAAGCGGCTGCCGAACGGCTGCTCCAATCGACCCAGCATGGCGTCCCCGTGTGGCCCGCGGCGCTGCAGCAGCCCAAATTCGCCGGGTCGATGACGCTGATCGAGTCCCTGTTGCAGAACTGGTCGGCAGAGGGCGCCGCCAGCCCCGCGTACCGGCGAGCCCTGGCGACGGAAGCGGGCGTGCTGCGGGCGCGCGTGGCCGCCGACACGACGATCGACTTCAACGGGCGAGTCGAAGCCGTGCGCACGCTCAAGCGCTTGCAGTTGCTGGCCGAGAGAATCCCCGACGCCGTACCGTCCGAGTCGCGACTGGCTATGCAGTAAAGGCCGGCGCCGAGTAGCCCCGCCGGCAGCAGGTTTCTCAGCGACTGGAGCTCACTTCATCGAGGCAGCGATCGACGACGTCGATGGCCTGGTCAAGCTCCTGCTGTGAAATCACCAGCGGAGGCGTCAGCAGCAAGACGTTCCCCATGGTGAGCTTGAAGCTGAGTCCGTAATCCAGCGCCCGGTACATGACCTGCTCGGCTTCATCCGTGGCCCGCTCGCGGGTCGTCCGGTCTTTCACCAGTTCCACGCCGAGGGTGAGGCCCAGGCCGCGGACGTCGCCGATCAGCTCGCGGCGCGTGGCCATTTCGCCCAGCCGCGCCCGCGCGTGTTCGCACAGCTTGCGTGCGTGCTCGAGCAGGCCTTCGCGCTCGATGACGCCGATCGTCGCCAGCCCTGCCGCGCAGGCGACGGGGCTCTTCTCATGTGTGTAATGCCCCAGCGCGCGGTCGCCGGCGACGTCGAGGCCCTCGCGGGCCACCAGCGCCGCCAGGGGCATGACGCCCCCGCCGAGCCCTTTGCCCAATACGAGGATATCGGGCACGACGCCCATGTGCTCGCACGAGAACCATCGGCCCGTCCGCCCCAGGCCCTGCCAGATCTCGTCAAAAATGAGCAGCGTCCCATGCCGGTCGCACGCCCGGCGAATACGCTGCCAATACTCCGGCCGCGGAATGTACGGCGTCGCGCGGCACGGCTCGGCGATCACCGCGGCGACGTCCGTCTCCTTTTCCAGTACGTATTCGACGTAGCTGGCGCACTTCAGGTCGCAGCCGCCGCGGCTGCCGCAATCCCATAGGCAGCGATACTCATCGGGCGGCGGCACATGCTCGCAGCCCGGCAGCAGCGGTCCCACGCCGGCGCGGAAGACGGCCTCGCCGCCGATGGAAATGGCGTCGAGCGACGCCCCGTGGAAGGAGTCCCACATGCTGATCGTCTTGTGCCGGCCGGTGGCCACGCGGGCGAGCTTCAGCGC
>QEVI01000312.1 GCA_003576855.1 Planctomycetota bacterium
GAGCGTTCTCACAGGTGAATCCCCGCGGCGAGGGCCAGGCGCTCCTCGTGACCGCCTAAAACCCCAGTGATCGTAAGCCCCGTCCAATCCACGCCAGGGGAGAAGGCGACGATGGTCCGTGCTCCGAGTCGTCAGCTACCGAGTTGCGTCGCCACGTCGTTGAACGTCGTCGCGGCGTTGGTTCCGATGGCGCGGATCGCCGTCAGGCAGACGATCACGATCAGCGCCAGCATGACGGCGTATTCGACGGCCGTCGGCCCGTCTTCGGACTGCAGTAGTCGCTGAAGTTTTGCGGCAAAGCGCTTCATGGCGTTTTCCTCGCAGAAAAAATCCCGGGGCCGCTCGTGCGACCCCGGGACCTGATAGAAAACCCTGCGACGTCCGCGTAGGGCGTAGGTCCGCGACGCTATTAGCTGCCGAGCTGCGTGGCGACGTTGTTAAACGTGGTGGAGGCGTTCGTCCCGATGGAACGAATCGCCGTCAGGCACACGATCACGATGAGCGCCAACATCACGGCGTACTCAACTGCGGTCGGGCCGTCTTCCGAAACGAGGAACTGTTGCACCTTCTTAGCAAGCTTCTTCATCGAATCCTCAGCTTTCTCGAGCCCTGGCGACGCCGCTACGCCGCGACGCTCCAGCGCCCTACGGGGTTGTCGGGAGTTTCGTAAAGTGGCTCCCGGTGATTGGCCTGGCCAGTGGCGCTCCGCGCCGCATTCGCGGCGCCGGAGGAGCCTGCTTAATCCGCTACTGTCCAAGCCCAGTCAGTTAACACAACTGTTGTGCGCCTCATCTCGTCGCCGCCTGAGTGCTGCGCCGTTTGCACGACAAGCATCCCTTCGGCAACCGGGCGTGCGACGCGACCTGTTGCGCAGGTCCCGCCGCTCCCTGGCTTTGCGTGTTCAGCCTCGCGGCCGAACGTGCCTTTTTCGAGGATGACGACGCAGCAGGCTCGGCGAACGCCGCCCTTGTCCGCGCCTTTCCATCAAGCGCCCGAGAATTCGGGATTCGGAGAAGAGATGCTTTCGCTGGCAAACGCCTGCTTGCGTTCACCGTGTTGAGCCGCGTTCTTGCGTTCGCGACTTCACCTGAAACCTATGTCACGTTCGCCGCGGGTCAAAAGAAAATCCCGCCGGCGCCCGCCGGCCCGCCGACCGCGCGACGGCATAATCGGACCGCTAGGAATCCGTCGACCGGCGCTGTCGCCGCGCGGCAACGTTTTTCCCCCGCCTGGCGACTGCTCGCAACGTAAAGTTGCCTGGATACCTCGCTGCATCCGTCGGTTATGCCCCTGGCGCGGCTATGCTCGCCCTCCCCGCTGCTATCGATCGCCTCGCCGCGGCCCGTCGCTGGCGCTACCGCGCCAGCGACGAGTCGGCCGCCGAACCGGCGGCATGGGCGGCGCTGGCGCTAGCCGCCGCCGGCGACGCGGCCAGCGCGGCCCGCCCGGCCGAATGGCTCGCCGGCATCCAGCAACCGAGCGGCGCCGTCGGCGTCTCGGCTAGCCAGGACGACCCGCGGTGGCCGACCAGCCTGGCCATGCTCGCCTGGGCAACGCTCGACAGGCTCGCCGGCAACGCGAGGTTCGCCTCCTGCATTGGCGCAGCGGCCCAGTGGAGTCTTGCCGACCGCGGCCGCGCGGCTCGGCAGTCAGAACACATCGGTCACAATACGGAGCTGGTCGGTTGGTCCTGGGCTGCCGACACGCACTCCTGGCTCGAACCGACGTGCATGTTCGTGCTCGGCCTTCGCGCGGCAGGATTCGACCGGCGCCCGCGCGTCCAGGAAGGCGTGCGACTGATCGTCGATCGCCTCCTTCCCGACGGCGGCGCCAACTACGGCAACACGATCGTCCTCGGGCGGCCGCTCGTGCCTCACCTGCAACCCACCGGCCTGGCGGTATTGACCCTGGCCGGCCAGCAGCAGCGCGACGCCCGCATCGAAAAGTCGCTCAACTATCTCGCGCGGACCGTTAGCGGCGACACGGCCGCCGCGTCGCTCGCCTTTGCATGCCTCGGACTGGCGGCCCATGGCCGTCTGCCCCTGCAAGCCGCGGCGTGGATCGAGGCCGCCCTCGACGGCGAGCGCCGCCCGCCGACAAGCGAGTATGAACGAGCGTTGCTGGTGCTGGCCGCTCAACCCGTTGACCGCTGGCTCCCCGCCGCCAGCCACACGCACTCGGCGGCGACTGTGAACGAGGACTCCTGATGGCGACCCCGCTCCCCCCCGGCCGAAACGCGGCCCAACGCATTGGCCGCCGTGCTGTGCTGCTGGCCGGCGGCCTCGCCGCGGTCGGCGCCGCCGGCTGGAGACTGGCCCGCGGCGCGGCCCCAAGACGGGCTTCGGTCTTCATCGCCCGTTCCCAGCGGTACGACAGCGACCTCGTGAAAACCATCAGCGATGGACTAGCCGCGTGCGGCCTGAAGGCCGAACATCTTCGCGGCAAGCGGGTGCTGCTGAAGCCGAACCTGGTCGAACCGAACCGTGCCATCCCGCACATGACCACCCACCCGGCCGTCATTCTCGCGGCGGCCGAGGCGTTTCGCCGCTATGGGGCGCGCGTAACTGTGGGAGAAGCCCCCGGCCACGTCCGCGATACAGAGCTAGCGCTGGACGAGTCGGGCGTCGGCGAGGCGCTCCGCGACGGCGAGCTGCAGTTCGCCGACCTCAACTACCAGGACGTCGCCTGGCGACCCAACGCCGGCCGGATCAGCCCGCTAAAAGGACTGTTTCTGCCGCGAGCCGTCGTCGAGGCCGACTACGTCGTCTCCATGCCGAAGCTCAAAACCCACCATTGGGTCGGCGTCACCGCGAGCATGAAGAACCTCTACGGCGTGCTGCCGGGAATCAAGTACGGCTGGCCGAAGAACGTCCTGCACCACGCCGGCATTCCCGAGACCGTCGCCGACATTTGCTCCACCGTGCCGCGGGCGCTGGCAATTATCGACGCCATCGATTGCATGGAAGGCGACGGCCCGATCCTCGGCAGCATCAAGCCCATGGGCCTGCTGCTGATCGGCGCGAATCTACCGGCCGTCGACGCCACGGCGGCGCGCATCATGGGACTGGAGCCGGCGCGCGTGTCGTACCTCAAGCTCGCCCACGGTCGGCTCGGACCGCTCGACGAGCGGATGATCTCCCAGCGGGGCGAACGCTGGCCGTCCGTCGCCAGCCCGTTCAAGATGCTCCCCTACGCGCACTTGCAGCAGCTTCGCGCCGACAGCGGCAGCCCGCCGGCCTGACACGCCGGCAAGGCCGCCTCCGCCGAATCGCATAGCCGCTTACGCGCTGCGCCGCGAGCGGACCGCGGCCAATCCCGCCAGCGCCAATCCGGCCAGCGCGACGCCCGTCGGCTCGGGCACGCCCTGCGTCGTGCCGACGAACACCGTTTTGGAGATCATCGCCTGGGTGCCCGGTTCGCTGACCGAGGCCAACTGGTTGTCGATCACGACGTCCACCCGCGTGGCGCGATCGCTCGGCGAATAACCCAGCCCGGCCATCTGGGCGGCCACGTTGACCGACAACGCGATTTGCCACGGCTGGTTGACGCCCCCATGGGACGCGAGGTTGAAGATCATCGAGCCCAGGCTCGGAACAAGATTAACCGGTGCGATCGGCACGCCGTTGATTTCGGTAACAATGGCCCGCAGGCTGGCGCCGGCCAAGGTCTGCGTGGCGGCCGTCCCCGCGCCGACCAGCGTGTAGACGCCCGTTTCCGAAAAGTCGACCTGGTTGACGCCGCCCGGCGCGGCGACCGTGTAATTGAGTTGACCATCGGTCAGATCCGCGCCGCCGGCAGCGCCCAGGGCCGAAAAGGCGGCGGTGGGAAAAAAGGAGAGTCCCGTGGCGAACGCCGTGGGCGCGCCGTACAGCGGCACGGCGTCGGTGCCCGATGATTCAACGATGTTCAGGAAGCTGACCCCTGGCGGCACGGGGCCGAGGTTGCCATAGCTGATCGACGCCGCGTCGGCGCTGGCCGCAAGTGCCGCCAAGAGAACGCCAGTCGCGGCCAGGGCGATGGCACAAGGAGTCGCATTCCGTCTCATGAGAACCTCACCTCTGTAGTCTGCGTGTCGCACGAATGTAAAAACCCAAGTGTCTTCTCGACGCCGCACAAAGCCCGCCGCGCAAGCAAGGGTCCCTCGCACTACATAGCCCGCCGCGCAAGCAAGGGGTAACGCGAATGCGTGAACCGAGGCGTCTACTCAACCGCCCGACTGCGGTCGCTGTGTGCCATTCTAGTTGCGCGTGCAGTCGCGCCAACCAAATGGTTCAGGTGCTCGGTAGAAATTGGTCCGACAGGTCCGGTTATAGCGATGGCGCCGCCAAGTCGCAGGTTCGCATTTATGACATCGCGATCGCATTTAGCATGGCTGGTCCCAGCGCGTTGGTCTTGCGAGTTGCGCAGCCAATGAGCCGTCGCTGGTTCCCATGCAGCCCCGGGCTCTGCCCGGAGGTCGAATTAAACGGGACCAAGTGCGTCCTGAGGGCAAGCGGCCCCCGGCCAGACGTCACGGCTGCAGCAGCACATGGGCGGCGCAATCGTCAATAGAAGCGCCCCGGCGCGACGGGCCATCGCACCCGCTGCGCGAAGCGTGCGCCAGACCATAAAAAAAGCCCCTCTCGAGCGAGAGGGGCCTTTTGATTCACAGCGTAAAAGCCAACCACCCAATTCAACTAGCCGGCGGCGTTTACCGCTTCCGCAGGAGGCCCAGGCCGCACAGGGCCAGGCCGGCCAGGGCGAAGGCGCCCGGTTCGGGGATGATGCCCACGCCGGTGCCGACGTCCGAGCTGGTTGTTGATCACCACGTCCACCTTCGTGGCGAACTGCTGCGGCCCCAGGGCCCCGGCCACGTTGATCGACGTCCCCAGGCTCCAGGGCTGCACCACGCCGGGATTAGCCACCAGGTTGAAGCCCGCCGAAACGTTGCTGGGCGAGACGTTGATCGGCGCGACGGCCGCGCCGTTCACCTCGGTGATGAAGGCCCGCAAAATGGCCCCGGCCGAGACCTGGGTGGCCGGCGTGCCGGAACCGGTCAGCGTGTAGTCGCCCGCCTCAAACAGGCTGACGCTGGTGATGGCCGTGCCGTTGGGGACGTCCACCGTGAAGTTCACCTGGCCGTCGGTCAGGTCGGCCCCGCCGCCGACTGCATGGGCGGTGAAGGCCTGCGGGTCGAAATCCAGACCCACGGGGAAACCGGTCGGCGGTCCGTAGAGCGGCACCGCGTCGGTGCCCGAGGATTCCGAAATCGCCGTGAACATGACGCCCGGACCCACCGGGCCGACGTCGGCGTAAGAAATCGGGGCGGCCGAGGCGACCGAAGAGAGACATGCCACGGCGGCCAAAACTAGCGCAGCGGCGCTAGCCGAGAAGAGGCTTCGCGTTGTCCGAATCATTAGATCTTACTCCTCAGCGCTG
>QEVI01000313.1 GCA_003576855.1 Planctomycetota bacterium
CTCTGCCAGAACGGCGTCGGCATCACCAAGGGCACGATAGGCGGCATTCTTGCCGCCGACATGGCTTGCGATATCGACAATCCGCTGATCGACGAGTTAATCCTCCGCGAGCTGCGCCGCATGATCGAACTTCCGGACTGGACTATCGCCGAGCGGTGGCACGGCGTGTACCTCAAACTACCGGGGGCATGCCAGTACACGGCCGAGCCTGAACCTGGAGTTCATGTCGCGGTGGCCTCGGGCGGCTGCGGCATGACGTTGTCCTTCGGGCTGGCCGACGAGCAGTGGACAAGCTGGGAAGGCGACGCGCCAGACGGCAAAGGACGCGAGCACGCCGGCGCCCGTCGCAGCGCGGCAACGGCAGACACGTGATTGACCGGTCTGAAATCGTTCGGGAAGCACCGAGTTGGGCTTTCGATTATTGCCCGCGAATTGCGCGAATCGACGCGGCAGTACGCGCGGCGATGGCAGGGTCGTCATCGGCCCCAGAGCGGCCTCCCACGTTTTTTTTGCTGAGCCCCAAGTAACCGGCTTTTCTCCAAGTTATTCGGGTCGATTCGCGTCATTCGCGGGCCTGTAAAAAGAATCACCAAACTCAAACCAAGTTGACGTCCATGAACGCCCCCGCAACTGCAGCGCACGCGATGTCCGCTCCCGCTCGTTGGCCCTATCGGGGCCCGTTGAAGGCCGTGATCTTCGACTGGGCCGGCACGGTCGTCGACTACGGCAGCCGGGCGCCGGTGATGGCGATCCTGCGAGCCTTCGCCGCGCTCGACGTGCCGGTGACGCTCGACGAGGCTCGCGGCCCGATGGGCATGTCGAAACGGGAGCACCTTGAGGCGATGATGGCCGTCCCGCGCATCCGCGAGGCGTGGCAAGCCGTGCATGGCGAGGCGCCGGGCGCGCCGGCGATCGACCGCCTGTATCACGGTTTCTTGGCAACGCAGGCGAAGCTGCTCTTGGAGCATGTCGACCTGATCCCCGGCTGCCTCGAGATGCTTGCCGAGTGTCGAGCCCGGGGCCTGAAGATCGGCTCCAGCACCGGTTACACCCAGGAGCTGATGGAGGTGCTTGCGCCGGCGATCCACCAGCAGGGGTTCAAGCCGGACGCCCTGGTAACCGCCTCCGATGTGCCGCACGGCCGCCCGGCCCCCTGGGAATGCCTGGAGAACGCTCGCCGGCTGAACGTGTACCCCATGCAGGCGATCGTCAAGGTCGACGACACGACCGTCGGCATCGAAGCGGGCCTAAACGCGGGGATGTGGACTGTCGGCGTCGCGAAGACGGGCAATCTCATCGGCCTGGGCCAGGCGGAGTTCGACGCGCTGGATGCCGACGAACGGCAGTCGCGGCTGACGGCAGCCCGCGAGGTGTTGCGCTCGGTCGGCGCTCACCAGGTGATCGACAGCGTGGCCGAGTTGCCAGGGGCGCTCGACGAGTTGGATCGGCGGCTGCGACAGGGCGAAGCTCCGCAGGGCGGACGCTAAGCCGCAAGCGGCGGGGGCGCGGCAGGCCGCGAACGTTCTACCCACTGCCCCTGCCTACGACTTCCCGGATGGCGTGGCATCGGCGGTTCGCATACGGGCAAGAGGGCCGAGCGTTTGGAACGCAAAACGGCAAAACCTTTGCGCAGGCCGCGGGGCCAAAACTCTTCAATTCTTCATGCAGGCAGATTACAACAAAGTCTATCGTCGTTCGCACGTCGCGAGCGATCCACCGGCGAATGCGCATCTGATGGCCCTGGCGCAAGGCGACGGTTCGCGGTCTTTTCTAGCGGCGGCAAAGCTCATCTGCATGCATGGCGTCCGCGCTGGTGGAGTAGAGCAGCACCCGTGATTATGGGGAACTTGTCTAATGAAGCGACAACTTGCGACCCTGGCGTGCCTCGGTGCGCTAGCCTGGCCTGGATCGGTCCAGGCCCAGATCGTTAACGCCCTCTTTTCTGAGAACTTCGACTCGCTCGTGCGCGGACCGAGCGTCAACGAACGGCAAAAAGTCACCTTCGCGCAGGCGACCGTCGTGGCCTCCGACCCCGCTTGGGTGGCGCGTCCCAACGCATTTACCAAGACGGGCCCGGCGGGCTGGTCGATCGACAACAACTTCGACAACTTCGGCAACGTCGACCTGACGAACTCCTCCGGAACCGACGTGCTCTCGAACGATCCGACCCCGGTGGTGCTGTATCGCGTCGGCGTGCCTGGCCTGGTCGTGGGCAACGTCGGCGTGCCCAACCAAGGCTCGGCGGCCGACGGCGTGGACGAGTGGGAAGGCTGGAGCTTCGCCGACAAGACATTCTGGGCCAGCGTCGACGACCAGCAACGCAGCTCATTCACCAACGCCTCGGGCGTGATCGCCGTGGCCGACTCGGACGAGTACGACGATCTCGGCGCCGGGCTGGGCGGCGGCTATTACAATTCGGGGCTGACGACCGGCGCGATCAACGTCGGCGCGTATGCCGGCGGGACGGTCAAGCTGTCGTTCGATTCAAGCTGGCGCGCCGAATCCTACGACGACGGGCATAGTACGCTCGGCCGGCCGGACAACAACCAGACGGCGATCGTGTGGGCGAGCTTCGACGGCGGCGCCCCGGTGTTCGTGGACGGGTCGCTGTGGGATTCCTTCGCGGGCACCGGCTCGAACGTCAGCACGCCGCTGCCGGCGTCGCTGACGTATAAGCCGGATAACGTCAACGAGCATGTCACGTACGACGTCCCGGTTCCCTCCGGCGCTTCGACGGTGAAATTCACCCTCGGCTACCTCAACGCCGGGAACGACTGGTGGTGGGCCATCGACAACCTGGCTTTGAATGAAGGGGCGAACGCTCCGTTTTGGACCGAGAACTTCGAGTCGGTCACCTTGGGACCGAGCGTCAACGAGCGGATTGCCAGCCAGGCGACCGTGCAGAAGTTCACCCGCGTGAACACCGATACCGACGCGCTGCCGCGGCCGGACTCGTTCACCCACACGCCGCCTGCCGGGTGGAACATCGACAATTCGCAGATCGCCGCGGCGAGCCTGGGGGACAACAACATCGGCGTCTTCGAGTGGGAAGGCTGGACCTTCACTAATCGCGAATTCAGCGTCTTCTCCTCGCAGCCCGACTTGGGCAATTTCAGCAAGGGCAACGGCAACTACGCGGTGGCCGACTCGGATGAATTCGACGACCTCGGCAGCCCGGCGCGGCCAATGGTCACGACGCTGGAGATGCCGACGCTGAACATCGCCAGCGCAGCGCCCAATACGCTGCTGCTGCAGTTCGACTCGTCGTGGAAGCAAGAAGACGGCCAGGTCGCCCAGGTGTTCGTCGATTACGGCGGCGGCCCCATCGAGCTGCTGAAGTGGGACTCGCGGGCCACGAACCTCGACGAGACGGTGCTGCTGAGCCTGATGAATCCCGCGGGCGCGACGACGATGAACATCGAATTCAAGTACCAGGGCGGAAACAACTGGTTCTGGGCCATCGACAACGTGCGGGTCGGGACGATCCCCGAGCCGTCGTCGCTGGGCCTGGCCGGGTTGGCCCTGGCGGGGCTGGCGAGGATCGGTCGCCGTCGCCGCTGATGCGGCGGCCCGGTGATGAAACGGCGCGCGAGGCAGCGCGGTGCGCCGCGTGCGCGAGCATAATCGGCGGCGGTCGGGCCGACGCCTGGCCGCCGCCGAGGTGAAATGCCATCGCCGCGCGCGACGGTCCGCGCCGGCGTGGGTTTAGGAGGTCTTTTGCGGTGACGGAGCCCGCCGCGCCGCGCTTCGCGACGAGCGCATTGCAGCGACCGTGCGACCGATGGCGTGTGAGCGCCGTGCGGCCGTTGCGCTCGCTTGGAGGCATTTGTACGCGTTGGTTTCTACGTCGATCCAGCGGCCCGGCAGGCTCACGACCGCTGGCATCGTCTTGTCTCTTTTCAACGAGTTAACTTCCGATGACGCACCTTGCCCGCCGTTTTGCTGGCCTGTTGGCACTCGTACCGCTCGCCTCGCTCGCGCTGGGCGGGCTGGCGCATGGCGTCGACCTGCTCACCGAGAACTTCGAGGGGCTGACGCTCAATCCGATCGTCACCTTCGAATCGGAGATCCGCAGCCGAGCGGCGTGGACCAAGTCGGTTCCCAGCGGCGCGGGCGTCGAGGGCGTGTGGTCGATCGACGATACGGCCATGTCCGCAGCGACGGGCGATCCGCTGGTCGGGGCCGCGGAATTCGAGGGGTGGACGTTCGTGGACAAGGAATGGTGGATCAACACGGCCGGCGACCAGGATCGCGTGCAGTTCGTCAGCGCCAGCGGCAAGGTGGCGGTGGCCGACCCGGATGAATGGGACGACTACGGCAACGTCGATCCGGAAACGCTCGGTCCGTACGATACGACGCTCCGCATTTCGTCCATCCCGCTGCAGGGCGTCGCGCCGAACACGGCCAAGCTGTTCTTCCATTCCTCGTGGCGGCCGGAAGACAACCAGAAGGCTTCGCTGACGGTGAAATACAACGACTCGGCGGCGACCTCGATTGAGTTGTTTCGCTGGACGTCGTCGGACGGCGATCCGAACTTCAAGCCCGACGCCACGAACGAAGCGATCAATTTGAACCTGTTGAACCCAGCTGGCGCGACGCAGGCCACGCTGGAATTCCGGCTGTTCGACGCCGGCAACGACTGGTGGTGGGCCATCGACAACCTGTACATGTTCACCGGCGCCAACCCGGGGCAGGACGGCGTGCTGCGGCTCATCGTGGACCGCGATACGCAGCAGGTGAAGATCGTCAATAACACCAGCGGGGCCGTCAACCTCCGCGGCTATTC
>QEVI01000314.1 GCA_003576855.1 Planctomycetota bacterium
CAGGGCTCGGCCAGGACGCCGGCCACGACCTCGCAGCGGTGATTCAGTCGCTGGTCTTCCAACAGGCGATAGAGGCTCGTCACGGCCCCGGCTTTGGGGTCGAGTGCGCCGAACACCACGCGGGGAATGCGGGCCTGCACGATGGCGCCTGCGCACATCGGGCAGGGTTCGAGCGTCACGTAGAGCGTGCAGCCGTCGAGCCGCCAGCGGTCGAGCGCAGCGGCCGCCTGCGTGATAGCGATCATCTCGGCATGGGCGGTGGGATCCCGCAACGCCTCGCGCTGGTTCCGCGCCTGGGCGATGACGCGGCCTTGGTGGACCACGACGGCGCCGACGGGCGCTTCGTCAGCCTCGGCGGCGGCCTGGGCCGCCGACAGGGCTAGCGTCATGTAATAGTCGTCGTCCACGGCCGGGTTCCGAAGCCGAACATCCTCGACCGAGCGAGCCGCCAGATCAAGCTGTCCCCGTTTTCCTCCACGCACTAGACTAAGGGCTGGCCGCAGCGGCCGTCTACCGCCGGGGGCGGGTTCACGGAGGCATTACGCCATTTGGGGCCCCTAGCTTGCGCAGCGGGCTCGGAGTGGCGTGCCTTGCGGTGCGGGCGGTCGGGCAATTGCTGCTGCGGCAATACACTGCGACACGGCATCGATGGTTTCCCATGCATGATTTCCGTCCGAATCGCGCGTCCCGGCTACGCAGATTGGCCGCGCACGCCCGTACGCTGGCAGCGTTTTACTTCATCGTGTTGTTCATTGGCACGCACTTGCCGATTCCGCCCGACGCGTTGGACGTCATCGACAACAAGGACAAGCTGCTCCACTTCGGCGGATACGCCGTGCTGACGGTCGTGGTCCTGGCCGGGTGGGAGCTCACCGTCGGCCGGCTGCAGCCGAAGCACTACTTCGCCGTGTGGCTGGCCGGCACCGTATACGGGGCGATTGACGAACTGACGCAAACCTACGTCGGCCGCAGTTCGGACGTCAACGATTGGGGCGCCGACGTCCTGGGCATCGTCGCCGGCCTGCTCGTCTTCCGCATCGCGAGCGGACTGATGTGGCGGGCGATTCTCATGGAAGAAACACCCTCGGCGGCTTAAGCGTTCGCCCCGCCCAGCGGATGTCGCTCACGCCGCGCAGGCTCGCGCCGCCAAGGGCCGCCTGCTACAGCGCTTCCACGACGAGGTCGCCGACCTCGGTGGTGGAGTATCCCATCTTGCCGGCGTTTTGGCTTTCCATCTTCGTTCCGGTAACGTGCATGATGGCTTTCATGACGCGGGCCGCGGCTTGCGGCTTGCCAAGCTGGTCGAGCATCATGCTCACGGCGTTGATGGCGGCGATGGGATTGATCTTGCCCGTGCCGGTGTACTTGGGCGCGCTGCCGCCCATCGGCTCGAACATGCTGACGCCGCCGGGCTCGGGATTGATGTTGCCGCCGGCGGCGACGCCCATGCCCCCCTGGATGATGCCCGACAGGTCGGTGATGATGTCGCCGAACATGTTGGTCGTGACGATGACGTCGTAGAACTCAGGGTTCTTGACGATCCACATGCAGCAGGCGTCCACGTGGTTGTAATCCTTCTCCACGTCGGGGTACTCGGCGCCGACTTCCTGGAAGGTCCGCCACCATAGGTCGTGTCCGGTGGTGAGCACGTTCGTCTTGGCCACCAGCGTGAGCTTCTTGCCCTTGGGGTTGTTCCGCTTGCGGGTGAGCTCGAAGGCGTAGCGGATGCAGCGTTCGCACCCTTTGCGGGTGTAGATGGCCGTCTGCGTGGCGACCTCGTTAGGCGTCCCCTTGTGCATAAAGCCGCCGGCGCCGCAGTACAGGTCTTCGGTGTTTTCGCGGACGACGATGAAGTCGATGTCCTCAGGCCCTTTGTTCTTGAGCGGCGTTTCGACGCCGGGAAACAGCTTGACCGGGCGAAGGTTGATGTACTGGTCGAGCCCGAACCGCACGTCCAGCAGCAGCTTCCGCTCCAGGATGCCGGGCCTCACGTCGGGATGCCCGACGGCGCCCAGCAAGATGCAATCGAACTTGCGGAGCTGGTCGAGCCCGTCGGCCGGCAGCGCTTCGCCGGTCTTCAGATAGCGGTCGCCGCCCCAATCGAGGTCGGTGAGCTGGAGGTCCGTGTCGAACCCCTCGAGCTTGGCGACGGCCTTGAGCACCTTCACGCCTTCGGCCGCGACTTCGGGGCCCGTTCCGTCGCCGCCAATAACTGCGATATTCATTGTCCGTGGTCCGTTGTTAGTTGTCCGTGGTCCGTGGTTCGGTGTGCCGACCGCTCGCCAAGGCGCTGCTGCCAAAACGATGCCCGCGGTCGATCGGCGTCGCTGCGCGCTTGAGGTTCATTGGGCTTTGCGCGACGACGCCTTGCTGGCGCAATTGCCGGCGAATCCCGAATTTTAGCGGAATCGCCCCACTGGCGAAACGGCCCAGCGGACCGGCGTATTTGACGTAAGCTGTTGCCACAACTTACAATGAGTGCCGCGACGCACGGCGGACCGGCGGGGCGGCGCCGCTGCTTTGAGCTGGTCTTCTTATCTCCTTTTTTTTGAGGGTTGTCCTCAAAGGTGGTCGTCATGCAAGTGGACGGGAATCAAACGCTCGGCGAGCGAGAAGTACTTCACGAACACGCCCGCTTGCTGCCGACGCTCGTAGGCGCGCTCATTGGCGCCGCCGTGGGAGTGGGGCTGCACCTGCTGATCGAGACCGGCATCGCGGGTACGCGGCCCTACGAGGCGATCTGGTTCGCGATGGTGATTGGGTTGATCACCGGCTTCGGCGTCCGCCTGGCGAACAAGGGGCATATGGGCCGCAGCTACGCCCGCGGCGCGATTTCGGGGTTCGTGGCGCTGGGCGCCATCGTACTCAGCACGTTTCTCATTTCCACGGTGATGGCCAAACGCGACGCCCTGGCCAAGAGCCGCCCCGCCGCGGCCGCGGCTCAAGCCGATGCCGGCAAGGCGGCGCCGACCGAAGGCGACGCCGCCGCGGCCGATGCCGCGCCCACGCCGATGGAAGCCGCGGCCGGCGACCGCGGCGGAGTCGCCGGCGTCATCGGCCGGCCGAACGACAAGCTCAACCCGTGGCAATTCATCTTCATGGCCGTGGGAGCCTTCATTGCGTATGAGCTTGGCCGCGGCGTCGAACATCGACGGCCGGCGGCGACGGCGGAAAGCGAACCTGTACCGGCCACCGAGCCGACCTGACTGCTCGCACGCGAGCGCCTTGGCGGTCATTCCGCCTTGCCGACGGGCCGCGCGCCGGTCGGCGCCACTCCCGTTAGCGAGTCGCCCAGGTCGGCTCGCGCTTCGTCAAGGTATCCCTTGAGTCGCTGGACGATCTTGGGGTGGTGATCGAGCACTGACTTCTGCTCGCCCGGATCGCGCGAGAGGTCGTACAGCGCCGCCGGCACGGTCGTCAGGCCAATCGGACTATCGCGCCACGGACCGTGGTAGATGTTCTCGTTCTTCAGCAAGTTCTGCGTCCGCAGCTTCCAGGGCCCGCTGCGGACGGCGTGCAGCTCGTTGCCGAAGTAATAGAACAGCTTCTCCCACGGCGACTTCGCGCCCGGCTGGCCGGCGAGCAGCGGAGTGACGTCGTGGCCGTCGATCGTGCGATCCTGCGGCGGCTGCGTTCCCGCCATGGCGGCCAGCGTGGGGAGCAGATCCATCGCCGACGCGAGCTCGCCACACGCTGAACCGGCAGGAACCACGCCGGGCTGCCAGGCGATGGCCGGCGTCCGAAAGCCGCCTTCGTAGCTCCCGCCCTTGCCGCCGCGGAACGGGGTGTTCAGCCCGCCCCGTTCGCCGCGGGCCAGCCAGCCGCCGTTGTCCGAGCTGAATAGCACGAGCGTGCGGCGATCGAGCTGCAGCTCGCGAAGCGCATCGAGAATCTGTCCGACGCTCCAATCGACTTCGCTGACCGCGTCGCCGTAGAGACCGCGCGGGCTCTTGCCGCGGAATTGCTCCGACGCCGCCAGCGGCACGTGCGGCATCGTGTGTGCGACGTACAGGAAGAACGGCTCGCCCCGGCGCCGGCGAATGAAGTCGACGGCCTCGGCAGTGTAGCGCTGGGTTTGTTGATCCCGGTCGATTTCTTCGTCGAGCTGTTTCGTACCGCGGTAGTAACGGTAGGGATCCATGTCGTTGCTGAACAGCACGCCGAAGAACTCGTCGAAGCCTTGCCGCGTGGGGTTGAACTGCGGCCGATCGCCCAGGTGCCACTTGCCGATGACGCCGGTTGCGTATCCGGCCTCCTTCAGCACTTCGGCAATAGTGATCTCGCTAGGATTCAAGCCGAACGGGGAGCCGGGCCACAACACGCGGCTGGGCGACAGCGTGCCGTCGGCCCGCGGGGCAATCTGATCGCCCATGCCGACCCGCACCGGATAACAGCCCGTCAGCAGCGCCGCGCGCGATGCGGTGCAGGTAGGCGCGGCCATGTGGAAATCAGTGAGCCGCATGCCTTCGCGAGCCATGCGATCGAGGTGCGGCGTGCTCATGTCGACGGCGCCGAAGCACGTCAGGTCCGCATAGCCGAGATCGTCGGCCAAAATGATGATGAAGTTTGGTTTCTCGGCTGCCTGAAGGGCTGTGGCCGCAAACATGGCGGCGCTAAACAGGGCAAGGCTTCTCACTGCGTCAGCTCCCGGTGTTCAATCCTGGACGTACGGTCATGCTAAGAGCGTGTCTTCAAATTGCGTGATAACATAAAAAACGCTACGACTCCGCCGTTTTGGTTTCCTGGTCAAGGAAGACGGAGCCGTAGCGATGAAGC
>QEVI01000315.1 GCA_003576855.1 Planctomycetota bacterium
GGCGACCACGCCTACGTGCTCGGTCCGGGGCGCTTCAACGAGGAGGCGTTCCGGACGCTCGACCTGGCCATCGATGTGGCCGGCAAGAAAGGCGTGCGGCTGATCATCCCGCTGGTGGATAACTGGAAATGGCACGGCGGCCGCGGAGAGTACGCCGCCTTCCGCGGCAAGCAGCCCGATGACTTCTGGACCGACGAGCAGTTGATCGCCGACTTCGAGCAAACCGTGCGGCATGTCTTGACGCGCGTGAACACGCGCACGGGCGTTGCTTACCGCGACGACCCGGCCATCCTGGGTTGGGAGACAGGCAACGAACTGGATAGCCCCCCAGCATGGACTCGTCGAATCGCCGCGCTGGTGAAGCAGCTTGATCCTAATCACCTCGTCATCGACGGCAATTCCTTGCATGGCGTGCCGGTCCATTCGCTTCACGATCCGAACATCGACGTGATTACGACGCACCACTATCCCGACGCTAGCCGGTCGAGCTTTGTGCCGGCGATACTGGCCGCGCGGCGACAGGCGGCCGGGAAAAAGCCGTACTTCGTCGGCGAATTCGGCTTTACCACGGCCGATGAAATCGCTCGCGTTTATGACGCTGTGATTCAACATGGCGTCAGCGGCGCCTTGCTTTGGAGCCTCCGTTATCACCATCGCGACGGCGGCTTTTATTGGCACTCCGAGCCGTCCGGCGGCCGGCTGTACAAGGCGTATCACTGGCCCGGCTTCAGTTCCGGCGAGGCCTACGAGGAGCGGCGCGTCATGGCCCTGACGCGGGCGAAGGCGTTCGAAATCCGCGGCCTGGCGCCGCCGCCACTGGCGCCGCCGGCCGCGCCCGTGCTACTGCCGATCGACGACGTCGCGGCCATATCGTGGCAGGGGAGCGCCGGCGCCACGGACTACCTGGTCGAGCGGGCTGAGGACGCGGGGGGGCCGTGGCGGGTCGTCGCCGACGGCGTCGATGACGCCGCCGTGCAGTACCGGCCGCTGTTCAACGACGCCTCCGCGCAGCCCGGGCGCAACTACTATTACCGCGTGGCGGCGCGCAATGGCGCCGGCGTCTCGGCGCCGTCGAACGTGGTTGGTCCGATCGCGGTCGCGAGCTATGCGCTCGTCGATCAGTGCCGCGATCTGTCCAAGCTGGCCGCTTACGACGGCGCCGTCGAGCCGGTCCGTGGCGACGCCCGCCAGCGCCGCGAGGATGAGCACCGCTTGGCGCTCGCGGCCGGGGCTTCCATCACCTACGAGGCGAGCGAACCAATCGACGGGTGGACGGCCGTCGTCTTCCGCGGCGACGGGGCGCCCGAAGCGGCGGCGGCGTACTCGACCGACGGCCGCCGATTTCAGCCGGTACGCCTCGCACAACGGTCCAGCGGTCGCGACGGCCAGGATTACGGCTACTTGGAGCAAGTTCAGTTGAGCGACGAGCGGCCTCCGGCGGGCGCTCGCTATCTGCGAATTACTGCTGCGCCGCGCGAAGACTCACAAACGCCCTCGCCTCCGCTGGAAGTTTCCTGGATCGAGATTTCGTACGGCGATGGCGGCGCGCGGCCAAAGAGAAAGGGCGGCTGAGACCAGCCGCCCTTTCGCCAAGGTTAAGGGACTAATGCCATCGCCGACTAGCCGCGGCGACGCCGAGCGGCGATCGCCATCAAGCCGGCCAGCCCGGCCAGGGTCGCCGTCGCCGGCTCTGGCACGGCGGCCAGGCGAATGTTATCGATCCAGTACGAACCGCCGGCGGTGTTGTAATTGGCGTCGTAATTGGTCGAGAGATTGATTTGGAAGTACGTCGTTCCCGCGGCAATGCCCGCCAGCTCAGCCGGGGTGAGAACCTCCTGGAAGTTCCAACGAATCGTGCGCTTATTGGTGGCGCCGAAGTTGGTCTGATCCCAGCCGCCCGGGAAGCCGGGATTGCTCGTGTCGTCCATGTTGGCGTCGGACGTTTGCTTCCAGCCGGTGACGTTGTTGTTGATCGAAGCGGTGTCCCAACGTGCCCAGTTGGCATCGGGATCAGCCCATTCGTCGGTCCGGAAGCCGACGTCCGCGATCAGGATCGGGTTGGCGGCGAACAGGGCGCCGAGGTTGGGAATGTCGTTGTTGTCGAGCTGCATCGACCAGCGGAAAGTCCCGCTCGGCGGGTTGGAGGCCAGATCCGGGGCCAGCAGGTTGAGAGCGTAGGAGCCGTTGGTCGCAAAGAATCCGCCGTAGCCGGGGCTATTATCGGGGTAAATCCCGGTGCCGCTCGTGGCCGCCCAGCCGTCGGTCCCGCCTTCAAAGTTGCCAATCACGATTTGCGCCCAGGCGGGCGCCGCCGTTACTGCCAGCGCAGCGACGGCCAGTAAAAAACGCCTCTGCAACATCATTAGCCCTCCTCAGAGTGGGTATGGAACTTGAATCCGGGCGGCCGATACGGCCGATGCATCGTAGGGATCCAAGTGCATCGTGGGACGAACGCCAAAGACAAGTCGTACTGCTGGGTTTCATGCTAACCGCGGGTCGGTGAGGATGCAAATATGTCGTGAAAAAATACTTGAATTAACAGTTTCCGGCATCGTCCTGCGAACCCGCAACGTCGAGCGAAGGATGCCGCAGGCCCTGGCGGCATTCCCGTTTGACGGGCGTCGCTGCCCGGCGAATTGCGGACCTCATTGCTTGACAGTGGGCGGCGGCTTCTTTAAGCTAAACGGCGGTCAGTGCGACTTTTTTTTGGAAATGTTGTTCAAGTAGTTGAGCAAGCGGCCGCCGGGTCGGCGGACTATTCACCACCGTCGTCCGGCCGGCGCGCGAGCGGCGCGTTGCCGAGGTTTCCCGTTTCTCGCGGCGCCGCGTCCGGACCGGCGTCGAGCACGTTCGTCCCAGCGCCCGCGGGCGCGTGCCCTGCGATTACCGCCCGATGCATCACGCCTTGCTTTGTTAAAGCCGCGTTCATAACTCACCCAGCGCTTACGCAATTATTGAGGAGGTTTTGGATAATGCGAATGCGACCTATGGCAAGCTTGTCTCGCGCTGCGGCGGCAGCCCTGTCGGCAACGATCCTCGTACTGCTCGTCGCCCCGGGCGCACACGCCCAGTTCCTGCCCGAGACGTTTGTAATCGACTCTTTCGAAGATGGCGTAGCGAACTGGATGCCGGAGACGGCCAACACGATTTATCTCAATCACGCGCAGTCGAACACCGGGCCGACCCGCGGCACGAAGAGCATGCTGCTGGACCTTTACGGCACGCACCAGCGGAATCCCGAGAACCCGGTCGCTGGCGTTTCAGGCTGGGGCGTGTCGCGCGGCGTCGATCCGTCGGACACGACTGGGCTGTATGACGCCTTCAACGCCGTCGCTGCTAATCCGTCGGCGTGGAACCTCGTCTTCGACGTGACGCTCGACCCCACGAGTTGGGCCAACGTCACCGTCCCCACCGGACCGCCCATTGCGACCCAGGGCGGTTGGTCGTTCTTGAATCTTGGTTTTAATAACGACGGCGGTTTCTCGCAGGTCGGCCCGGTGAGCCCCAGCCTGGTCAATCAGCAAGGCAAATTCCGCATTCAGGTCGGCATGGAGCAACTCACGACCTGGCAGGCCGACTCGAGCTTCTACCAGTTCTTTCTGGGGGCCAATAATCGCTTCCTGCCGCAACCAGGCGTCACACCGGGCCCGCCGCCCAGCGGCAGCGCGGCGAAGTACTACATCGACAACATCCGTTTCAAGCCCAAGGCGCCAATGGTGGGCCACACGCTGTTTTCCTGGGAGACGGTCGACAACCCGGCCACAACGGGGGTCAACGAAGCGTTGGAGAATTGGTCCGATGCAGGCTTGAACGAACCGGCGCCGCCGGAGGACCCCGGCGACGCGTATGCGCACAAGCACTCGGTGACTACGGTTGGCGCCACGCATGGCTCGCGAGCGCTGAAGATCGACACGACGATCCAGGATCCCGCCTACCAAAACCCGCTAGGCATTGCCCAGGATTACCGCTTCCACTGGGGCAGCAACATGGTGCTCAACGCCGACACCAACCCCGATCCGGACGTCGAGACGATCGACCCGGCCATCCAGAGCCAGGTCACTAACATGATCCGCACCATTAACAAGGGAGCGGCCATCGCCTTCGACCTGACGTTCAGCGATCCGTTTGCCACGGGTGAGTTCCAGACGTCCGCCTTGCCGTCGTTTCTGCTATTCCACCTGCATATCTCCGACGAGCGAGGGACGTTCTTCCAAGCCGACTTGTCATCGATCGCCAACGACGGCTCGGTGGCCCAGACGCTGCTGCTGACCGACGATCCGCGGGAACCGCTGACCCTGACGGTGCCGTTGTCGCAGTTCGCCGACCTGGGCACGACGCAGCTTGGCTCGCTGGCAACGGCTAAGCTGCAGGAGGACTCCAGTTTCCTGCGGATTGGGCTGGCGGTGAACGCCAACGGCCCGGCCGTGATTCACATGGATAATTTCCGCGTGATGATCGAGACCTCGCTCGACGCCGACTTCGACAACGACGGCGACGTCGACGGGGCCGACCTGCCCCTGTGGAAGGCGGCCTTCGGCGTGAGCGCCGGCGGCGACGCCAATGACGACGGCGTCACCGACGGCGCCGACTTGCTCGTGTGGCAGCGGCAATTCGGCAATGACGCCACGCCGGCTACGCCGAACGCCGCAGGCGTGCCTGAACCGGCTAGTGCGGCGCTGTTGGCGTGGGCGTCGAGCCTGGCGGCCGCGTCGGTGCGCCGCCGCAAAGACGCGTAGTTGATCACTTAGAACCTGGCCCACGGCGGGC
>QEVI01000316.1 GCA_003576855.1 Planctomycetota bacterium
GCCGCAGCGTAGTTCGCCTGCGGTGGAACGCGTTCGAGGTGATTGCCCAGGCGCGCGATCTCGACATGGTCGGCGCCGACGGCGATCCAGTTCGCCGCCAGGGCGTCGGCAGACGCATCGGCAGAGCAGGCTGCGAAGAGCAGCACGGCGACGTCGACGCCCAGGCGCTCGGCCAGGTCGCGGGCATCGGCCACTCGTCCGCGGGCGTCGTCATCGTCGGACAACGCGACTACCCAGATCCGCGGGTCAACGAACTTCGTTTCACGGGATTCGTCCGCTGGCATGGCCTTCGATTGCTGTGCGATACGATGGTTCAATCGCGGCCCGCCATGGCGGGCTGGGCCCGCCGGTAGAAATTCACGTACTCCGGCGGCAGCGGCGTATTGCCCAGGATCAGGTCGGCCGCCTTCTCCGCCAGCATCATCGTCGGCGCGTAGATGTTGCCGTTGGTCACATACCGCATGGCCGATGCGTCCACCACGCGAAGCCCTTCCAATCCGTGCACTCGCATCGTATCGGGATGGACGACCGACGCCTCGTCGACGCCCATGCGGCAGGTGCAGGACGGGTGGAGCGCCGTCTCGCCGTCGCGCGCCACCCATGCCAAGATCTCGTCGTCGCTGGCCACCGACGGGCCGGGGGATAGCTCGCCGCCATTGAATTCATCGAACGCGGGTTGATTGAGGATCCGGCGGGCGCAATGAATGGCCTCGACCCACTCGCGGCGATCTTCCGGCGTGGAGAGGTAGTTGAAGCGGAGGGCGGGGTGTACGCGCGGGTCGGGCGACTTGATCCTGATCGAGCCCCGCGAGTTGGAATACATCGGCCCGATGTGCACCTGGTAGCCGTGCCCTTGAGCCGGAGCAGAACCGTCGTAGCGAATCGCCAGCGGCAAGAAGTGGAACATCAGGTTGGGATACGCCACGTCGTCGTTGCTGCGGACGAAGCCTCCGCCCTCAAAGTGGTTGGTGGCCGCCGGCCCCCGGCGAAAGAACAACCACTGGATGCCGATCCACGGCTTGTTGTACCACAGCGTCGACGGGTAGACCGACACCGGCTGCTTGCAGGCGTACTGGATGTAGACTTCGAGGTGGTCTTGCAGGTTCTCCCCCACGCTCGGCAAGTCGTGCACGACGGGCACGCCGACCGATTCCAAAAGGCCGGCGGCGCCGACGCCCGACGCCTGCAAGAGCTGCGGCGAATTAATCGCGCCGCCGCAGCAGATGATCTCGCCGCCGCGGGCGATTCGCCGGCTGCCCCGGTGCGTGTACTGGACGCCGACGGCTCGTTTCCCCTCAAACACGATTCGCTCGACGAATGCCCGGGTGGCCAGTTCGAGATTGGGCCGCTTGAGCACCGGATGGAGGTACGCGCGGGCGGCGCTCAGCCGCCGGCCTCGGCGGATATTGCGGTCGAAGGCGCCGAAGCCTTCCTGGCGATAACCGTTGACGTCGTCGGTCAGCGAGTACCCGGCTTGCTGGGCCGCTTGGAAGAACGCCCTGAACAGCGGGCTGGTCGCCGGACCGCGCTCCAGGTGCAACGGCCCGCCTGCGCCGCGGAACTCGTCGCCGCCGGCCAGGCAGTTCTCCATGCGCTTGAAGTAGGGGAGGCAATGGGCGTAGTCCCAGCGCTCCATCCCCTCGTCGGCGGCCCAGCGCTCGTAATCGAGCGGATTGCCGCGCTGAAAGATCATGCCGTTGATGCTGCTGGAACCGCCCAGCACCTTGCCGCGGGCATGGTAGATGCGGCGGTTGTTCATGTACGGTTCCGGCTCGGACTGGTACTGCCAGTCGTAGTGCTTGTTGCCGATGGGCACGGACAAGCCGGCGGGCATGTGAATGAAGACGTCCCACCGCGAATCGGGCCGCCCGGCCTCGAGCACCAGCACGCGGGACTGCGGCTGTGCGCTGAGCCGGTTGGCCAGCGCGCAGCCGGCGGAGCCGCCGCCGACGATAATGAAGTCGAACGGTTTAGTTGCGCTCACGGCAACCTCCCGCGGTTCAGAGAAGTTCCCGCCTGACTGGCGACCAGCGGCAGGAGAAACAGACGAGACGGCGCCGTGCACTCTTGGACGGCGCCGTGGGCCACCGTGCAGCGTAGTATTTAAGGAGTCTCGCCGCAAGCGCCGCGGCCAAACGGTCTGAGAGCGGTCAGACGCCCTACGGCGATTTGACTTTACCGGAGCCAGTCCATTACGATCCGCCGGACGCGATCGCGCCCGAAGGGCTTCTCGCGCGACCGCGGCTCTTCGCTCATCGCTGGTGGGAGAGGCTTTTTCATGTTGCCGAGCTGGTTCGGTTGGCTGCTGCTGGCGCTCGTCTCCTGGGGGCTCTGGGCGGTATTCGCCAAGCTCGTGGGCAATCGTCTGCCGGCGATGCAGAGCCAAATGCTCTCGACTGTCGGCATCGCGCCGGTGGTCCTGTACTTCGCGCTGGACGACGCCGGTTCGTCGCCCAGCGGGGGGCGACTTGGCGTTTTGCTGCCGCTAGCCGCGGGGGTCGTCTCGTGCTTGGGCAACCTGCCGTACTACGGCGTACTCAGCCGCGGCGCTAAGGCGGCGACGGTCGTCCCGCTGACGTCGCTGTACCCGGTGGTCACGATCCTACTGGCCATTCCGCTGCTCGACGAATCGATGACCAGCCGCCAGGCGGCCGGCGTCGTGCTGTCGCTGGCGGCGATTTACCTGTTCAACGTCCCGGCCAAAGGCGAGTTTTGGTCGCCGTGGCTGCCGCCGGTGTTGCTGGCGATCGTGCTATGGGGCGTCGCCGGCTACCTGCAAAAGCTCTCGACCAACTACACGTCGGGCGAGAAGTCGGCCCTTTGGTTCCACGCCGCGTTCGTCGCCATGGGCGTCGGCATGGCCCTGTTCATCTCCTGGCCGCGGGGCGCCGCGTGGAGCACCTGGCTGCTCGCCGCGGCGCTGGGCTTGAGCATGGCCCTGGGAAACGCCGCGATCTTGTTGGCCTACGCCGACGGCGGCCCGGCCTCGGTCGTAACGCCGCTGGCCGGCCTTTACCCGCTGGTCAGCATTCCCATTTCGCTGGCGGCCCTGGGCGAACGCATTGGCCGCCGCGAAACGCTCGGCATCGTCCTGGCGCTGGTCGCCGTGTATCTGCTCGCCTGAGCCGCGTGGCGGCGCCCGACGGCTCCGCGCCGGCGACATCGGCGCGCCCGGCCTATCCGAGCCGCAGCCCCGCGGGCAGCGACTCGCCGAAGACGGCCCCGCGCTCCTCTTCGTCGAGCGCGCCGCCGGTGCGGACCAGGTGTATGAAGTGCGGCGGCGCCCCGCGCTGCTCGAGCCACTCGGCGACGCGGCGGCCCAGCGCCGCCTCGACGTCCCGATGGCGATCGTCCGTCTTGCGCGCCAGTTGCATGGCGGCAAGCTGGGCCGCCGCATCGCCGCCCGATTGACGCAGGATCGCCTCGAGCCACCGCGCCGCGACCTCGGCGGGAACCAGCGTATTGAGCGGTCCGTACAGCGGCGCCCGCTGGCCCACCCGCCCCAGCGCCCAGAGCATCGTGGGGACGCTCTTTTGCAGCTTGCGCTTCGGCAGCAATTCGACGATCGCGTCGCCCAGCTCGATCTTGATCCCCACCGGCAGCAGCTCGAGCGAACCCAGCAGCCGCCACGCCTCGGCCGACTGCGTCGCGTCGAGCGTCGGCCCGCCGCCGGCCGCCCCGCCCTCGACGAACCGTCGCCGCAGGGCCCGCACCGCCGGCAGCAGCGGCTCGGCGAGTCCCTGTTGCTGGCCGCGGGTCAATCCGCCGGAGATGCGGCGCCACAGCACCAGCGCCTCCGACTGGGAGGCGGCGAAGGCGATCTTTCCGCTGACGGCCCGCCAGGTTTGCGCCACGCGCCAGTCATCCACGGCAAAGCCATAGCCCGGCCGCAACGCATAGCCCAACAGGTTCAGCCAGCGGGCCTCGTGCGCGGCGGAGCGGCGACGGCCCGCTTCAAAATCCATCAGCATCTCCCACAGTCGCCGCAGCACTGAAGTGGGCCACTGGTGCTTGGGAAGTTCGAGCGAGTCGGCTAGCCCTTTGATCAGCTCCGCGGGTTTGCCCGTCGCGCCGGGGCCGAACGTCTCGGCCATTTGCCGCCGGCACGCCGCCAACGCGCGTTCATCAAGAAACCCTTCGCCTTCGGCCGCCGACTCGTGGGCGGCGACGTCCGTCTGCGTGGTCGAGCGGACGTCGAACTGCAGTCGCCAAGCGCGGGGCGAGTCCGCCTCGCGGCAGGAGAGCTCCAGGACGCCGATCTCCGTCAAATGCGCATGCAGCCGGACGCGGGCCTCGGGCGACTGTTGCTTGCGGCCGGCGTGCAACACAGTGCGAATCGGCGGCAGCGGCGTCAGCTCTTCCGGATCGACGTCGACAAGCGCGCCGGGCGGATCGACCAGCCGCGTGCTGGAGACGTACAGCGGAAATTCCGCCGGCTCGGCCAAGCGCAAAATGAAATCGCGATTGGCGATTTCATAATCCTGCCCGGCGACGGCGTTGCCGGGCGCCAGGCAGACGGCCCGCGGCTTATCGCCGGCTACGCCGATGTAATAGCTCCGCGCCAGCGTCGCGGCGATCCCCACGCCTTCGCCGCGGCGAACGAGGCCGTAATACGCGGCGCCCTGCGCTACGGCCAGGTCGAGCCGCGGGTTATCAAGCACCAGCGGTCGCCAATCGCTTCCCTCGGAGGCGAACCACGACGAAACGACGGCGAGCAGCCGGCCGCGTAGCACGGGCGATGCAAAGAAACCGC
>QEVI01000018.1 GCA_003576855.1 Planctomycetota bacterium
TGGGGCGACCCGGAAACCCGCGTGGGCTACACCCAGCCGGACGAGGTGGAGGATGCGTCCCCCTCGGCGACCGAGTTCCGGCTGAAGTCGCCCTACATCCGCGGCACGGCGAGAGATGTTTGACGTTTGCAGTGGCGCGGTAGCGGCGTCGGAGCCGCCTCCTGCGTTGTTAATCGGCGTCGGAGGCGCCTTCCGCGTTTATGCCTGGCGGGCGGCGGTGGGCGCTAGGTCGAGAAGGGGGCGCTTACCGGGCCTCGGCGAGGACGGTCATGAGGGCGTCGAAGTCGATCGGCTTCACCAGGCGATGATCGAAGCCCGATTCGATGGAGCGCTGCACGTCGGAATCTTGGCCATAGCCGGAGACGGCGACCAGCAGCGCGTCGCGGCGGCAGAGGTCCTTGCGGAGCGTGCGGGCGACTTCATAGCCGTCGATGTTCGGCAGCCCCAAGTCGAGCAAGATGATTTCGGGATCGAGTTCTTGGGCCACCGCGATGGCGGCGCGGCCGTCGTAGGCTGTGCGGACTTCGTGCCCCAGCAGTCGGAGCAGCTTGCCGAGTCCTTCGGCGGTATCGACGTTGTCGTCGACGACGAGCACGCGGGCGGCTCGACGGTTGGTTCGCGGCGCGGGGCGGGCGGGCGCGGGCCGCGGCGGCGGGGTCGCCGCGCAGGCGGGCAAGCGGATGGTGAACTCGCTGCCGGCGCCTGGGCCGGCGCTGGCGGCCTCGACGGAGCCGTCGTGCATTTCGGCCAGCTTTTTCACCAGCGTCAGGCCGATGCCCAAGCCCCCCTCGGTGCGGGCCAGGGAACGATCGCCTTGAACGAAGAGATCGAAGACACGGGGGAGCAGCTCCGCCGGCAGGCCGATGCCGTTGTCCTTGACGCTGATCGAGGCCATGTCGCCTTCGCGGGTGACGGCCAGGCGGATCGTTCCGCCGGCGTCGGTGTACTTGGCGGCGTTGGTGAGAAGGTTGACGATCATCTGTTCGACGCGCAGCGGATCGGCCTCGACGCGCAACGTACCGGCGCAGAGCGAGACGACCAGTTCGTGCCGGCGCTGCTCCATGAAGGGCCGCACGGACTCGACGGCGTTGGCGACGATCGGCGAGATGTCGACCAGTTCTTTTCGCAGCACAATTTTTCCGCGGGTGATGCGCGAGACGTCCAGCAGGTCGTCAATCAAGCGGGCCAGGTGCTTGACCTGGCGCTGGACGATCTCGCGGGCCTGCTTCAAGTCGTCGTCGCTCGCCTGCCGACTGAATAGCTGCACGGCGTTGTTGATCGACGCCAGCGGGTTGCGAAGTTCGTGAGCCAGCATGGCGAGGAACTCGTCCTTGCGACGATCCGCTTCGCGGCGCTGTTCTTCCAGGGCTTTTTGCTGGGTGACGTCGCGGCCGATCTTCGAGGCGCCGATGATTTGCCCTTCGGCGTTGCGGATGGGCGAGATCGTCAGCGACACATCGACGATCGAGCCGTCCTTGCGGAGGCGGCGGGTCTCGTAATGGTCGACCGATTCGCCGCGACGGATTTTGCTGAGGATTTTTTCGTAGTCCTCAGCGCGTTCGGGCGGCATGATCGACGAGACGTGCTTGCCGATCATCTCGTCGGCCGAGTAGCCGAGCAGTTTTTCGGCGCCGCGGTTCCAGCTTGTAATGACGCCGTCGAGGTTTTTGGAGACGATCATGTCGTCGGAGGATTCGACGATGGCGGCCAGACGTTCGCGGAGCTCCTCGATGCGGCGTCGCTCGGTGATGTCGCGACCGACTTTCGAGGCGCCGATGATTTCGCCGTACGAGTTGCGAATGGGCGAGACGGTGAGCGAGACGTCGATGACCTGGCCGTCCTTGCGGCGGCGCTTGGTTTCGTAGTGGTCCACTCGCTCGCCCTGGGAAATGCGACTGAGGATCTTATGCGTATCTTCCAGGTGGTCTTCGGGCATGAGCATCGAGACGTGCTTTCCGAGCACGTCGTCGGCCCGATAGCCGAGCACCATCTCGGCGCCCTTGTTCCAGCCGGTGATGATTCCGTGCAAGTCGTTCGACACGATGATGTCGTCCGACGACTCGATGATCGCCGCGAGCCGTTCGGTGGATTCTTCGGCGCGGCGCTTCTCGGCGACGTCGCGAAAGACGAGCACGGCGCCTGCCGGGGCTCCTTGATCGTTGAGCAGCGGGACGGCGTCGGCGTCGATCAGCGTCTCGCGTCCATCGGGGGTAACCAGCATCGCGCTTCGCTGGAGAGCGACTGGCCGGCGAGCCAGCATCGCCTGGCCGACGAGGTCTTCGACGGCTTCTCGCGTCGTTTCGTAAACCACGCGGAAGAGGTCCGGCACGGGGGCGCCGAGGGCGTCGGCTTCGCTGCGCCCGGTGAGTTGCGCCGCGACGGGGTTCATGAAGGTGATCGCGCCGTCGGCGTCGGCGAGGATCACGGCATCGCGAATGCTGGCCAGCGCCGTGCGCAAGAAACCGGCTTCCGCCGGAGGATGCGGCCGGTGGGAATCGCGATCGTCGGCCATGGCGAGCGGAGCTTGAGGACGCGGAAGGCGCCGTCGGCGAAAGAATCGCCGGGCAGGAAGGCGCTTTTATTGTCCTTGGAAGAACGGACTTTGCAACACGCCGCCGAGGGAGGCCGTGCGGGTTAGCGATTTCGGAACTGAGCTAGCGGTACGATGGGCGGTCGGCGGCGTACGCCGATTCTCAGGGCGCAAAAGCCGTCTCGCGGAGGATATCGAGGTACAGGTTGCCGTAATCCTCGTAGCGGAATCCGAGCGTCATAGCGCGACCGCTTGGGGAATCGTCGGCCGTCGTCGGCGGCGCGGCGCCGCTGGTCGGCTCGATCTGCGTATCTTCGTACCATTCGTTGAAGCTGGTCACCATCATGAGGCGGCCGGCGCGATCGTCGAGGTTTGGCAACGCGGCTTGCTGGATTGCCGCGCGAAACAGGTCGCCTTCTCGGGAATTCGGGTCGTCAACGAGATATCGCGGGACGCCGTCGTGCCCGTTGCGCACGGCCGAATCGTTGTATCCCGGCGCCACGGTGGGAATGAAGGCGGCTGCCGCGGAATTGGCCGCGTGCCGCGCGGCACTGTAGTTCTTCGCCAGGGCCGCGACGGCCTTCGACGTGGCGCCGTGGATGGCCATCGATTGGCCGTACACGTCGTAGACGGTCACGGCGCCGAACGGCCGGGCCCAGGCCGGCTGGTAGTCGGGCCCGAAGACGTCGTCCCCCACGAGATATACCGAGCCGAACCGCCGCCGGCCTTCTTCGAGCGCGGCGGCGCCTCGCTGGCGGAAGTAGACGCGCGTCAGGTAGACGAACAACACTGGCCGGTCGTTGATCTTCAGATAGTTGGGCTGCGTGAAGTAATGCTCCGCGAGGTACGCCAGGTCGCTCGTCCAGCGGCTGTAGTCGGGCGCGTCGAAACTGCCGAGCCGCCCGGTGCTCTCGTACAGGACTGCGAAACGGAAGTCTTTCGCATCGGGATGGGCGAGTACGTCGCGGCGGAAGGTCTGGTCGGTCGGGCTATCGGGGCCCCACCAGCTTACGGCCCAGAACGACAGGCCCGCCCGCCGGCTCTGCTGGAGGTGCTGCTGGATGACGGCCGAATCGCTGGAGGAATAGCAGGCGAGCAATGGTTTCTGCGGGGGCTGAAGCCTGCAGCGGAAGACGTGCCGCCACTGGTGGTCGTCGTCGCTCTCTGTGGGCGAGGGGCCGTACCAGGGATAGTAGTAGGCGCCAATGATGGGCGCCGTGGGCGAGCGGGCGGCGCGGTGCGCGACGTTGACCGTCGCACGCTGGCCGGGGTCGGCCAGCGCCTTGGACGGTATGGCGACCAGCAGCGAAAAGGCGAGCAGCGCGAGGGGGAGCCGCTTCAGCGGCGCGGGCGGCGCCTGCGGTTGAACAGGTTGCATCAGCGCCCTCATGAACCAAGGGGTCGACTAGGCCACGATTTCGTTGAGCACGCGCCCGTGGACGTCGGTGAGGCGGAAATCGCGGCCGGCGTAGCGGTAGGTCAGGTGTTCGTGGTTGAAGCCCAACAAGTGGAGGATGGTGGCGTGGAGGTCATGGACGCTCGCGGGCTTATCCACGGCTTTGAAGCCGAACTCGTCGGTCGCCCCGTAGACGCTGCCGCCGCGGACGCCGCCCCCGGCGAGCCAGGCGGTGAAGCCGTAGTGGTTGTGGTCGCGGCCGAGCTGCGACGTGCCGTCGCCGCCGAGTTCTACCGTGGGCGTGCGGCCGAACTCGCCGCCCCAGATGACCAGCGTATCGTCGAGCATGCCGCGCTGGGCCAGGTCGGCCAGCAAGGCGGCGATCGGCTGATCGAGTTGCCGGGCCAACTCGCCATGGGCCTTTTCGATGTTTGCATGGCTGTCCCACGGCTGGCCGGCGCCATGCCAAAGCTGGACGTAGCGGACGCCGCGTTCGACCAATCGCCGCGCGATGAGCGTCTGCCGGGCGTGGACCCCTTCGCCGTACATCTGGCGGATGTGCTGCGGCTCGCGGGAGAGGTCGAACGCGTCGGCGGCCTCGATCTGCATGCGGAAGGCCAGTTCGAACGACGTGATGCGGGCGTCGAGGCGGTCGTCGAAGCGCTCGCGGCGATGTTCGGCATTGAGTTGGCCCAGCAGGTCGAGCTGGCGACGCTGCGCGGTGAGCGTGGCGTGGGGGCTCTTGATGTTCTCGACGAGCCGATCCACGGCTTCATGCTGCGTGTCGATGAACGTGCCTTGATACGCGCCGGGGAGGAAGCCGGCCTGCCAGTTCTCGGCGTCCTTGATGGGGTAGCCGCCGGGGCACATGGCCATGAAGCCGGGCAGATTTTGGCTTTCGGATCCCATGCCGTACAGCACCCACGAGCCGACGCTCGGCCGCGGCAACACCGAGTTGCCGCAGTTCATGAGCATGAGCGAGGGCTCGTGATTGGGCACTTCGGCGTACATCGAGCGGATGACGGCGATGCGGTCGATGTGCTGGGCGGTCTTGGCGAACAGGTCGCTCACTTCGATGCCGCTCTGGCCGTAGCGGCGGAACTTGAACGGCGAAGGAAAGGCGGCGCCGGTCTTCCGTTCGGTGAGCAGCGTCTGGGGGATCGGCTGCCCGGCGTACTTCTGGAGTAGCGGCTTCGGATCGAACGTATCGACGTGCGAGGGTCCGCCGTTGAGGAAGAAGTGGATGACGCGGCGGGCCCGGCCGGGGAAGTGGAGGCGGCTGGCGGCGACCGCGGCGGCCGCTGTCGCCCCAGCGACGGCTGGCGGGGCAAGCTGCGGGTCGCTCAACAGGCTCGACAGCCCCAGAAGGCCGAGGCCCATGCCGCTGCGCTGCAGGAACTCGCGGCGCGTGGCCATGGCAGCGGGGTGGTGGAAGTCGCTCATGGAACGCAGTTCCTGCCTTGCCGCACTAGCGGAGTCGAAAGGCAACAAAGTTGACGGCCACGCAGGGGATGATGCTGAAACGAACGTGGTTCATCAGCCGCATTTGCAGTAACAGGAGTTTATCAAGGAATCCGCGGGTGCGGTTTCAGCCTTCTCAGTCGATAAACATCATTTCATTGGTGAGCAGCAACACCTGGGCCAATTGCTCCCAGGGGTGCTGCCGCCGGTCAGGCGGCTCCGCGAGGGCCGCGTCCGACGCCGCGGCGACGAAATCCAAGGCGGCCTGCCGCTGGCTCGGCGTGGGCGGCCGCTGGAAGAGCCAGGCGTAAAGCCGCTCGACGCGCTGCGCCGCGTCGCCCGGCTCGTGGGCGCATAGTCGCTCGGCGAGCGCCCGCGCCCGCCCGGCGACAAAGGGATGGTTCAGTGCAAAGAGCGACTGCTGGGCGACGATCGTCTCGCTCCGCTGCGGCGTGTGGAGATCGGGGTTGGCGAAATCGAACATCCGCATGGCGCCGTCGAGGAATTGCCGGTCGACTAATCCGTAGAGCGTGCGGCGCCGGTTCTCGACGCCGGCTTTGAACAGCTCGGCGGGGCGGCCGCCGAGCGTCAAATCGAGTTCGCCCGAGGCGGCCAGCAACGTGTCGCGCCACTCTTCGAACGAGAGCCGCCGGCGGTTCATTCGCCAGAGCAATCGGTTGTCCGGGTCGGCGCGGCGGGCAAGTTCGGAAAGCTCGTCGCCGTCGTCCGCGGCCCGCTGCTGATACGCCGCCGAGAGCATGATCAACCGGTGCAAATCTTTGGTCCGCCAACCCTCTTTCATGAAGCGGCTGGCGAGCCAGTCGAGCAGGGCCGGGTGGCTCGGCGGCTCGGCCCGCAGGCCGAAGTCGCTCGGCGTGCGAACCAGGCCGGCGCCGAAGTGATGCCGCCAGACGCGATTGACCCACACGCGGGCCGTCAGCGGGTTGTCGGGCGCGACGATGGCGCGGGCCAATTCGAGCCGGCCGCTGCCGTGAACGAACGGCCGGCGCTCATCGCCGGCAAGGGCCTTGAGGAACTGCCGCGGCGTGGTCGCGCCGCGGTTCATCGGGTTGCCTCGGCGAAAGACTCGCGGCTCTTGGATGGTCGGGCGGTCAACGAGCGTCACCGCGTAGCGGGGCGCGAGGGGCGAGTTGATCACCCAGCGGTCGAGCTCGCCCTGCAGTTTCCACATCGCGTCGATCGTGCCGGTATCGAAGTAGCGTTCAATGCTGAGAATCGGTTCGTCGGGCGGCACGCAGGGGGAGTCGGGCCCATAAAGGACCTGGCGGAGCGCCTCGGCGGAGTCGTCGGGCAGTCGATCGGCCGATTCCGGCGCGGCGGCCTTGAAGTCTTGCCACTGCTTGTCGATCGTGGCGAACAGCTCGCCGTATCGCTGGGCGACCTCCGCCATTGAAACCGGGGGCTTGCTGAACGCCTGGGCGACGAGGGGGTGCACGCCGTCGTTCTGGTCGCCGGCGATTTCTCGCGCGACGACGGCCGCTCGAGTCGCGAACTCGGCGGCCGGCAGCGCGCGGAATCGCCGCCAGGGCTCGAAGATCGCATCGCGGCTCTGCGCGGCTTGTTCCAGGTAGTTCTGCCAGCGGCGGACGAATGCCGGTAGGATGTCATTCTTGGTGAAAACCTGGTCGAAGTTTTCCTCAGGATATTTCTCTGGCTCAAGCTGCGCCTGTAGGTACTTGCCGACGCGAGAGCGGGCGAGGTCCGCGGCTTCGGCGCGCGCGGCGGCCAGGCCGGTGTGCAGCGCTGCTTGGCGTTTACGCAGCTCCTCGGCGAACGCCGCGTAACCCTCGGCCTGCTCCTGGCCGGGCGCGACTTGCACGAGGCGCTCCGTGCAGTTCTGAAAAACGCCGTACAGCGCGTAGTAGTCCTCCGTGGGGATTGGATCGTACTTGTGGTCGTGGCAGCGAGCGCAGGCGACGGTGAGCCCCAGCAGGCCGCGCGACACGACGTCGATGCGATCGTCGATAATGTCGTGCGTGACGCCGAGAAACCGCCGGCCGAGCGTGAGAAAGCCCATCGCCGCTTGGGCTTGGCGATCGTCGGGCGCCGCCTGGTCGGCCGCCAGTTGCAGCAGCACAAAACGGTCGTAGGGGAGGTCTTCGTTAAAGGCCCGGACGACCCAATCGCGGTACGGGTACGCGTGGACGAAGAACCGCTCTTCGCGCGCGTAGACGTAGCCTTTCGTGTCGGAATAACGAGCGACGTCGAGCCAGTGCCGGGCCCAGTGCTCGCCGTACTGCGGCGAGGCGAGCAGGCGGTCGACGAGTTTCTCGTACGCGGCCGGGTCGGCGTCTTGAACGAACGCATCGACCTCGTCAGCCGCCGGCGGCAGGCCGGTCAGATCGTACGTCGCGCGGCGAATCAGCGTGCGGCGATCGGCCGGCGGCGAGGGGGCCAGCCTGTGCCGTTCCAGTTCGGCCAGAATGAATCGATCGACGGGCGTACGGCACCAGGAAATGTTCGCCGGCAGCGGCAACGGCGGCTCGCCGACAGGCTTGAAGGCCCAATGGTTTTGCGAAGCCGTCGCCTCGGCGAAACGCGGGCCGGCCTCCTCCGGCCAGGGCGCGCCGCGGGCGATCCACTGCTCGAGCGCGGCGATCTGCTGGTCATTGAGCGGATCGTCGGGCGGCATCTCGAGGTCGTCGGTGCGCCGCACGGCCTGCAACAGCAAGCTTTGCTCCGGCTCGCCGGGAACGACCGCGGGGCCGCGCTCGCCGCCGCGCAACAGCGCATCGCGCGAGTCGACCCGCAGCTCGGACCATTGTTCTTCCTCGCCGTGGCACGGGCCGCAGGCCGCGAGGAGCAGCGGACGAACGTGCGTCTCGAAGAGCTCGACGCCCGCCGCGTCGGGCGTCGCCGCGCCGACGATGGCCGGATGCCCGGCCGGGACGGCAATCGCCAGCGCCGTCACGCAGTAACTAAACATCGCGCGCGGCGGCGCCCCGTTCGAGCACCTCCACCGGCAATCGCGTATTACGCCACGGCGCCACATGCGCGAGTAACGCTGCTGGGAAGAGGAAGAGAGCCAAAAAGGGGATCCGAGCCGGCTGGATTATACACGCTGGGGAGGGTCGGGGTCACCTGTGGGGCCGAGGCCCGCTGCCGCCGTGGATGCATTTTTTGACCGCCGCCGCACTTGGGCCATGAGCAGCGCGGCGTTTTTCGGCCAGCGATGCTACAAGGCCCAGCGCGACCGAGTTGGACTGGCGCGATGCGTCGCTTATAGTGTCAGCGTCTTGTCGGCGGCGGGCCGGATCGTAGTTTGCCGCAATCAGCATCCTCGCTTTGCGCCTTGGCCGTCGCTCTGGGGATCACGACCTTTGCCATACTTCATGCCGATGAACCGCGCTCGTCCGAACGTATTCGTCCCGCGCAACGTACGGATGCGGCGTTTGCTTGCCGGCCTCCGGTGGATGGCCATCCTGCTGGGAGCGGCGTTTGCGTTCGGCGCGCAGCCGCCACTGTGCCGCGCCGAGGAGGCTGCGAGCCCGTTGATCGATCTTCGAAACGCCGTCGTGGTGGTCCCGGCGGACCTCAACGTGCAAGAGAACAAGGCGATCGCCATGTTGGCGGAGGAGATCGCCGAGCGGACGCGACTGCGGCTGCCGGTTCTTCATGACTGGCCGGCGGACGCGAGCACTGCGGTAATCGGCGTGGCGCCGGCGTCGTCGAAAGACTTCTTCCGGCGCTTCGGACAAGACGGAGACGATCCGTCGCCGCGGCCTGCCGAGGGATATCGCATTCGCACGATCGTCGAACCGAACCGCGCACCGGTCATTTTGGTGAGCGGCAACGATTCGCGCGGCGTGCTGTATGGCGTCGGCAGGCTGCTGCGGACGCTGCACATGGGGCGCGACCGCTTGTCGCTGCCAGGGCGGCTCGACATCGAGACGGCTCCGGCGATGCGGATCCGCGGTCACCAGATCGGCTACCGGCCGAAGACCAATTCCTACGATGCGTGGGATTTGCCGCAGTGGGAGCAGTATCTGCGCGATTTGGCCGTGTTCGGCGCCAATTCGATCGAACTGATTCCGCCGCGCTCCGACGACGACGCCGACAGCCCGCACTTTCCGCGGCCGCCGCTGGAGATGATGATCGGCGTTTCGCAGCTTGCCGCCGATTACGGGCTGGACGTGTGGATTTGGTATCCCGCGATGGAGCTCCGCTACGCGACGGACGAGTCCATCGACGCGGCGGTCGTTGAGTGGGGCGCCGTGCTCGCCAAGCTGCCGCGGGTGGACGCCTTGTTCGTGCCGTCGGGCGATCCCGGCGACGCGCCGCCCGCTGAGCTGATGAACATGCTGGCCGCGCAGGCCGAACAGCTCCGCCGGTTGCACCCGGATGCTGAACTGTGGATTTCGATCCAAGGATTCACGCAGCCGCAGTTCGACGAGATGATGGCGCTCTTGCGAGCGGAACCGGCGTGGCTCGCCGGCGTCGTCCACGGTCCGCAGACGCGGGTGAGCGTGGCGAAGCTGCGGGAGCTGCTGCCCAGCCGCTACGCCATTCGCGGCTATCCGGATATCACGCACAGCATGCGCTGCGAGTATCCCGTGCCGGATTGGGATTTAGCGTACGCGCTGACCGAGGGACGCGAGCCCATCAACCCGCGGCCGATCGACCAGGCGACGATCTTCTGGCAGTATCCGGAGCACGCCGCGGGCGTCATCGCCTACAGCGAGGGCTGTAATGACGACGTGAACAAGGCGATATGGAGTGCGCTCTGCTGGGATCCAGAGGCCCGGCCGATCGACGTGCTGCGCGAGTACGGCCGATGCTTCCTCGGCGACCAGTACGCCGACGACTTCGCCCAAGGCTTGCTGGCGCTGGAGCGCAACTGGCGGGGGCCGCTGCTGGCCAGCGAGGAAGTCACGCAGACGCTGCGGCGGCTGCAAGCGATGGAGCGAGCCGCCGCGCCGGCCGCGCTGCGCAACTGGCGGTTTCAGCAGGCCCTCTATCGCGCTTATTACGACGCGTACATTTACCATCGGCTGGTTGAGGAGTCGGCGCAGGAAGCCGCGGCGATGAGCGCGTTGGCGGCCGCGCGCACCGTGGGAGTTGATCGCGCGCTGGCCGACGCCGAAAGCGCGCTGGCACAGGCGGACGCGCCGTCGGTGCACGAGGGCTTGCGCCAGCGGACGGCGGAACTGGCCGAGGCCCTGTTTCAGAGCATCGGCATGCAGCTTTCGGTCGAGAGGTACCAGGCCATCGCGGTCGGGCGCGGCGCCAATTTGGATGAGATCGACGTGCCGCTCAACAATCGCGCCTGGCTCAGCGAGCGCTTCGCGTCAATCCGCCGGCTGAACGACCCGGCGGCGCAGCTCCGCGCCGTGGAGGAAATCGTGAACTGGACCGATCCTGGCCCTGGCGGTTTCTACGACGACCTGGGGAACCCGTCGCAGCAGCCGCATGTCGTCGTCAGCGTGGCGTATGCCAGCGACCCCGGGTTCCTGGCGACGCCGGCGGTCGGCTTTCGCTCCGACCCCGCGTGGCGGCGGTCGTGGTGCACACACGTCGACGGGTTGTACGACACGCCGATCGTGATGCATTACCCGCGGCTCGATCCAGCGGCGCGGTACAAGCTCCGCGTGGTGTATGCGGGCGATGTGTTCGACGTGAAGGTGCGGCTGGCGGCCCGGTGCGACGATCGAGAGATAGAAATCCACCCTTGGCTGGAGAAGCCGCGGCCGCCGCGACCGGTGGAGTACGCCGTTCCCGCCGCGGCCACGGCGGGCGGCGAATTGACCCTCCAGTGGCGAGCCAACGCCGACCGCGGCGGGGCCGGCCGCGGCTGTCAGATCGCCGAGGTCTGGCTGCTCAAGCAGGAGTAGCGCCCATGTCCGCCACGTTAAAAGCCGCGCTGCAATCTGGCCGCCGAGTGTACGGCACGATGGTGGCTTCCAGTTCGCCGCTGTGGCCGACTATGGTACAAAGCGCCGGCGTCGATTTCGTGTTCATCGACACCGAGCACGTGCCGCTCGATCGCGAAACCGTGTCGTGGATGTGCCGCGGCTACGCGGCGCTGGGCATCGCGCCGATCGTGCGGATCGGCAGCCCCTGCCCCGTGGCCGCCTGCCAGATGCTCGATGGCGGGGCCGCGGGAATCGTGGCGCCGTACGTCGAATCGGCCGAGCAAACGCGGGCCTTGGCGGGCGCCGTCCGATTCCGGCCGGTAAAAGGAGCGCGACTCGATCGCATGGTCGCTCGGCCATCGGCCTGCGATCCTTCGCTGCGCGAATATTTGGCTGCTCGCAACGGCGACCTGCTGTGCATCGTCAACGTCGAGAGCACGCCGGCCGTGGCGAACCTCGCCGAGATCCTGGCCGTCGACGGGCTCGACGCTGTGCTCATCGGCCCGCACGACTTGTCTTGCAGCATGGGGCTGCCTGAGCAGTACGGCGATCCCCGCTTTGAGCAAGCGGTGCGGCAGATCATTCGGCAATCGCGCGACGCGGGCGTCGCCGTCGGCATTCACATGGTGTATGGAGACTTGGAAACGGAGCTGCAGTGGGCCCGCGAGGGGTGCAATTTCATCCTCCATAGCGGCGATTTGTTCCTCGTGGCCCGATCGCTGCGGCGCGACCTGGCCGAGCTGCGTGCGGGCCTTGGCGACGACGAACGCGAAGGCGGACCGTCGGTCAGCCCTTTGTGACCGTCGCCATGCGGGTGCCGTACGCGTCGAGCGGCGCCCGTTAGTTCGTTTCAAGGCGATCGAGCCGGATCTCTTCGGGGCTGCGGCACAAGCGGATCGTCGTATGACTCGGCCACGGCGGGCGTCTCAAGCTCGCCAGCGGGACCATGGATCGACGGTACGCTGGCGTGCGGCAAGCCGCAGCCGCCGGCGGTCGCTGCGGCCGCTGTCGCAACCCTATACTCGAACGCGCCGCTGGCGCGACCGAGTCTGTGGAGCGGAGCAGGGCTCGCACGGGTTGCCACTCGAACAGCAGCTTCAACAGGGAGTGCAGCAGCATGAGCGGTCGCTTTTCCGCCTTGGCGTTTCTGGGAGTGCATTGTGCGGGGTTGACGATGGCAGTGCCCAGCAATGGCGAGGAGGCGTGGACGCTCGAGTCGCCTTCGTCGCGACTTAAGGTGGAAGTTCGGCGCGGCGAGGAATTGACCTATGCCGTATCGCTGCGCGGCGAACCGGTCGTCCTCCCTTCGGCGATCGACCTGAAGATCGAGGGCGCCGGCTGGATGGCTGGCGACGGCGGACCCTGCAAGGCGACCACGCGATCGGCGAAGGAGACCATCGAGTTTCCCGTGCCGCGGAAGTACCGGCGGCTGGACGTGAAGTACAACGAGCTGCGGCTGGCGCTGGGCAACGGCGATGCGCTGGTTTTTCGGGCGTATGACGAAGGCGTCGCCTATCGCTGGCATGCGGCGCGCGAGGGAGAGATCGTCGTCGCCGAGGAGCGGGCCCAGTTCACCTTCCCCGACAAGACCAAGGCGTGGTTTCCGGAGGAGGAGAGCATCTTCTCGCACCAGGAGCGGCAGTACAAACATCTGGAGCTGGCCGACGTCGGCGAAGATCGTTTCGGTTCGACCGGCGTGCTGGTCGACCTGCCGGGCGGGCGGAAGCTTTACCTTTCGGAGTCTGATCTGGCGTCGTACCCGGGCATGTTTCTGCGGGGCATGGGCGCGGGGAAGCCTGGGCTGGTCGGGAAGTTCGCTCCGTATGCCCTGGAGACGGAGGCGAAGAACGATCGCGACGTGCCGGTAACCAAGGCCGCCCCGTACCTGGCCAGGACGGCCGGCCCGCGGAGTTTCCCGTGGCGGGTGATGATCGTCACCGAGGACGACGCGGAACTGTTGACATCGGAACTGGTGTACGCGCTGGCGCCGCCGTCGGAGATCGGCGATGCCTCGTGGATCAAGCCGGGCAAGGTCGCCTGGGAATGGTGGAACGCGATTGACGTGTACGGCGTCGACTTCAAGGCCGGCGTCAATACGGAGACGTACAAGTACTTCGTCGACTTCGCCGCCGACCACGGCGTGGCCTACCTGCTGTTGGACGAAGGTTGGTGCGCCGACTCGAGCGACGTGCTGAGCGTCCGCGAAGGATTGGACCTGGAGGAGCTGGTCCGCTACGGCCAAGAGCGAGGCGTGGGCGTCATTCTCTGGGTGCTGTGGAATGCGCTGGACGTGAAGCTTGAGCCGGCGCTGGAAAAGTATGAGCAACTCGGCGTGGCGGGGATCAAGGTCGACTTCATGCAGCGCGACGATCAGTGGATGGTGGAGTACTACCACCGCATCGCTCGCCAGGCGGCGAAGCACCGGCTGATGGTCGACTTCCACGGCGCCTACAAGCCGACCGGCCTGCGGCGGCAGTTCCCCAACGTGATGACCTCCGAGGGCGTCACCGGGCTGGAGCAGTACAAGTGGACCGACCAGATGACGAACCCCGAGCAGGAGCTGGTGCTGCCGTTCGTGCGGATGGTCGCCGGGCCCATGGACTTTACGCCTGGCGCCATGAGCAACGCCAGCCGCGGCGATTGGAAGGCGATCGGCAATCACCCGATGAGTTTTGGCACGCGCTGTCACCAGTTGGCGATGTTCGTCGTGTACGAGAGCCCGCTGCAGATGCTGGCCGACAGCCCGACGCATTACCTGGAAGAACCGGAGTGCCTGGAGTTCCTGGCAGCCGTGCCAACGGTGTGGGACGAGCTGCACGTGCTGGAGGCGAAGGCGGCGGACTACGTCGCCCTGGCCCGTAAGTCGGGCGACCAGTGGTTCGTCGGGGCGATGACCGACTGGACGCGGCGGACGCTGCAGTTGAAGCTCGACTTCCTGCCCGAGGGGGAGTACGAACTGCACGCCTGGAGCGACGGCGTCAACGCCGAGCGGAACGGCCGCGATTTCCGCCGGTCGGTGCAGCAGGTCAAGCGGGGCGCCGTCGTGCAGGCGGAACTGGCCCCCGGCGGCGGCTGGGCGGGATGGATCAAGCCGGTTCGGCGCCCGGCGCGATAACCAGCGGCGTCGCGCTGGCTACGTCATGTCGGGCGTCGACCTAGACTTCCAGCGGCAGGGAATCGAACCCATCGGTTTCGGCGTCGGCGCAGAAATCGAACTCGGCTTCGGCGCCATCCTGCAGGATGGGGAGCATCGACGCGACTGGGGCTCGCCCGGCGCGAACCAGCAGCGCCTCGGCGGCAAGCCTCAGGTAGTTGACGCCGCAGCTGGCCAGTCGTTCGGCCAGCGGCTCGGCGATGTACGACAGGTGTTCGGCGACGACGTATTCCGCGGCGGCCTGTGCGGCTTCGGCCATTTCTACCTCGCCGCAGGCCACGGCGAAGGCTTGCTTGAACCGCAGGTACGCGACGAAGTCGGTCTCCACGGCGACGTGGTCGTACGGTTCGTCGCAGGACGATGTGAAGTTGAACGCCGCGTAGTGCGCCGCCAGTTCGGCGAGGTGGTTGCTCGCCAGCGTAGCTGGCCGATAGCTCACTTCGCGAGGGGGCGCGGGTCCGCCCGGTCCAAAGATGGAATCGTAAAGGTTCTCGTGGGATTCGCTTTGCGCCGTTTCGACGGCCTGGCGCAACAGCGCATCGCCAGCCTCGCGGGCCAGCATTTCGGCCTGCGTCGCCCAGTTGCCGTCGCGCGGCCCCGAGAGCAATAGCGCCAGCAACCGCCACTCGGCTGCCTGCTGCATCAGCGCCATGCAGGCTGGTTCCAGCGGCGGCGCTGCGGCGTTACTGGCTAGCGGACGGCTCATGAATCTCCTCCTGGGAAAGTTCGATCCAGGCGGTCCGCATCTTCCGGGCGCCGACTTCGCGGGCATCGCCCCGCCAGACCGCGAAGGCGATCTGGCCCGGCTGATGGTTGGCGGCCGAAGCCGGCAGCGGCCGCACGATCTGCACTGACCACCCGGTGGCCGTCTTCACGCCTCGCCCGCGCGACGCCTGTTCGGGCGAGCGAGTCAGCGTGCTGGGACCTTCGGCGATCATATCTTCGACGGGCGACTCGCGGGGACCGGCCATCGGGTTGCCCAGGGTCCGCGCCGGAGCATAGCGTGCGGCCATGGCCTGCTGCGCGGCGGGGTCTTTCTTCAGGCTTTCGGCCTCGAAGGGGTAATGGTCGACCGCCGCGTTGGGATAGAGCGCCGCGAGCGAGTCGGGCCGGCCATCGACCGAGGCCTGCCAGACGGCGTTCCAGTAGCTGATGTGCACGGGGCGACCGGTTTCGCCCATCTGCGGCGCCGGCACGGTGGATTGAACGTCGGCCGGCACCTGGATGGCGCAGGCATCGAAGAACTTGGCCGGACCCGGCACGTCGTCCTTCGACGCATCGTCCCACTCCAAGCGCACGGCCAGGTCGCGGCCGTCGGTCAGGGCGCGGACCCGCACGCCGGCCGTCGATTCAGCCAGCAGCCGCGGCTCGACCATGTCTTGGGGAATCAGCTTCGCGTCGAACTCGACCGCCTGGCGCCACGCCGGATCGCTGGGCTCCGAGGGGAGCGACGCGACTTGCCGGATGACGACGTTCGTCGGCGGGGCCTCGGCGGCCTGCCGGCAGCCAATCAGCGCGACCAGTGCCGCCGCGACATGGCTGAGCGGCCAATGCGGGAATGAACGATTCATGGCGACTTGCTCCATGGCGATGCGCGGGTTCGCGATCGCGCTAACTCTCAGTGTGCCGCAGCGCTACGGGCAGTTCACTCGGGCAATCTGATACAACTCGTCGTACGCGGGACGAATGCTGACCGGCTCGGTGATAGGGACGCGCACCAGTTCGGCGCCCTGGTCGTCGAGGCCGGCGATCATCTCGCCTTCGCGCTTCCATCGCGACATCAGCCGCTCGGATGATCCGAACAGCGCCAACAGGCCGGCCAGGTCGAGGTCGTCTTTCGCCGCGCGGTAAGCGTCGATGGCCTGTCCCGCCAGCGGGCCGAACATCTGTTGCAGGAACGGCTTGGGGGCGTGAATCGGCGGAATGTAGTACACGTTCGGCTCCAGGCCGAATTGCGGGAACAGCGGCAGCGCCACCTTGCGGATGTGGACCAGGTAGTCCAGCGGGTTGTCCGGCCGTGCTTCGTCGGGCCGGGAGATCCAGCCGGCCATGCGGATCTTGCCGATGCAATTGACGAAGCACTGCGGTTGCAGGCCTTCTTCGATTTTCGGAAAGCAGGCGATGCACTTCTCGGACGTGCCCGTCATGGGGTTGTAGAACACCTTCTTGTAGGGGCAGGCCTTGACGCATTCCTGATAGCCGCGGCAGCGGCTCTGGTCGACCAGCACGATGCCGTCTTCGGGGCGCTTGTAGATCGAGCCCCGCGGACATGCCGAGAGGCACGCCGGGAAGGTGCAGTGGTTGCAAATCCGCGCCAAGTAAAAGAACCACGACAGGTGCGGAATGTTGACGTCCGCGCCGGCATCGACCTGCCCCGCGCAATCGTCCTCGCCATGGTTGGGATAGGCGTAATCGGGTTCCTCAGGGCGCCAACCGAGCACGCGTTCGCCGGCCTCGGCGGATTCGAACAACGTGCGGCCTGGATACTCGCCGCCGTTCCACTGCTGGGCGCCCAGCTTGCCGAGCAGGTTCAGATCCCAGGCCAGGGGATACGACCCGTAAGGCTTGGTCTCGACGTTGTTCCAGAGCATGTACTCCTGGCCCTTGCCGGAGGTCCAGGTCGTCTTGCAGGCCAGGGTGCAGGTTTGGCAGGCGATGCACTTATTGATGTCGAAAATGGCCGCGAACTGCCGTTTGGGCCGGTTCTCCGGATACCAATACGACATCTCGCGCTGCAGTTGCCAGTTGTAGACTCGCGCCATGGCTTAGGCCTCCGCTTTCGGTTGCGCGTCGGAATCGCGGCGGTCGTCGGGCGCGACGCCTCCCAGAAACCCACCCGCCAGATACTGTTTCATCGCTTCGGATTCGTACCGCGGCCGGATGCCCAGCGCCGCCGGGCGCCACAGGCCCTCGCCGCCGAGCCCGCCCGGCTCGGCCTTGGTGATCTTGACGATCGCCTCGCGGGGCGCGCCGGTCGGACAGTGAATGTCGGGCATGAACCCCTTGCCGATCGACTGGCCGAACATGTTCTTGCGCACCAGCGAGTCGGTCATCCAGGTCGGCTTGAGCCATCCCCGGGTCGCCGATTGGTGCGACCCGGAGCGGAACATCGCCTGATAGCCGGTCCGCGGGCTTTTCGCCAAGCCGTCGCTGCGGGTCTCGAGGCCTTCCATCGAGCCGGGCGTCGCGGCGTACATGTTGAACCACATCCGCGTCACGCCGCGCGGCGTGCCGGGGTAGTAGCGGGCGCGGCAGATGAGGCGCGCGAACTCGTAGTCGGCCTTGTTGTTCTGCCAGCCGCGGAACGGGCGGTCCTCTGGGTCCGGATCGATCCAGACGTAGTCGCCGTCCTCGACGCCCAGCTCCTTGGCGTCGTCGGGGTTGATGTCGACGTACCCCTCGGACACGTACGGCGAGCGCTTGTCCCGGCGGTGCAAGTCGCCGAACGGACCGAACAGCACCGCCACCATGTCGGTGTCGATCGGCGTGGTGTGCGCCCCGTGGCGATACTTCGGCGTGTGGAAGATGAACTTGAACCCGTCCTTGGCTAGCGGGTGAGCCGACGACTTTGTCTCTTGCCAGGTCTTGACGACGTTGCGGCCGCAGCGGGTCTCGCACGACAAATCCTGGGGATCGACGCCGTAGTCGGCGGGGCCCGCCGGGCGCAGCGCCTCGTGGGGCCCGGCGACGATGACGTTCGGTTCGTAGAAGGTCGAGTCGACCGGCTCGCGGTGCACGGGCAGGTTCTCGCCGGCTTCGATGAACTCATCCTCCTCGCGGTAGAACTCCAGGCGGCCGCTTTTGGTGTACCACGGCCGCGAGTCGGCGACTTGCTCGTAGCCGACCGCTTTGGGCGTGGTGCGGTTGTTCATCAGCGCCGGCACGCCGGCGTCGGCCTTTTCGATCAGCTCGGCGATCTTGAATCCCTTGGTGTTGGTCGAGAAGTCGAGAATCCGCTGCAGATACGCCTCGGTGCGGCCCTCGTTGACGAATCGCCAGTAGTCGTTGAACCGCTGGTCGCCCGTGAGGTTCGCCAGCTTCGACGCCACCAGGGCGAAGACTTCGATGTCGCCCAGCGTTTTGAAGACGCGCTCCAGCGGCGTCCGCGGGAACACCTGTAGGAACGGGTTGGTCACCGAGGCCGTCATGTCGGGGTGCTTCAACTCGGCCCAAGAATCGACGCCGAACACTACGTCGGCCCATTCGCACGAGGTGGACCACCACCATTCGTTGACGCAGATCATTTCGATCCGCGGCAGCACGTTGACCACCGTGTTGTAATGCCACTTCACGTTGCCGAGGATCGAGTTCGCGTTGGCGAACCACATCGACTTCGTGGGGCAGGGCATGTGCGTCTTGCCGGTGAGCAGCTTCTTGCCGACCCGCAGGGGGTGATCTTCGTGGTTGTAGTAGTGGGCCGATTCGGGCTTCCAGTACTGCTTGGGGCGGGCCGGCTTGGCGGCGTCCAGCTCGATGTCGAACGGGTTCTCGTTGATGTACTGACCGGCCCCGTTGAACAGCGCCACGCGATAGTTGCCGGCGAACGAGCCGACGTTGCCGCCGATCTTGCCGACGTTTCCCGTCAGCGCCGCCAGCAGAAAGATGTCGCGGTCTTTGTTGTCGTTGTTGAAGAATTGGTTGGGTCCCATGCCGACGGCGAACAGCGTCGTGCCCGGTTCCTTCGCCAGGTCGCGGGCCAGCGCTTCGACGGCGGCGGCCGGAGCCCAGGTGAGCTCTTCCGCCGTTTTCGGATCGAAGTGCGCGGCGTAGTCCCGCACCAGGTCGAACACCGGCCGGCAGCGAACCTTCGACCCGTCCTTGAGCGTTACTTCCACCACGCCTTCGAGCAGCGGCGAGCCGACCGACGATTTTTCGCCCACTTCGTCGCGGGTCAGCGGCTGGGGCGCGTTGCCGTCGGCGTCCCACCAGACGTAGTCGCCCCATTCCTGGCGGAGCGCCGCGGGGATCAGCATTTCCTTCTGCTTGGCGGGGGGCGGCTCGGTCTCGTCGGCGCCCATCACGCGGGTCTGGTTGGAGAGCTCGGCGACGGGCGACTCGAACACATCCTGCGCCCGCAGGTACTTGAGCGTGTCCATGCGGACGAGGACCGGCAGGTCGGTCCACCGTTTGACGTACTCGGCGTCGTACAGCTTCTCGCGGATGATCACGTTGGCCAGCGCCAGCGCCAGCGCCGGCGTCGTTCCCGGGCGGACGACGATCGCTTGATCCGCCTTGCTGGAGGTCGCCGAGTACTCGCAGGCAATCACGACGACTTTCGTCCCCTTGACGCGGGCCTCGGTGAGCCAATGCGCGTCGGGCATTTTGGTCGTGATCCAGTTCATGCCCCAGATGACGACCGTCTTGCAATGCTCGACCGCGCTTAAGTCGAACTCGACGGTCTGCTGACCGGTGACCATCGGGTGCCCCGGCGGCAGGTCGGTGTGCCAACTGTAGTTGTCGAAGCCGCGGCCGCCGAGCGCTTGATCGGGCCCGACGTTGCGGATCGCCGAGTCCAGCAGGGCCATCGAATTGGCCATGCGGTACAGGCCGAACACCCGCGTGACGCCCAGCAGCGGCATGCCGCCGCGGAATTTGAGCACTTGCGTGCCGACGCCTTGGGTCGCGGCGATGGTGGCTTCGTCGTAGTGCTGCTCGGCGAGCCGCCGCTGTCCTTCCTCGCCGGTGTAGGTTTCGGCGATGTTCTTCAGCGCCGCGGCGACGATCTCGGCGGCCTCGTCATGGCTGACCCGCACCCAGGCGTCGCGAGCCCGGCGGAAGTACTCGGCCGCCGGCCGACCGTCGGCCTGGCGCGGGAAGCCCTCCTTGTACCAACGGCGAAACCCCTCGCGGACCATGCAGTTGGAGATGCGGCGGTCGCCGTAGAAGCGTCGCGTCAGGGCGAGGCCCTTCTGGCAAACCCGCGGGTCCCAGCGGTGACTGGCGCCGTTGCCGGCCAGGTCGACCGCTTCGCCGTACTTCATCGTGGGGCCGATCCGCGTGACGACGCCGGAGCGGACGTAGGCGTTGAGCAGGCAGTTGTGCGTATCGTTGGGGGGCGCACAGGAAGGTAAAGGTCGAGTCGTACTTCCACAGGTCGCGGTAGACCCGTTCCCAGCCGCGGTCGGGGTAGGCGGCCAGGGGGTTGCCGACGGCGTCCAGCCCCCAGGCTCGCGACGCCGAGGCGGCCAGCGCGCCGAATCCCGCCGCGCGCACCGAAGCTAAAAAGTCGCGCCGACTGACGTCGCTTGGTTTCATGGGGTAGGCTCCTCGTCGCTCGGTGCAACAGGTTGGGTTTTCGGTGATGGGCTCCACTGGCGAATGAACGCCACGATGGACTGGATGTCTTCTTCAGCAAGCGCCGGCCGGACGGGCGATCCCTGGCGGAAACTGAGCATGTCGGTCCCTTGCCGCCCGCGGCCGATGGTTTCCACGAGATAGTCGTCGCTGGCGGCGGCCAGCAGCGCTGGGTTGTTCAGCGCCGGTGCGTTGACCCCTTCGCCGCCAGCTCCATGGCAACCGGCGCAGAACCGACCGTACAACCGGCGGCCCGCCTCCGGATCGGCCTCGATCCATCGCGGCGAGGCGTGCCGCGGCGGCTCGGCGGTCACGTCGCCGGCGAGGCGCCGCAAGTGGCCGACGATCGCGTCGATTTCTTCCGGCCGCAGCCCCCCCTCGACGGCGCTCCAGGCCGGCATGCGTCGGCCCGGCCGCCCTTCGCGAATGGTTTGCGCGAGAAATTCGTCGCTGGCCACGGCGAGAAAATCCGCGTTGGCAATCGCGGGAAACGGCGTCATGCCCGGGTAACGAAGCCCCTCGCCCGACTGGCCGTGACAGGCCGCGCAGAACGTGCCGTACAGCGTCGCGCCGTCGGCGGCGAATTCCCGCTCGTCGAAGCGCTGCGCGCGGATGCGGTCCTGCGGCCACAGCGATTCCGGAAACTCGCTCCGCCGCAGCGACAACATATAGCGCGTCAACTTCGTGATTTGGTCCTCGGTCAGCGCCAGTGCGGGCATCTGCGAGCCGGGAACCACCTTGGCCGGGGCGCGGAAGTGCTCGGCGAACCAGTTGGCCAGCGTCGGCTCGCCGGGGACGTGCGTAAAGTCGAGCCGCCCAGGGTCCTTGTCGCCGACGAGCGTCAGGTCGGGACCGTCGTTGCCGCCGACGCCGCCCACCTTGTGGCAGCCGCGGCATCCGAGGCTGTGAAACAGCGCCTTGGCCTCGACCAGGTCCGGGGCGCCGCTGCGCGACGCGAGGTATTCGTCGATCAACAGGCGATCGGCTTCCGCGATCGGTCCGAACGAGTCCTTCCATGGACCGTCGGTCGCTTGCTGGTGCTGGGCAAGATGGGCGGCAAACCAGTCGCGGTCGTAGCCGGCCATGCCGACGCGAGACAAGTCGGGCCCCTCCATGCCGCCCGCTCCGCCGGGTCGCAGCGTGCCGCCGCGGCCGTCGATGCGATGGCACGCCAGGCAATCGTTGCGTTCGACCAGCCGGGCGCCGAGCTGGAGCTTGCCGATGTTCGGGACTCGCAAATGGGTATGGCAGGCGCCGCATCCCGCATCGGCGAATTGCCGAGGAATCATCGGATGAGGCCAGAAGTGGACGTCGCCGTGCGCGTCGTCCTTGTCGGTGGCGCGTCCCTGGCCGCCGTGGCAGACCGTGCAGCCGAAATCGGCCGGATCGTGGTAGACGTCCGGATGCGGCTTGGCCAGCGGGCCGCCCGAGAGGCTGTGTTCGCCCGGCGCCATGCCGACGTGGCAGGAAACGCAGCGATCGGTCGTGCGAAGCTGCGGGTTGACGACCTGCCGCAGGCGGACCTCGATGGGCGCGCCGCCGGCGCGCATGGCGGCCTGCGCGCGGCGCCATTCCTTGAGAAAGTTTTCCTGCACGGCCGACGCTACCAGCAGGGCGAGCACGCCCAAGCTCGACCATAACAGCAGGTGTTTGTACTTATTCATGTTCGCGCCGCGCTGTCGAATCAATGCTTAGGCCAGTCGGCCATCGACCAATAAAACGTCCAGTTCGGCCCGCGGAAGTACGTGCCGATGATCGTCAGCACGATGAACCCGCACAGAAAGCAGGTGAACAGCCCCATCGCGCCGGAGCGCACCGAATCGTAGCGATGGACCAGCCACATCGAGTACAACGCGTACGCCGCGGCGATGAGCGTGCCTGGATTGAGCAGCGTGATCAGCAGTTGCGGCGCCTCGGGATACCATTCGCGAATCCATCCAAACCCGATGGCGACGGTCTCGACTAGCAGCACGACCGCCAGGCCGAAGATCGCCGAGCGGGCGACGAGCCCCTTGCCGCCGGGGCCGCCGAACCACTCGCCGGTGCCTTCCTGTTCTCGGTCCAAAAATGGAATCAGGCCTAGCCCCAGCAGCACGATCGCCGGCAAGCCGACGCCGCCCATGAACGCCGAATACGAAACCAGCTCCTGCAAGCCGAGGAAGTACCACGGCGCCTTGGCCGGGTTCTCCGGGACGTCGGGATTGGCGATCTCCTTGAGCGGCGCATGCCAGGTAATGGCCAGCGCCAGGCAAACCAGCACCGTGACCATCAGCGCCGCCAGTTCGGCGTAGAACAGGTGCGGCATCGAGGGGACGGTGTTTTCCGGGCCCTTGCCGACCGCGGGCGAACGGCCGCGCACGACCGCCGCCAGGTGATAGGTCTTCATCGGCGCATCGGTGAACACCGGGTAGACGTCGCCCGGCGGGGGGCCCAAGCGGCGGTCCGCGTCGGCCGGTCGGGTCAAACCCCCGTCCTTGCGAACCCGCCAAATATGGACCGCCAGCAGCGTGCTGAGCGCCAGCGGCAGGATCATCACGTGGAGCAAGTAGAACCGGATGAGGGCTTCCTCGCCGACGACGTCCGAGCCCAGCAAAAGCTGTCGCTGGAACCCGCCCGGATCGAAGTACGCAGTAATCCCCAAGGCGTCGGTCACCTCCCGCGGCGACTGGGCGATGTTGGCGCCGATGGTGATCGCCCAGTACGCCAACTGGTCCCACGGCAGCAGGTACCCGGTGAACGACAATCCCAGCGTGACGGCGAACAGGCCCAGGCCGATCAACCAATTGAATTCGCGCGGCCGGCGATACGCGGCCGTGTAAAACGCCCGCGCCATGTGGAGGATGACGGTCACGACCATCACGTTGGCGGCCCAACGGTGCAGGTTCCGAATGAACCGGCCCGTCGGCACGACGAAGTGAATGTCTTTCACCGAGTCGTAGGCGGCTTCCGGATAGGGCTTGTAATAGAACATCAGCAGGATGCCGGTCACGACGGTGATGAGGAACGCCGCGGCGGCGGCGATGCCCAGACCCATCGTGGTCGTCCACCGCAGGCTCCAGCGGTGCGTGCGGACCGCGTGGATGTGCAGGAAGATGTTGTTAAACACGAACTGCGAGCGGGTGCGGTCGGTGGTCGGCGCTCCGGAGCGAAACGCGGCCCGCCACACGGCCCGCGGCGCCCCGGCCAGGTTCCGCCAGAACCGCCCCAGCGCCGACTGGCTCGTCTTGATCGGTGAATCGCTCATGCCTGCTCTTTGGCGCCTGTCGGGACCGCCACTCCCTCATCGACCATGTAGGCTTCGCCCACGCGGGTCACCTTGTGCCACGCCAAGGGCTGCGGCGCCGGGCCCTTGACCACCGACCCGTCGATCCCGAAGCGCGAGCCGTGGCACGGGCAGTCGAAGCCGTCGCCGTTTTTTTTGATGAGGCACCCCAGGTGAGTGCATACTTTGGACATGGCATAGACGCCGTCCTCGTCGCGGAACAGCACCACCGCGCGTCCCGGCGGCTCGAACGCCTCGCCCGGCGCCAGCGAATCGGGAAGCTGCACCAGGTACTTCTTCGACGGCGACGACAGCACGGCCGCCTTGGGCAGGCGCATCATGCCGATCGCCGCGAACAGCATCGTCGAGGCGGCGGCCCACAGCGACGCCAGACCAAGAAAGTCGCGTCGCGGCGTCGGTTCAGGATCGAGCCGCGACGGGCCCGAAGGCGACGAGGGCGTGGGCGTCGTCATGCAGTCCTCCACGTGGTGCACATCGTGAATCGCTCCATCGCTATCGCGTCGGCGGGACAGCGCTCGACGCACAAAGCGCAACGAATGCAGCGGTCTTCGTCTTTGAGAATGACCGAGTTTTGTTCCAGGTCGGCGCCGGGGCCGAGCGACGCATCTACGAGGGCGTCCAGCTCGTCGGTCAGCCGGATCTCGCTCAACGGCGCCAGTTTCAGGCACTTCGTGGGGCAGACGTCGGCGCAGCCGCCGCAGAGGACGCAGCGATTGCCGTCGAATACCGGCGTCACGCCGCAGTCGAGGCACCGCGACGCCTCGCGCATCGCCGCGGCGCGATCGAAACCGAGCTCCACTTCGTGGCCGGGGTGTTGCATCCGTTCGTGCGGCTCGGCCACGGCGACCGCCGTGCGGCGAATCGCCTCGTACCCCCGCTCGCGCTGATACCGGTCGAGCCGGATATGCGAAACGACGGCCTCGGCCTCAATCTGCCGGCCGGTGATGAAGCGGTACACCGATCGCGCGGCCGCTTTGCCCGACGCCACCGCGTCGATCAGCAGCCGCGTCCCGTGGGCCAGGTCGCCGGCGACGAACACGCCGCGGGCCGTCGTGGACAGCGTCGCCCGGTCCACCTTGGGCCAGCCGGGGCGAAGTTGTTCGATGTCTTGGCCCCCGTCGCTGAGGAACGACAGGTTCGGCGCCTGCCCGACGGCGAGCACCGCCGTCGTGCAGGGAATGGTGCAGCGGTCGTTGTCGTCGAAGACGGGCGCGAAGCGCCGATCCGCGTCGTACACCTGCAGGCAGCGGCGGAACTCCACGCCGGTGACGGCGCCCGATGAATCGCGGTGGATTTCCGTCGGCCCCCAGCCGTTGAGCCGCACGACGCCCTCTTCATCGCCTTCCAGGATTTCGAGCGTATCGGCGGGCATTTCTTCCAGCGTCTCCAGCGACGCCAGCGTCACGCGCCCCGTGCCCGGCATCCGCACGACCGTACGGGCCGCGTCGTAAGCGATCTGCCGCACGACGGTGCGGGCCACGTCGTACGCGACGTTCCCGCCGCCAATGACGACGACGTCGCGACCCACGTCGATCGGCTCGCCGACGGCGACGGCCCGCAGCAGGTCGACGCCGCCGTAAACATACGGTCCCTGCTCGCCGGGAATGCCTAAACCGCGGGACGACTTCGCGCCGACCGCCAGAATCACCGCGGCGTAGTCGCGTCGCAGTGCAGCGAGCGAAACGTCTTTGCCGACCGTGACGCCGCAGCGGATTTCAACGCCCAGCCGCTCGATGACCGCGACTTCGCGGGCGATGATCTCGCGGGGCATGCGATACGCCGGGACGCCCACGGCGAGCATGCCCGCCGGAGTTTGCTCCGAGTCGAATACGACCGGCCGAAAGCCCATCAGGGCCAAGTCGTGCGCCGCAGACAACCCGGCCGGTCCCGCGCCGATGATCGCCACCGGTTCCCCGTGGGCCTTGGCAAACTGCCCGGCCACGCCGGCCCGCACCAGGGCCGCCAGTTCGTCGACATCGGCCGAGACATGCCCGTCGAACGATTGCAAGTCGCCGATCACGTCGTCCGCGGGCCGCCGCTCAGGCCCGGAGTGCTCGCACGCAAATCGCTTCAGCGCGCGAATGGCGATCGGCCGGTCATTGGCGACGAAGCGGCCGTCAGCGTCGACGCGGGGCACTTTGCCGCGGCGGCAGGCCGCTTCGCACGGGGCCCCGCAGATGCGCCCGCAAATCGAAGCGAACGGGTTCGGGCCGCGAGCGATGAGGTAGGCGTCGCGGAACCGCCCTTCGGCGATTGCCCGGACATAGCCGCGGGCGTCGGTATGGACGGGGCAGGCGGCCTGGCAGGAAATCAGCTCACGGTGGTAACCCTCGCTCGGCGCTGCGACGCAAAGGGGTGCTGCCGCACTCATGGCATGACCGCGACTGACAGCAGGCCTTGGGAGAATCGCCGCCGGCGGGCGGGGCCGCGACACCGTCGTGCCCCCGGAGTTACCTCGGCAAATCTTGGGATTCTCTAAAGCCTTACAAACAATGGAGTTGGGAATTAAGGAATTGTGGACCCATCATTCCTCTTGTCGGCAAACATAACCGGGGTTATAAAGGGCGTCAAGCGAAGAAACAGTTTTTGCGGGGACTACTGAGATCGTGATCACGCAAGCCGTCGAGTACTCGCTCCGCGCGATGGTGACGCTCGCCAAACGAGAGGGCCAGCCCTGCACGGCGCAACTTCTCGCGGAGCTGACCGATACGCCCGTCGCCTACCTCTCGAAGCTGATGCAGGTCCTGGTGCGAGCCGAGTTGGTCAACTCGCGGCGCGGCGTCAACGGCGGGTTCATTCTGGCGAAGAAGCCGGCGGCGATGACGATCTTCGACGTCGTGCAGGCCGTCGAACCGATTAAGCGGATCCGCCAGTGCCCGCTGAAGATCAGCGAACACGCGGGCGTCCTCTGCCCGCTCCATCGCCGGCTGGACGCGGCGATTGCGATGGTCGAGCACACCTTTCGGGAAACCACGCTCGCCGATCTGCTCAATGAATCCGAAGGTCGGCGCCCGTTGTGCGACCGATCGTCGCCGATCACGCTCCGCATCGACGAGCCAGGGGCCGCCGAGGACTAGCCAGCGGAGGCGGCGATGACATCGTTCGTGGCTAAGTTGGATGGCAAAACCACGGAGGCACGGAGGGCACGGAGAGCCGCCGACTAGCGACACTCACCCGGCTGGCGTATTTCGAATACGTTGTACAGCCGCGAGGCGATGCCAGGGCGACCAGCGCTGGCGGCGACGTCATCGCAACGGCGCATCACCGAGCGACATTTATGCTTCTTCGTGTCCTCCGCGACCTTAAACCCAGCCCCAGAAAGTAAGCGTCATGAAACCTACCGAGCTATTAATGCAGGAACATCGGGTGATCGAAATCGTGTTGTCGTGCCTGGATCGCATGGCCGATAACTGCGACGCCGGCCGCCCGCTGGACATGGAAGCGGCGACGCAGGCCCTCGACTTCCTCCGCGTGTACGCCGACGAGTGCCACCATCACAAAGAAGAGGACCTGCTGTTCCCGCTGATGGAGGCCAAGGGGTTTCAGCGCCAGAACGGTCCGACCGGCGTTATGCTTCATGAGCATGAGCTCGGGCGCCGCCGCATCCGCGGCATGGCCGATGCGATCAAGGAGTTTTCGCTGGGCGACCTGGCCGGCAAGCTGCTGTTTGTGGAGCATGCCCGCGCCTACTCGGCGCTGCTCCGCCAGCACATTCAAAAAGAGGATCACTGCCTGTTTCAAATGGCCGATCAAGCGCTCAGCCGGGCCGATCAAGAGGAATTGGCCGCGGCGTTCGACAAGGTCGAAGCCGGCCACGGGCAGCGGGGCGCGCAGAAGAAATACGTGAGCATCGCCTACGCGCTCGCCGACCGGCTCGGCGTTCCGGTGAGCGACGCGCTGGGAAGCGCCTACTGCGGCTGCAGCGGGAGCGGGCAGCACGCGGGCGCGGACGGCCCTTCGCCCTGCGCGAACGCATAAGCGGGATCAACGAAACGACCCCTGGGGCGCTGGGCCACAGGGGTCGTCGGTCGCTACGGTTGACGTGGAAGCTCAGCGGCGGCGGGCGCGGCGGCCCACGCAGCCCGCCAGCGCCAAGGCGGCCAGGACGGCGGCGGCCGGCTCGGGCACCGCGGCGGCGGTCGCTCCGGCGGCGGCGCCGTACTTGGACTTCCAAACGGCGAGGTCGGCCGAGTTGATGGCCCCGTTGCCGTCGGCGTCGCCTTGGGCGTTGGTAGCGCCGGAGGCGGTTCCGAAGCCGCGCTGCCACGTAAGGAAGTCGGCGCCATCGACGTCGCCGTCGTTGTCGAAATCGGCGTCGGCCACTGCCTGCACGGGGATGCCAGCCGCCGAGGCGCCGCCGAGCGCGGCGATCACTTCCGCCGTCAGCACCTCGTCGTAGAACGCCAGGCTATTGATCATGCCGGCGGCCGTCTCGAAGTCGTTGTCGCGGAACAGGTGGAGGATTTCGTCGATGGCCTGGCGGCCGTTGGGCGCGTTGCTGGTCGTCGAGGTTCCCGCGAGCACGCCGTCGATGTAGCCGGTGACGACGTAGGCTCCGCCGCTTGCCGAGCCGTCGACGGTCACCGCGATCCGGGTCCACTGGTCGGCGTTGACGACGCCGTTGTACTGGCCCGAAATGCCGATGGCGCCGAAGAGCCCGCCGCCCGAATCGTCGCGGATGAAGTACTCGCCGTCGCCCTCAATGGGCGAATCGGTGTCGTACAGCGCCGTGAAGCCGGATAGCACGGGAAACTTCACGTCCATGACGATCGACCAGGTGTTGGTCGTCGTCGCGACGCCCAGATCGTCCGGCGTGGCCTGGTTGGGCATGTCGAGCGCTTGCGTGTTGTCGAATGCCGGGAACGAGAGGACCGTCGCCGGCGACCCGCCGATCGACTCGCTGACGTACGCGGGCGACCAGCCGCCGACGGCGGTCATGGCCGCCCGGCCGGAAATCGCGTTGTTGAGGTTGTTGTCGAAGTTCCACCGGCCGACCTGGTTGGCGGCCGCGGGAATCCCGGCCGCCGCGGGCCCGCCCAAGCTCACAATCGCCGTCTCGCTCAAGACCTCGCCGTAATAGGCGACGCTGTTGACCAGGCCGGCGGACGTCTCGCCGTCGTCATCGGTGAACAGGTGCAAGACGCTCTTGACGGCTTCGCGGCCGCCCGGCGCGACGCCCGTCGTCGACGTTCCGACGAACACTCCGTCGACATAGCTGTTGAGCGTGTAGGTTCCGGGCGCCGTGGTCGAATCGACGGTCACGGCGATGCGGGTCCAGGCGTCGGCATTGACGAAGCCGTTGTACTGGCCCGAAATGCCAAGGGCGCCGAACGTGCCGGCGCCGGAGTCGTCGCGGATGAAGAAGTCGCCGTCGCCCGAGGCGAGCGCGTCGGTCTCCCACAGCCCGGTGAAGGCGCTGAGGACGGGGAACTTGACGTCCATGACGATCGACCAGTTGTTCTTGGTGGGCGAGCCGCCG
>QEVI01000317.1 GCA_003576855.1 Planctomycetota bacterium
AAGCAGCGCGACCGCTTCGTCCACCGACTTCCGCGGCATGTCGCTGAGCAGCGTTTGCGTGGCCCGCGCCCCGGCGGCGGCCGCCGCGTCGTCGCTGGCGATGCGGTGAATGCGGCCGGCGCCGGCGCCCGTCCAGCCATCGATCCAGTCGGCGACGTACAGCGCGCCGTCCGGGCCGAAGTCGCAATCGGTCGCCAACACCCCCTCGGCGAACATGGCGTCGCGCGTCAGCCGGTAGGTGGCGCCGTGCGGCTCGACCCACAGTCGCCGCACGCCGCTCGAAGCGGGCATGCCCAGGAAGTCGCACACGAACAGGGCCCCCTGGTTTTCCGCGGGCAGGCCCGTTCCAGGGTAGAACGCCAGCCCCGACGGCCCCTCGGTGACATGCGTCAACGGCGGCACGATCGACGCCGGCTGCTGGTCGTTTTCGGTTTCCCAGATTCTCTCGCGCTGGAACGGGCCGCAATCCGGCAGGTACTGGTACGACATCCGCCAGCCGGCCTGCATCCCTTCGACGACGTGGACGAGCCGGGCCTTGTCGCCGGCGTCGGAGTTGTTATCCACGGTGAACAGGTCGCCCCATTCGTTGAACGCCAGTTCCTGCGGATTCCTCAGCCCCGTGGCGAACAGTTCCAGCCCGCTGCCGTCGCGATTGCAACGGAGCACGGCGCCGGAGTCGAGGTTGACCAGTTCGGCGCCCTCGCGCGTCGTAACATTGAAACCGCGGTCGCCGATGGAGAAGTAAATCTTTCCGTCGGGGCCTTCGCACAGGCCGTGCAGGTCGTGGCCGAATAAGGCGACGTGGACGCCGAAGCCCGACGCCAGCGGCTCGCGGTGCTCGGCCTGGCCGTCGCCGTCGAGGTCCTTGAGCTCCCACAGTGACGGGATGCAGGTCAGCAGCACCCAGTCGTCGATGCACAGGACTCCGGCGGCCGCGCCGTCTTCGACGTTGTTGTAACCGGTCGAGAACACGCTCGACCATTCGTAGCGGCCGTCCCGGTCGCGGTCTTCGAGCAGCCGCACCTGGTCGCTGGCATCGGCGTACTCATGGATGCGATCGCCCATGCGCCGCGTCATGAAAGCCCGCCGGTCGGCCACCGACTTCGCCGCCAGGTCGTCGTCCAGCCAGTCCATGTGCCAGCGGTTGTCCTCGACCCCCTTGCGCACGCGGTGGGTCTCGGCGACGAAGATGCGGCCGCGGCGGTCAAAACAGAACGCCACGGGATTGGCCAATTGCGGCTCGCTGGCGACGGGCGTCGCCCGGTAGCCCGCCGGCAGCCGGATGGCCGCGGCGGCCAAGGCCGCCCCGCGCGACACGGCGGCGACGCTTTCCTCGGCCGGACAACGCGGAACGCCTAGCGCACCGTTGGCGATAACGGCCACGGCTGCCAGCCGGTAGAAACGGACGGGAAGCAACGAGTTCACAGGGACCGGCGGTGGCGACCGCCCTCCGGGCCAGGGAGCAACGATGGAACGACACAACGACGGAACGTCATGGACGAGCAGAGCCAGTCTAGTCGCCGCTGTGGCGGCGAAGTAGTGGCGGACGGCGGCCAGGGCGAGCCGCCCGGCCGGAGGGCTGCAAGTCATTGAAAACGGGGCCGGACTCAACTCCTTTCGACCATTGACGAGGCCGCACGTGGCCGCGTATAGTGCATTGAAAGCGCTATCAAACGACGCGCGTCCCAACCGCCACTGCGACCATGCCGCCTTCCATTCAAGACGTCGCCGACCGGGCCAACGTCTCCATCAGTACGGTCTCGCGCGTCCTCAACGGGCGAAACGTCGTCAACGAGCACACCCGCAAACGGGTCGAATCGGCGATCAAGGACCTCGGCTACAGTCCCAATGTGTTCGCCCGCGGCCTGATGCTGCGGCGCAGCCACATCCTGGGACTGGTGCTGCCCGACTTGCATGGCGAGTTCTACAGCGAGATCATTCGCGGCGCGAACATGCGGGCCCGCGAGCTGGGATACAAACTCATGATATCCTCCGTCGTGGCCAAAGACGACGGAAGCGAGCTGATGGCCACCGTCGCCGATCATGGGGTGGTAGACGGCCTGGCGGTGATGATCTCGGAGGTCAACGCCCGCACCCGCGCTTCGCTGGAAAAGGTGAAAATCCCCCTGGTCGTGCTCGATGGCGACATCGGCGGCGTCCGGCACGATAGCGTCGTCATCGACCAGAAAATGGGCGCCGTGGCCCTGCTGCGACACCTGGTAAACGATTGCGGGTACCGCCGCATCGCGTTCGTTGGCGGCCTGGTGACGAACATCGACACCATCGAACGGCTCAGCGCCTATCGGGCGGTCATGGAGGAGGCGGGCCTCGAAGTCGCGGCAGGCGACATTCATCACCTGGACTACCAGTACGATACGGCCTACGAACTGGGCGTCAGGAGAGTCCGCGAGTGGTCCCGCCGACGCTCCGCAGTGTTCGCGGCGAACGACGAAATGGCCGCCGGCATCATCGACGCGGCGCTGGCCGCGGGGCTGTCGGTCCCCGACGACCTGGCGGTAGTGGGCTTCGACGACACCCGCATCGCCACCATGACCCGGCCGCGGCTGACGACGGTCCGCGTGCCGATGTCGAGCATGGGGGCGGCGGCGGTCGATCTCATCTGCCAGCGGCTGGAAAACCCGAAGCGGCCGGCCTCGAAGTTGATCCTGCAGTCGGAATTGGTGGTCCGCGAATCGTGCGGCTGTCCATCCGCAAACGGCCGCTCGTGACCTGGCAGGCATCTCATGACCAGCGGCAGCGGAACCCTTGACCGTCAGACGCCGGCGGCCCATTCGGCCCCAACCGCGATGGCAACCACGCGTCGCTGGATGCTGGGCTCGGTTCTCGCCGCCGGTCTGCTGGCGCTGCCCGCCTGTGCGCCAGGCCGCGATCGCTCGGCCGGCGACGCGGTCGTCCTTCAGTTCTGGGCCATGGGCTCCGAGGGTGAGAAAACGCAGCCGCTCATCGATGAGTTCGAAGCGGCCCATCCAAATATCCGCATCGAAATGCAGCAAATCCCGTGGACGGCGGCGCACGAGAAGCTGCTCACCGCGTTCGCCGGCGACACGTTGCCGGACGTCTGCCAGCTCGGCAATACGTGGATTCCCGAATTCGTCGCGCTCAACTCGCTGGAGGATTTATCCAGCCGCATCGCCGCGAGCACGGCCATCGAACCGGCGGATTACTTCGCTGGCGCTTGGCGCAGCAACATCGTCGAGGGCCGCCAGTACGGCGTCCCTTGGTACGTCGATACGAGGGTGATTTTCTATCGCACCGATATGCTGGCCGCGGCGGGCCACGATCGGCCGCCCCGATCGTGGGACGAGTGGCTGCAGGTGATGCGCGACGTGCAAGCCCGCCAGCCGGCGGGCAGCTACGCCGTGCTGCTGCCGGTGAACGAGTTCGAGCAGCCGGTGATCCTGGGCCTGCAGACGGGGGGGGACATGCTGAAGGAGGACGGCCGGTACGGCAACTTCAGCGGCGCCAACTTCCGCCGCGCGTTTGAGTTCTACGTCCGCATCTTTCGCGAAGGACTCGCCCCCAAGCTGCCGAACACGCAGATTTCAAACGTCTGGCAGGAATTCGCCCGCGGCACGTTCGCCATGTACATCACCGGTCCGTGGAACGTGAACGAGTTCCGCCGCCGACTGCCGAAGGACTTCGACGCCAAGTGGTCGACCGCGCCGTGGCCCAGCCCCGACGGCGACGGCTACGGCACGTCCTACGCCGGCGGCTCGAGCCTGGTGATGTTCGCCGATTCGCCGCAGAAGGAGGCGGCGTGGAAGTTCATCGAGTTCATGGCGCAGCCGCGGCAGCAGGTGCGGCTACTGGAACTGACCGGCAACCTGCCGCCGGGCGAGAAGGCCTGGGCGGCCTCGGGGATGCTCGACGATCCGAAGTTCGTCGGCTTCCACGAGCAGTTGACGAACGTGGCGCCCGCGCCGCCGGCCCCCGAATGGGAGCAAATCGTCACCGGCGAGCTGGTCAAAACCGCCGAAGCGGTGATCAACGACCGCGCCGGCGTGGACGAGGCCTTGGCGGAGCTCGATCGCAAAGTGGATGGAATACTCGCCAAGCGTCGCTGGATGCTCGCCCGCCGCGCGGAGGACCCGGCCGCCGCTCGCTGATCCGCGCGGACTCGACGTATGGCCAACTTCGCCGTCACCGCCGTGCCTCGCGCCGACTCGGTTCGACCGTCGTCCGGCCTCACCCGGACGCGGCTATGGGGATTGCCCGCCGGATGGTGGTTCGTGGCCCCCGCGCTGGCGATTATCTTCGTCTTCTTCCTGGCGCCCATCGGGGCGTCGGTAGCGCTGAGTTTCACCGACTTCGACATCTACGCCCTGGCCGATTACGCCATCGTGGTCGCCAGCGACGCCGAAAAGGGCGGGACCTGGGCAGGCGCAACCGAGACCCTCAAGGCAAAATGGGTGCCGGTCTTTGTGTTGGATCACCCGGCCATGCCGGAAGGGAACCGCCTGCTGTTGCAAAAAGGGGGGCTACGGTTCCCCCACCCCTTCCCGGAGCATCCCTCGCAATTACAAGCCTGGCTCGCCGCCCAGGCCGCACAGGTGAAGCCCGAACCGTTCCAACCTAAGTTGTTTTGATTTGCAGTCAGCCCTCTACCTCAACAGCCACCGCCCTACCCATTGGCGCAACCTCCCCAGAAGGTCAGGGCCGCCGCGAGGGTTGGACTGGCGCAAGTCATACAGATTCTCG
>QEVI01000318.1 GCA_003576855.1 Planctomycetota bacterium
ATGGCGGAGCGACAAGGGACCGGGTTTGCTGCGCCGCCCTCGCCGCTCGCCGGCGTCGTCGTCGGCGAACGTAGGCGGCGCGCTTGGGGCGGCGGTCATTGTAACGCCTAGACCCGTCTGCGATCACCCCTCGGCAGTCACACGCTGCGCCATTCCCGCCAAACGAGCTGCGGAAAGACCCACGCATCGCGGAGATAGCGCTTTGCGAGCCGTCTCGGTTCGCTCGACAGGCGGTGGAGCCATTCGAGCCCCGACCGCTGCATCCAGCGTGGCGCGCGTGACTTCTCGCCGGCCAGGAAATCGATCGTCGCGCCGATGCACAGCCCGACCTTGGCGCCGAGCCGGCCGGCGTGGGCGTGCATCCACAGCTCCTGTTTCGGCGCTCCCAGGCCGAGAATCAAGAGGTCGGGCTCCGCGGCGGCCACCGCTTCAAGAATCCGCCGGTTTTCCGGATCGCTTTTCTCAAATCCCAGCGGCGGCGACAGCGTGCCGACGATCTCGACGTTGTTCCATCGACGTGTGATGTTTCGCGCCGCACGATCCGCCACCCCTGGGGCAGCCCCCAGCAGGAATACCCGCAGCGCCGAGTTGCCGGCCGACGACCGTTCGAAAATCGCTGGCGCGAGGTCGCTGCCGGCTACCCGCTCCGGCAGCGGCCGACCTAGCAACCGGGAAGCGAGCACCAGGGGCGCCCCGTCGGCCAGCACGAGCGACGCCGCTGCGTAGGACCGACGCAACCCGTCGTTGGCCTGGAACATCACGGCATGATCGACGTTCGGCGTGACCACGTACCGGCAGGCGTCGCCTCGCGGCCCCCGGCACCACTGGAGCACCGTATCGACGGCCTGCGGCATATCCAGCGAATTGATCGTCATTCCAAACAGGCGGACGGTGGGCGGCGATTCCATGGCGGCTCGGGGTGGAACGGGGCGGGAGGTTGCATTTCCCATCGCCAGAACGCTGGAACGCATGCACGAACCCGCAACGGGCGCCGCCGCGGCCGCGACCCGGCCCATCGGTTCGGTAAGCATCGAGACCGTCAGTCCGGCGGCAATGAGCGGCAGCCACTGCTCGGTCGGCAGCAGCGTCAGATCGTGGAACAAGGCCGACGCCAGGTAGGCGATCATCGTCCCCAAAGCAAATAGCCCCTGGGCCCGCTGCCAGGATGGCCGTTGGGCATCGGCAAACAATCGCCACGCGGCCAACACCGACGTCACGAGTACTCCCGTGAAAAGCGCCAGGCCCACGACGCCGGTTTCCACCAGAACGCTGAGCAGCGTGTTGTGGTGGTCGAGCGTGCGAAGCGATTCGAGTTCCAACTGCTGGCTGCGGTCGGCGAGGTACGGCAGTTTCTTGTCGTAGAACCGGCCGAATCCGCAGCCGAAGATGGGCGCATCGCGGAACATGCGCATGGATACGTACACAAACGATGCCCGCTGATACACCGAGTGCGCAGCGTCGCCATCGTTGTCTTTACGGCCGAGGCTAGTCAGTTCCCGGCCAAAGGTCATTGCGCCCGCCGCGCCCGCCGCGATGACGACGACAGCCACGGCCGCTCGCCATTGCCTGGGCAGTTGCAGCAGCGGAACCACGGCCAGGCCGCCCGCCAGGCCGATCCACGTGCTGCGGGTATACGTGAAGTAAACGCCGCCGGCCATGGCGGCAAGGGCGCCCGCCAGCGCAAGCTGCACCGGGCGGGTGGCACGAGGCCAGAGCGTCCACGCCGCCCAAAAACAGCCGGTCAGCATGACGCCCAGGCTGGCGGAATTGAGGGCTGGCCCACGGGCGCGGCCAAAGTGCGTGCCGAGATCCGGATCGCTGATGTAGCGCGGGAAGACGGCCCACCACTGCCCCGTGATTTCCGCCAGGGCAGTGCACGCCAGGAAAACGCCGAGAAACGCAATAATCCACATAATCCGCCGCCAGGCGTGCTCATCGACAGGGGCCGTCCGCACGACCAGATACAGCGCCGCTGGAACCCAGAACGCCGCGATCAGCCGCCACCATGGCTTCACGCTCGAGCAATCGGCAGGCGGCGGGGGCGTCACCGCGCAGCGGATCGTAAAGTACGCCAAGGCCGCCAGCAGCAGCCAGTCGAACGCCGTAAGGGGCCGCGGCGTCAAGCGTCCCTGGCGCCAGTGCCAAAGGAAAGCGGCGCCCAGGGCGAGCAGCAGCACGCGGTCGGCCGTCAGCGGCAGGGGGCCGAGGTTGGCGCTCCATAGCGGCGGCCCGAGGACGTAACCCAGCGCTAAGTACGCGCCGACGCCGACCAGCAGCGATCCGTGCCGGGCGTACGCCGCCCACCAGCAAAGTGCAGCGGCCGCGAGGATGAGCAGGACCATCTCCATAGGGCGCGGATGTGTCGTTTACGGCTCGGCGGTGGCAAGGGTGACTAGCGGCGTAAACTCCCGAAAGGCGTGGCCTACCGGCTGTTGGGCGGGGAGCGGGCGTAAGTACTCGGCGGGCGACGTCACGCCGGATCGCGTCGCGCGCCTTGGACGACTTGCCACGCGGCCGCGGCGTCGGCGGCCGGCGGTGTAGCCGCCGTCGCGGTGGTAGCGCCGGCTAACGGCGGCCGATCTTGTGGGATTGGCGCGGCCCCTTGCCGCGATGACCGTTCCGGCGACAACGTGGCCGAATTTCGCGAACCGCCAGCGGCGACTTGGCGACCTGCATTGCCCGGTGCCATCTGCCACGGTAGTTTCGCGGCATCGACGCGTGCCGCGGCAGGGGCCGGCTCCGGCGCAAGCGCAAGCTGAGATCGCGCTTGCATACAAATGTCCGCTTCGCAGTTCGACGACGTAGCTCCATGTGGCGTAGCAGCCATAGCGGCGACAGTCTGCGGCGTGGTCTGCGGCGGCACGCCCGCTTGGAGGAAGACCAGGCCCAGTCCCAACATCAGCCCGGCCGCAGCGCCAGCCCCAGTGATGGCCGTGCGTCCCGGCCCAACTGGGTAGGGCCCCGTTTCCGGTCGGTCGAGGTGCGTGACCAGGCTGCCGCTACGGGCGGCTGCTTCCGCCGCCAGCGCTGTGTTCAGGTTTTGCCGGGCATGGTCGAGCGACTGGCGGCTGCTATCGACCGCCGCCACGCGATTGGAGTACTCGGCCCGTTGTTCGGCGAGTCGATGGAGTCGGCCGTCGAGGTTCTTTAGCCGCGCCTCGGTAGTGGCAAGCCGCTGCTGGCACAAGCGCAACTCGACTTCAGCGCCGCCGATGGCGCTCACCAGTTCGCGGTGGAGGTCTTCGCGGATTTGCCGTTCGGCTTCCGCCGCCGCCTTGACGCGCGGATGGACCGACGAGCGCGTGCCGGCCAGCCGTGCGGTGGCAAGCTGCGCATCGACCAGTCCGTCTTTAAGTCGCCGCAGAGCGGGCTGCGTGGCGAGCAGGCTATTGGGCATTCCCAGCACAAGTTGCGGGTCGTCCTTGGCCGAGCGCAACAGCGCCAGCAACTGCTCGAGCTCTTGCAGTTGCGTTTCGAACTTGCGATGGTCGGCGTCGAGCTGCACGGCCTCTTGTCTCAAGTCGCTTTGACCGCTCGACGCCGAGTGCAGCATGCGCAGTTCGCCGAGGTCGCCGCTCACCTGGGCCTCGAATTCGGCCAGCCGGCTCGTGTCGCGCTCGAGCGTCGCCGTGGCCGCGGCGACTTCCTGCTGCAGTTCGATGATTAAGCTTTTCGCCCGGGCAATGCGCAGGGCCTTCAGGCCGACGTCCAGTTGCCGACAAAGCTCGCCCACCAGCGCCATGGCCCGTTGGCGATCAGTGTCTTGCACGCAGAAGTAAAACACCTCGGTTTTGCCGAACTCGCCTCCATTGGGAGGCAGCATCTTGAGACGGCGGCGGAATTTTTCAATGTCTTCGGCGGTCGGTTCCGGGACGCCGGTGCCGCGCCGCTTGTCGACCGCCTTGAGCGTATTGGCCACCACCTCCTGGCTTTTGGCCAGTTCAAGAATCGTTTCCTGCAACGTCCGCATCTCGTAAAGGTCAGCGAACTTGCCGGGGGTTGCGCCCCGGACGCCGGCGGTCTCTTGACGAACCACCAGCGCCTGCGACGCCTCCCAGTAACGCGGCATGACCAGCGAGTACGCGGCCGACAACGCGCCGCACGCCACGGCCGGGACGAGCCACAACCTGCGTTTGACGTGCAGCAATCGAAGCAGCTCGCGCGGCGTGAGCGACGGAACAGTCGCGGTATTCATTAAACGTCCTCGAGCGGGGCAGCGCATGGCGGGACGACAGGCGCACCTGGACGCGCCTTGTCGATACTGCAAAGTAGCTCATTTCCTTCCCGCGACGTGCGCCGGAAGTTGGCTCGTCCGCGTGAACCCTAACCTATCTTTGAGAACTCCGTGCAAGGCGCCTGCGGCCAATGGTGCGCCATGGCCCGCGCAGACGGTGAATCCCTCACGACCCGTAGGACCTGCTCGTGTTTGTGAGATGCGTCGAAAACCTGGCCGAACTGGCGCCCTACCGCCACGCGTGGGACGCGCTTGCCGGCGACTGCGTTTTCAAGTCGGCGACCTGGCTTGCCGCCTGGTGGCGGCATTACGGCGCAGGCTATCCGCAGCGCCGCTTGGCGGTGTGGCTCGCGCTGGCCCGGCAGGACGCCTCGGCCGACGCCTTGGTCGCCGCCCTCCCCTGTTACCTGGAGACCACGTGGACCCGAGGACCGATCCTGCGGCTGCTGGGCGACGGCGAGGTCTGCAGTGACCACCTCG
>QEVI01000319.1 GCA_003576855.1 Planctomycetota bacterium
CTGGTTCGTCCGCTATCAACTGTACAGCGTCCCCGGCGTGGCCGAGGTGGCGTCGGTGGGCGGCTATCCGATCGAGTACCAGATCGACGTCGACCCGGCGAAACTGCGGGCGTACGGCGTCACGCTGGGCGAGCTGTACTCCGCCGTGGCGCGGTCGAACTCCGCCGTGGGGGGCCGCGTGGTGCAGAAAGGCGGCAGCGAATTCCTCATCCGCAGCGTCGGCTGGATCGAGTCGCTGCGGGACGTCGAGCGAATCGTGCTGAAGCAAGCGGGCGGCACGCCGGTGTACGTCTCCAGCGTGGCGACGGTGCAGTACGGCTCGGCCCCGCGGCGCACCAGTTTGGAGAAGAACGGCAACGAAGCGGTGGGGGGCGTCGTCCTGATGCGCTACGACGAAAACCCGCTGACGGTCACCGAGGCGATCAAGGAAAAGATCGCCCAGCTTCAGGCCGGCCTGCCCGCGGGGGTGCGGATCGTCCCGTTTTACGACCGGACGCGGCTCATCGAGAGCGCCATTGGCACGGTTCGCGAAACGCTGATCGAAGAAATCGCGGTGGCGAGCCTGGCCATCTTCTACGTGATGCGACACGTCCGCAGCGCGCTGGTGATTTGCCTGGTGCTGCCGCTGGCCGTGCTGGCGTCGTTCATCTTGATGCGGGCGATGCACATTCCGTCGAACATCATGTCGCTGTCGGGGATCGCGATTTCGATCGGCGTGCTGGTGGATGCGGCGATCGTGATGGTGGACCAGGGGGCCCATACGCTCCACCGGCGCTTCGGCGATTCGCCGGTCCGCGGCGATACGCGGGAACTGCTGATCCCGGCGCTGCAGACGGTCGGGCGGCCGATTTTCTTCTCGCTGCTGATCATGGTGATCAGCTTCTTGCCGGTGTTCGCCCTGGGCGGGATGGAAGGCCGGATGTTCCATCCGCTGGCCTTCACCAAGACGTTCGCCCTGGTGGGCGTGTCGATACTCGCCGTCACGCTGGTGCCGGCGATCATTCCGCAGCTTGTGCGGGGGCGCGTGCGGGGAGAGGAAGACAACTGGCTGGTTCGCCGGGTCATTGAGATCTACCGGCCCGTGCTTAACTTCTTGCTCAGTCATCCTTGGCCGATCGTGTGGGTGACCGGGGTGATCCTGACCGTGGGTCTCATCCCGGCCATCAGCGGCGAGGGGTTCTTTTGGGTTCTGTTTCGCGTCATGGCCCTGGGGGCGGTGATGGCCGCGGTCATCGCCGTGCGGCGGGACGAGGAAGGTTTTAGCCGGCGGTGGCGGATCGTGGCGGCCGTGTGGACGGTCGCGCTGGCGGCGGTGTCGTTTTACCTGCCGCCGCAGCGCTTGCAGGCGAACGTGGACGCGGCGGCCGCGGCGCTGCGGGTGCCGGCGTGGGCGCTCGCGACGATGCTGGCGGCGCTCGCGGCATTGCTGGCGGCCGCGGTTCTGTGCTGGCTGCTCGCTCGCCGCCGCGTGCTGGGACGGGCGTCGATGATCGTCAGCCTGCTGCTGATCATGTTCATTGCCGATCGAAACATGACGCGGCTGGGGCGGGAGTTCATGCCGCCGCTGGACGAGGGGTCGATCCTCGACATGCCGGTCACGATTCCGCGGGCGAGCATCACGCAGGCGACCGACGACCTGAAGGCCCGCGACGCCCTGCTCCGCCAATTCCCCGAGGTCGAACTGGTGGTGGGCAAGGCGGGCCGCGCGGAGACGCCGACCGACCCGGCCCCGCCCGATATGGTGGAGACGGTCATCAACCTGCGGCCGCAAGAGTACTGGCCGAAGCGGGAGATCGCCTACGACGACGCCTTGGCCGCGACCGGCGCCGTGCTGTCGGCCATGGAGCGCAGGAAGTGGGCGGAGATCGCCGAGGCCGATCGCTCGGGGCTGGTCAACGATGCCACGATGCACGCGGTGGGCAAGTTCGACGAACTGATGCGGGCCGAGGCGCTCGATCGTTTCCGCCAGTTTGAGCGGGAGCTTGGTCCCCGGCTCGTGGCGGCGGCGGTCGAGCGGACGATTGCGCAACTGAAAGGCGTCGGCCGGCTTACCCGCGGCGCCGAAGAAGGCGAAGTCGCGCGGATCGCCGGCGATCTGGACCCGCGCTACGGCGAATTGCTTGCCGCGGGACCGGACCTGGTGACGGCGACCAAGCTCGTTCAAGACGTCGCGGCGAACCTGGTCGAGCGAGGGGCGGCGGAAAGCCGCGCCGACTTGCTCGTCTTGCCGCGTTCGGCCGTCGGCGAAGCGGCAGCCAACCTCCAGGAACTGCTGGGGAACAAGCGCGACACGTTCTTTACTCGCGTCCACGACGACCTGCAGCGCCGGTACGACGAGGCGTGGCGGCAGCGAACCCGGACGCTCAACTGGGAACTTGCCGACATCGCGAGTGCGGCGCTGGTGCGGCTGGCGACGGAGGAGCTGCGAGAGCTTGCCACGAGCGGCGGATCGTGGAAGGCAGGCGAGATCGATCCCCACGAGATGGAAGCCCTGCGCGCGGAAGTCGCCCAATCGCCGGCCGGCGACTTGTGGCTGTGGCGGCGGACGAAGGACGGGCTGGTGAAGGAACTCGACACGGTCGTCCAGATGCCCGGCTGGGGCAACATCTGGACGCAGCCGATCATCAATCGCGTCGACATGCTGGCCACCGGCGTGCGGACGATGATCGGCGTGAAGGTCTATGGCGACGACTTAAACCAGATTCAACGGGTTTCCGAGCAGGTGGCTCGCGTGCTGAAGACGATCCGCGGCGCCGTGGACGTGTTCCCCGACCAGATCGTCGGCGAAGGTTATTTGGAAATCGACGTCGACCGCGAGAAGGCGGCCCGATATGGCGTTAACGTCGGCGACGTTCAGGACGTCGTCGAGGTGGCGCTCGGCGGGCAGGCGATCACCACGACCGTCGAGGGTCGCGAGCGGTTCCCGGTGCGAATCCGCTACGCCCGCGACTTCCGGCTGGACGAAGAGTCGGTGAGGCAACTGCTGGTAAGCGGGTCGGCCGGCCAGGCGATGACCGACGGCGCGGCGAGCCGTTCCGAGCGGGCCGAGGCGGGCCCGCCGCAGCAAGTGCCGCTGGCGGCCGTCGCCGACGTGCGGCTGGTCGAGGGCCCGTCGATGATCAAGAGCGAGAACGGCCTGTTGCGAGCCTACGTGCAGCTCAACGTGCGCGACCGCGACATCGTGGGCTTCGTCGAAGAAGCGCAGCGGGCCGTCGCCGAGCAGGTCGATTTGCCGGCCGGAATGTACCTGGAGTGGAGCGGCCAGTTCGAACACCAGCTCCGGGCCCGGCGGACGCTCTCGGTGGTGTTTCCGCTGGTAATCGCGCTGATCTTTTTGGTGCTTTACATTACGTACCACGACTTCATGGATACGCTGCTGGTCATGGGGCTGGCCGTGCCGGGCGCGATTGCCGGGGGCGTGTTGTTCCAGTGGCTGTTTGGTTTCAACTTCAGCGTAGCGGTGTGGGTCGGGTACATCGCCTGCTTTGGCCTGGCGACCGAGAACGGGCTGGTGCTGCTGGTGTATCTGCGCGAGGCGATCGCGGAGCGCGGCGGACTGGCGAACATGACGCTCGCCGAGGTCCGCCAGGCGGTGATGGACGGGGCGGTCCATCGAACCCGGCCGAAGCTACTGACCGAACTGACGACGATGATCGGGCTGGCGCCGATGTTGTGGGCCAGCGGCACGGGGGCCGAAATCATGCGGCCGATGGCGGCGCCGGTGCTGGGCGGCATTCTGGTTTCGGACGAAGTCGTGGATTTGCTGCTGCCGGTGCTGTTTTACCAGGTGCGCAAACGGCGTTGGCGCCGGCTGCACGAAGCCGGTTCGACGCGGCGCACGGCGCTTGGCGCGCCGCGAGCCGCTGCGGCGGCCGTTGTCGTTGAATGACTGCTGCTGCTTTACTTAAGGAGAGCCGTGATGACTCGATTTGCGTTGTTATCCATTAGGCGCTTGGCGATAGCCTTCGCGCTGGTAGGCTGCCAGGCCGAACAGCCGCAGCCGACGGCGGCAACCGCTCCGGAGGCATCCGCGACGGAAAATCAGCCGACCACGGAGGTGGAGCGCGAGCTGGCGAAGCTGCCGCCGGAGGATCGCGCCCAAGCCGCCGCGCAGAAGATTTGCCCCGTGAGCGAGCAACCGCTGGGGTCGATGGGCACGCCGATCAAGGTGACCGTTGGCGACAAATCGTTCTTCATCTGCTGCGATGGCTGCCGCGAAGACGCGGAGAAGAACTTCGCGCAGCATTCGGCGAAGTTGGAGGGGGAGTAGGCCGGAGGATTGCGGCGGAACGTTTAGGGCTCGATGACCGCGGCGGGCTGGGGGAGTTGGCGGTCGATCTGGCCGATGCGGTAGCCGAAACCGTGGCCGCCCAGGGCGCCTAGGTCGAGCCGGCCGCCGCGCCGCTCGTACAGGCCCGGATGAACGGCGGCTTCCGGCGCCGAGGCGGCCGGGTAGAACTGCATGGCGTTCGACTCGACGCCGTGGATCGTGCCGGCGTGGGCCGCCAGCCGCACGTGCGGAATCTGCGCGAGCATCGGGTTGGTCAAGTCCTGCACCATCAGCGGCATGCCGTGGAGTTTCGCCCAGCAGAGGCTCAAGAGCGAGCCGGTTTGCGTCTTGCAGGTCTTCAGGCAGACGCCGCTATAGCCGAGCGTGCGTCCCAGTTCGACGTGGCGCCAGTCGTGCGC
>QEVI01000320.1 GCA_003576855.1 Planctomycetota bacterium
CGGCCCGCCTACCGAGGCCGCGAGCAACACGGGCATAGCAGCTTTGCGGGAGAGCATAGCCAAGGATCCGCGACTCGTGGACAGAATGCCCCACTTTCCAGTTTCGGCGGCCGGCGCTGGCCCGCTTCCGTGTGCCTTGGCGTGGCGGTTAATCTTGCTGGAAGGGTAAGCGAGGTCTTTTCGCGCGAGGCGGAGTAATCGCTGTAATGGGCGCCGCGGCCGCAGAGCATTCCGACTACCGGTGGCTGATCGAAAGCCAGGCCGCCGCATCGCTGTTGGCCAATCTGGGCCAGGATGCGCGGCCGGCGCTAACGTTGCTAACGGACCTGCGGGGGAGCCTCTCGAGCGAACGCGCTCGGCTGATCGTCGAACAGGTCGCCTTACGCCGGCGGGCGGCGGCGAAGTTCGGCCCGGCCGCCGCGAGCATGTTTTTTACGCCGATTCACCTGGAGCAGGCGACGGACATGTGGGTGGCCGCTTACAAGGCGTCCCGCTTTGCCGCATTAGGCGATTGCACCAACGTGCACGACTTCTGCTGCGGAATCGGGGGAGATGCGGCAGCCCTGGCCGGCGCCGGCCCCTGCGCCGGATACGATGCGTCTTCCGTGGCCTGCTGGATGGCCGAAGCCAATGTCCGGCGTCTTAGCGGCAATTCCGACCGCTTCACCGCAACGGCGACCGATGTTTCGCCCCTGCTGCCGGCGCAGGATGAGGCGTGGCATGTCGATCCTGACCGGCGTCCAGGCGGAAGGCGCACGACGACGCTCGAGAACTACTCGCCAGGTCCAGAGGTGATCGAACGTTGGTTCGCCGCGTCGCCGGATGGAGCTGTGAAGTTGGCGCCTGCCGCGTCGCCGCCGCCCCGCTGGCAAGCCGGCGCCGAGCTTGAGTGGATTTCCAGCCATCGGGAGTGCCGGCAAATGGTCGCGTGGTTTGGTCGCTTGGCCACCGCGCCGGGGTGGCGAAAGGCGACGGTGCTCACAACCGCCGGCCCGCGCGAAGTGCGGCCCAGCACTTTCGTGGGGATGCCCGAACGAGCGGCGGCCATGGCAGCCGAACCGGGGGCCTGGCTGTTCGATCCCGACCCGTCGCTGGTTGCTGCAGGCCTCGTGGGCGCCTGCGCAAACCAGTATGGACTGGCGACCCTGGGCTTCGGCGGCGTCTATCTCACCGGCGATCAACCGGTCGACGAGCCGCTGCTGCGGATGTTCGCGGTACAGGATTGCCTGCCATTGCGGGCCAAGACGGTGGCTCGCTACCTGGCTGCGCGCGGCGTGGGGCACATCGAGATCAAGACCAGGGGGGTTGATGTTGACCCGGCTCGGTTTCGGCAAGAACTGAAGCTTTGCGGAGACAATTGCGCCACCGTGCTGCTGACTCGAATCGTGGAGCGGCGCGTGGCTATTGTCGCCGAGCGCTGCGACGCGGCTAGCTGACGGGCTGACGGACATTCTGTGGGCGGACATGTGCGCAAACGGTGAACGAAATCCCGCCAATTGCCGCGACCTGCTATAGTGCCCGATATGCCAAACGCCATCGTCGTCGCCGTGGACGGACTACGAGCTGCCGCCTTGGGCGCCTACGGGAATGCCTGGCATCCGACGCCGTCGCTTGATGAGCTCGCTAGCCGGTCGCTGCTGATGGACTGGATGTGGTGCCCTGGCCCGGACGTTCTGTCGTTCTATGACAGGTGTTGGCGTCACCTCGATTGCGCCGGCCATGCGGAGTCCCTCGCGGCCGTTGATGCTAGCCGCTCGTCACACGGACTGCACGATTGCCAACAACGGCCCAGTCTTGCCGCGACGCTGGGCGAGGCAGCCGTTGAAACCACCTGCCTTACCGACGCGCCCGAGATCGCCGAATTAGCAGAACGCGCGGGTTTCGCTGAGATCTACGGCCTTGACGCTCCAGCGGCAAAACCTGCATCGTCTTGGGGCGACACGGAGCTGGCCCGGCTTTTTTCGGCGGCCGTTGACCGGCTCCAACCGTGGTCGCGCACGCGCGGAGACGGAGATCGTTCGCCCCCGCGACTTTTGTGGTTGCACGCACGAGGATTCCATGGCGCCTGGGATGCCCCGGTTGAACTTCGGCAGCGGCTGCATGAAGAGGGCGACCCGCCCGCGGCGACGTTCCTGCACCCGCCGGCTGCTCTCCGCACGGACGACCAAGACGAGGCGCTGCCATACCGCGCGGCCTACGCGGCCCAGACAATGGTGCTGGACGAATGCCTGGGGGGGCTGCTGGCCGCGATTGACGAGCTTGCCCTGGCGGACCACACGCTGGTGATGCTGGTCGGTTGTCGGGGTTTCGCGCTGGGCGAGCATGGGGGCGTGGGCAGCGGTGTGCGCGACCTGTACAGCGAATTGCTGCATATACCCTGCGTAATGTGGGCGCCCGGCATCCTCCCGTCCCCGCAAAGGTCGCCCTTGCTGGTTGGTGCGGAAGCCGTGGCCGCGGCCCTCTTGCGATGGTTTGCGGTTGACGGTGCATTCGGCGAGGAGGGACCGAGTCTGTTCGAGGGCGGGGCAGCGCCGCCCTGCCGCGAAGGATCGCCGTGGCTGCTTGCCTGCGGCGACGGCGGCGAGCGGGCCATGCGCACGCCGGCTTGGATGCTCCGCCAGCCGCCAAGGGCCGCCGACGTAGGGGCTGCTTCCGTGCCTGCGCCTATGGCCGAGCTGTACGTAAAGCCGGACGATCGGTGGGAAGCGAATGAAGTGGCCGATCGCTGCCCCGATATCGTCGCTCGCTTGCTGGCGCTCCTCGACGAGGGCATCCTGGTCGATTCCGGCGGAGCGGTCCGCGTCGCCGAGCTGGACGCCGATTTGACGACGCCGATCCGTTAGCTCCGCACGGCGAGCCGTTGGGCCGGAACTGCTGCTCTGTTAAGAACTTATGCGTCGATAAGTGCTCTGGCGTCGCCTGGGCGCCGTTTATACACTCCGCACCCTATTCCTCCGGAGTTGACGCGCCGGGCCAGAGCGCCGGCCGGACGCAGTTATCCGCACTTCCGCGCGCAAAGCTAACACCTGCATGGCAATCGTCGGACATGGCAGTCCGATCAGTTGGCGCTCCCCCAGCGTTCGCTGCCTGGGCGTAGTCGCGATAGTTGCCGGGCTTACTCTGCAGTGCCGGGCTCTTTCGGCGAACGACCGAATCGTTCGCCTGCGCTTCGTTTGGGGCAACAGCGCTCATGCGGCGATGAAATGGCATGGCAAGATCGTTTTCGACGGCGCCGGCTTAAGCCAGCTTCAGCCGTTGGGCGTCGAAGCGGACGAGGCGGCCGCCATCCGCCTGGCGGGCCAAGAGATCGTCATCGCGCCGCTCATCCGTCGCGCGTTTGATGGCTGCGACGTGACTGTCCAGGGCGACGACGCGGCGGTGGTCCGTATCGAATTGGCCAGCGCATCGAAGGCGGAGTTCGTGACCGTGGAAAGCACGCTTGGCCAACTGGCGAGCGGCCCCCTGAACAAGCCGCTAGATGCGCTCGGCAGCTATCTGCTTGTTGACCGCGCGCCGGGCGACCGCCTTCGCGTGGAGATCGACCGAGAGCACCTGGTACTGGAGCCCGGCGAAGGCCTGCAGCTCCGCGTATTTCCTGATGTCGCGAGTGCATCCGCGAAGTCCAGCATTGCCATCGAGGCCCATCTGTATCCCGAGCGCGGCGGGGAAGCCCTCAGGTCCGCCACGAAATCGTTTGAGCCCGCCGCGGCGGCGCCAGTGGCGATCGACGTCGCTGCGCCGCAGGCCGAAGGAGCGTATCGCGTCGTACTTACGGCCACTCGATCGGCGCATAAACTCGCCGATCGGCTCGTTCCTTGGGACCAGCCTTCGCCGATCGCCTCGCGAGCAGTCGGCTTCGTCGTGGTCGATCCCAGTCGTCCGCTGCCCGCGCTGGCCGACGACTGGGAACTCGTAACGACGATCGACCCGGCCCATCCCAACTGGCGACAGAAGCTGCCGCAGTGGTCGGTCTTTGAACGACTGCCAGCGCTCAGCGGGCCGCGCCCCTTGGGGAACGTGAAGCTGGCCGACTCGACGACGCGTCCTGGCTTGGTGGAGCTTCCACCGCTGCAAGATGCCTCACAGCCATCGGGCGACGAGCCCGCATGGCAAGCCTACATGCTCGACGTGCAGCGGCCCGGCGAACCGCACGCAGTCGAGATCGAGCTACCCGGCGATCTGCGACAGCGTCTGGCCGTGAGCCTCGTGGAGCCCGACGCCGCAGGCCGCGTCAACTTGGGGCGCGACTGCGGCGTTTACAACGATGGCGGCGTAGCGGCGAGCGGCGCCGCGGTGCACCGTTTGGCGTTTTGGCCGCGGTCCAAGTCGCCGGTGCTCGTGCTGGCCAACTGCTCGTCGCAACGGTCGGCCTGCTTCGGCAAGATCCGGCTGTTGCATCGCTCCAGCGACCTGCCGCAGTCGACGCCGACGCCGCGCGCCCTGGACGAAAGCGGCAGGCTCATCGCCGCCTATATCGCGGCGCCGCGGTTTGCCGAGGCGCTCGGCGCCGCCGAGCTTTATGATGAAGTCGGCAAACTCAGCATCGACGGTTGGCAAACGTTCCTCGACGCCGGCAATCGGCTCAGCGTCTTCGTGCAGCTCGCGCCGCCGTCGCGTCGATG
>QEVI01000019.1 GCA_003576855.1 Planctomycetota bacterium
AGAACACCAGGTACGTCGGCGCGTTGTCGAGGAACGACGACAAGGCGCCGGTGGCCCAGAAGAACTTGCCCGGGCCCATGTCGAACCGCTCGACCAAATACTGGCCGTTGGCGCTGAGGATCTGCAGCGCCGGCTGCATGCAGATGAAAATGCCCACAAACAGCGCCGCCACTTCGATGATGGCGGCGAAATTGAACCGGTTTTCGATCCGCGGCGCTTGCGATCCCACGAGCAGCGACGCGGCGCACAGCCCAAGCTGCACGGCCTCGCGGAGGTACATCCAGGGATGCCAGTCGGTTCCGGGAATAGGCTTGCTGGGGTCCAGCAGCGCGACGGCCAGCACGACGCCGGCCAACAACGGGACATTGACCGCCGCGCCGCTAACGACCAGCCGGCGCTGCCGGACGACGTCGTGACGGATGTCCCGCGCCGTCTCGCGAGGACGAACGTAGTAGCGGTCGCCGAGCCAGTAGGCCGCCAGCAACAGGCTGTTGGTGAACAGCCATTCGGGCCACAGCTTGAGCGTCCAGGTGAAGCTCACCCCCTGCAGGTAGCCGAGAAACAGCGGCGGATCGCCCAGCGGCAGCAGGCAGCCGCCGCAGTTGCACACGGTGAAGATGAAGAAGATCACCGTGTGGGCCACGTGCTTGCGCTCGCGGTTGGTTTCCAGCAGCGGCCGAATGAGCAGCATGGCGGCGCCGGTCGTGCCGATGACGCTCGCCAGCACGGCGCCGACGGCCATGAACGACGCGTTGACCGTGGGCGTCGCCTCCAGGTCGCCGGTGATGCGAATGCCGCCGGCGATCGTGTACAGGCTCAGCAGCAACACGATGAACGGCAGGTATTCGCCGAGCAGGGCGTTGATGAGCACCGTGGCGACCAAGCCCGTTTGCACCGCCCCGGCCGACGGTGCGACGACCGCATGGGCCGGCCAGTGGAGTTCCAGGGGCGTCCGGTGGAGAAACGCGTAATAGGCGAGCGTAACCAGTCCCAGCCCCGCCGCGACGATGAAGCGGTGAAGATTGCTCTCCCACCAATGCTCGGTGGCGGGCAACAGAGGCAAGACGGCGATGGCCCCCAGCAATAGCGCAAACGGAATGACCGTCCAGATCGGCGGCGCGGCCGTCGGCCCGTGATGCTCCTCATCGTGCGGGGCAGACGCGTGCGACGGCTCGTCGGCAGCCGCCGAGACATGGGCGCCGTTGGTAGCCGCCGCAGTCCAGCGCTGGGGCAAGCCCATGGCCACGAGCACGCCGTACAGGCCGAGGGCCGCCAGGGCGGCATAGGCGCCGCGACGGCTCACGTCGTGGGAGTCGGTCCCGCTGGTCGTCATCGTCGTCGTCCAGAGTCCGCTAGTGGACGGCCATCGTTAAGCGGCCGCCGTGAAGTCAACCCAACTTAGGCGCTTCGCTCCCGGCCGTCTACTGAAACCACTTGGCTCGAGCCAACGCTAGGTGCCGGTCACTGAGGCCGGTACACTGCACGCTGCCGCCCACAGATTAACCTTCCCCCAAACCCCGCCCCAACCGCTGCAGAAAGCATGACCGAGCACTGGCTCGCCCCGAACCGTCGCGCCCTGACGGCGGCCCTCGTGCCGGCCGGCGGGCTGGTCGCCGCGGGCGTGGCCGCGGCGCTGGCCTTCGAGCCGCTGCTGATGCGGTTGGCGGGCGGGGCGCTTGCGGCCGGCGGGCTCGTCGCGGTGATCGGCCTGGTCAGTCAACTGGTTCGACCGCGAATCGGCTATCGCGACGGGCTGGTGGTATTCAATCTTCGCGCCGGCGCCGGCATTGCGACGCCCGTGGAAATCGTCGAGGCCTTCTTCCTCGGCCAAGGCCCGGCGCACGTCCCCTCCTTGCGGGGCGAAACGGGCGAGTCGGTCAATCTCGTGGCCCGCCTGTCGCAGAAGGCGCCCCAATGGGCCGACGTCGAGGTCAAGCCGGCGCTGGGCCGGTGGCACGGCGGATATGTCACGATCCGCGGCGCGTGGTGCGAGCCGCTCAATAACGATGTTATCCGGCGTCTCAACCGGCGACTGCGAGAGGCCCGCGAGGCCCGTGCGGCCGAATCGGCGCCGGCCCGGCCTTCGGCGGCCGGCACGGAGGCCGCGCCGTGACTCCGCTCTCGCCCGATGCGCCGCCGGCGCCTTACGCGGCAATGACGGCTTCGCCGCTGCTGCTGGTCAGCGTCCGCGACGCGGACGAAGCCGAGGCAGCGCTTGCCGGCGGCGCCGATTGGATCGACTTGAAGGAGCCGCACGCCGGACCGCTGGGCCCCGTCGCGCGGGATGTGGTCAACCACGTCGCTCGTCGCGTGGCCCAGCGCCGGCCGGTCTCCGCCGCCGCGGGCGAACTGGTCGATTGGCCGCACGGCACCGCGGCCCTGCTAGGGGCGCCAGGCATCTCGCTGCTGAAGCTGGGGCTGGCCCGCTGCGGGCTGATCGATTGGCGTCCGCAGTGGCTGGCCGCGCAGCAGCGGATTCGCTCCGCCGGCCAAGAGGCCGTGCCCGTGGTGTATGCCGACTGCCATCGCGCCATAGCCCCGCCAGCGGAGGACGTGCTCGACTTGGCGGCCCGCTGCGGCGCCGGCTGGGTGTTGTGGGACACGTTCGACAAGTCCGCCGGCCCGCTCACGGGCCTGGTCGGCGGCGATCAACTGCAGCGCCAGTTGCGGCAGGCCCGCGCGGCGGGGCTGCGCACGGTTGTCGCAGGGAGCTTGCATGTCGACTCGCTGGCCACGTTGCCGCTGGCGGACATCGACATGGTAGCCGTCCGCAGCGCCGCCTGCGCCGGCGGACGCTTGGGCCGCGTCGACGCCCGGCGCGTGCGCCAGTTGAAGCAGCGCCTGAGCATCGCGGGGACCCGCAATTCGCCGTGAAATCGCGCTCCCTTCGGCATGCCAATCGCTTCCTTGACAGAGCGCGCGGTTCGGCCATATTTGACGGCAGCGCTACGCGGCGCGCAGGACGCCGTCGGTTGTCTCGTCAAGTCACATTGAGGGGGATCAGCCGTGCCGAAGTCAGTGTTGGAAGCGATCAAGCAGGGACAGTGGAACTACGAGCCTGAGCCGGTCGACGAGAAGCGTTTCAGTTCCACCCGGGCAATGCCGGGAACAGACGAGAAGCTGGCCGTACTCGCCGAGCGGGTGCGGGCCGGATTGCCGCTGTGGCACGGCTGCGACCGTAAGGATTACGACGACGTCGATCAAGCAACGTAAGGCGCGCCGCGGCGCAGGGATTGCCTTGCCGTGACAAGGGCGGCGGCGCCGCCGCCCGCCGCGAAAAGCCGTTACGCCAATAACCCCTGCGCCGATCAGCGAGGAGCGCCGCGTGCCGAAGTTCCACTTGGAAGTGCCGCATACGTTGCCGTCCGAGGAAGCGCAATCGCGCTTGCAGCGGCTCATCGAAATGGAGCTCGATCAGCACAAGGAAAAGCTGAGCGACCTCAGTCACTCCTGGATCGGCAACACGCTTCAGTTCGCGTTCAAGACGTTTGGATTCAAGGTGGCCGGCGCCGTGGAGTCGCTTGACCAGAAGGTGGTCGTCAACGGCGATATCCCCATCGCCGCCATGATGTTTAAAGGGAAGATCGAGTCGGCCCTACGCGAGCGGCTCCAGCGGCTGCTGCGGTGACCTTTCGCGGCCCGCCTGAACGACTTCGCCTTCCCGCACGCCGCCGCCGGCGTTGCGGCGCGTCATTTCGCTCGCCGCACGGTGATCCGCTGGCCCTGGCGTTCGGCGACGAGCCCGGCTGGCGCGAGGAGGGCTTCGAGCAACTCAGCGAGGCTCGCCTGTTCGACGGAGCACGACACGAGTGCATCGCGGCCGCCGCGGGCGTCGGCCGCCAGCGCCGGGTCCCATTCAATGGCAAGGTCAAGCTGCGACGCGAGCTGATCGAGCACCTTCCCGGCCGGCTGGTTCTCGACGATCAGCGAGAAGCGCTGCTCGCCGGCACGCGGCGGCGACCGGTCGCTGCGCGGGGCGCCGCCGGGTGCTGAGCGCGGCGGGTGCAGCGCGACCGCCAATTGCTCATGTTCTTCCGCACGCGCGGCGATCGTCCACCGCTCGCGCCGCCGCGCGACCTCGCTAACGGACATCTCCTCCAGCAGCGACTCGATGCGGCGGCGCTGCCCCTCGCCGACCGAGTACTCGCGGACGATCTGCACGGGTCGCCGAATCGGCCGAACGAACAGCTCGCGGCCGTCGGGCGAGAGCTCGCAGGTCAGATCGAATCCGGCCAGCACGAGCACGACCAGGTCGATCGCCGCCATGGGGGGCGTCTGCCGGGCCGGCCACAGGTCGTGTGGCACGAGCTCGCCGCCGCGGACGGCAGCGCCGTTCGGCGTAGACAATTCCGAAAGGATTCGCCGCGGCTCGGCCAGCCGGGGGAGCGATCGCCGCTGCGGCGCGAGCCACTTGGCGCGGAGCGCCGGCGGCAACGGCGCCAACGACTGGCGGGCCAGCTCGCTGAGCGTCAGTAGTTCCTCCGCGGTCTGCGGCGGTCCCACGTACACCAACCCGCGATAGGCTTGCGCACCGCACTGGCGCTGAGCGGCGAGTTGCTCGAGGACGTCGCGCAGGCGCTGATCGTCGGCTCGAAGGCTGACGGCTGCGTTGGGGTCCACGCGTCGATCGAGCCAGACGGCGACGCCGCCGCTGGCGGCGATTCGCGCCAGTGCCGCGGCGAGCTCTTGGTTCTGCCAGGAAACCGTCGCTGTTCGCTGTAGCGCACCGTCGAGCGCCGCTTCGGCGGCGCTGCGCGCATGGGCGTAGCTGCGGCCCATCGCCAACCAAGCGAGGCTGGCCGCCGCGAGCGACAGCGATCGGGAGGCACGAGGCAAGGATCGGCTCCGGGTGGACGGCGTCATTTGCTCGGTCGCGGCGGCCTGCACAGCCCGCCCCGGCCGGCCAGGGGAACGCGCCGGCTACGTCGCCGGCAGCGGCGGGTGTCAAGGGCCCTTTGGGGGCTTTTGCGTCTTTTCTGCATTTTCGTTGAGAGAACGGCGCAGGCAATTACACTCAGCATTAGTTGTACAGGATTCGGCGCGCTAGCGCGGGTGATCGAGGGCGTCGCCCGCCGCGGCCGAGACGCTTCTCCCCAACGCCGCGTTTGGCAACGGAACTGATCATGAGTGAACGTCATCGCCACGATCCGTTGCTAGTCGAGTACTACGACCAGTTCCTCGACGACAACAACCTCTCGGCGTTTCTCCGGCACGTCTCGAACCGTTACTACGTCGGCACGCTGGAGCGGCTGGCGCTCAACGGCGAACGCATGGCCCGCCGCGCGGCCGTGCTGGCGTTAGGCCGGCTGAGCGACTACCAGTCCAACCATGTACTGGGCCGGGCGCTGGTGGATCTCGATCGCGGCGTGCGGGTGCTCGCCGAGAGCGCCATTGCGCTGATCTGGCCGCGCGTCGGCCTGGCGATTCACCAGCGTCGGCTGGGCGCTGTCGAAGAACAGCTTGATCGCGGCGACTATGACCGCGCCTCGCAACTGGCCGGCAAGATCATCCAGGACGCGCCCTGGATCGCCCAGAGCTGGTACCAGCGCGGCAAGGCGTTCTTTCACCTCGGGCAGTACGAGGCGGCGACGCGCGATTGCCACCAGGCGCTGGAGATCAACCCCTACCACTTCCAGGCCGCGTCCGTCATGGGGCAGGCCTACGAGACGCAGCACAACCTGGTGGCCGCCTTGGAAGCGTTCCGCCGCGCCCTGCGACTCAACCCGAACATGGAAGAAGTGCGGGCCCGCGTCATTCAATTGCAGCGAACGCTCAAGAACCAATAACGCGGCTCGGGGCCGCGGCGGCGTGTGCATCGCTTACCGCCGCAACGGAGCATTGGCGCCGTCGATGCGGAGCATGGCTTGCCGCACCCCCGCGGCGTAGGCCTGCGGCGTCGCGGCGAACCGCTGCATCGTCTCCTTGCTGGAGAACAAGTAGAACGCGCCGCCGTACTCGTAGCCGAACCGGCGATTGCCTTCGACCGACTCCTGCCGGTCGATCAGCAGCACCGGATCCATCCCCGCGAACACGGGGCTGTAGGAGTCCGGATCGGCGAGGAACTGGTCGCGCTCGGCGGCGCCGATGAACAAGTACGTCCGGCCGCGGTGAATCACGCCGTACTGCACATCGCCCAGGCTCCACCGCTTGAGCGTCTTGAGCGTCACCGGGCAATACCCCTCAAAGCCCAGCGGCGGCGATCCGGCGGGTAGTTCGATCTTGCGCGGCTGCGGAGCGGCGGCCGGTGCGCTTGCCGTCGCCGACCCGGCCAGCGCCGTCTCGGCGGCAGCCACCGGGGCTTGCGCGGCCGCGACCGCTGCGGCGCCTGAAGCGGCGCTCGACGCTGGCGCCGGCGCGCCAACCGTACTCGCTGCAGCGCCGGCAACCGACGCCGGCGCCGGGCAGGCGGCTTGTACCGCGACTGCCGGCGGCGAGGCGACTGGCTCGGCCGTGTTCGCAGTTGGCGCCGCCGCGGGCGTTGCGGCCGGAGGAGCGGCGACGACTTGCTGGCTCACCGCCGGCGCGGCTGGCGCCGCTGCCGGGCCGGGACCCGCCTGCGTCGCCGAGCTGTAGACGCTGGGGGCCTGACCGTAGCGCGCGGCGTCGCCCGTTGCTACAAAGGGATTAGACTGCGCCTGCGGCATCGGTTGCTGCGTCGGCGCGCTCGTCGCGGGCGCCGGCTGTTGAGCGGCTGCGGACCCGCCCGCTGGGCTACCGCTGGCTGCCAGCGGATTGGCTGGCCGCGAAACCGGCAACGCCGCGTACGCCGGGTTCACCGCAGCGCTTCCCGCCGCTGCGGCCGCTGGGCCGGTCGTCTGGCGAAAATGCCGCGCCAGGTTCTGCAACTGGGCGACGTAGTGCTCGGCCGCATTGGGAATCTGCGGCGTGAAAACGGGATTGCCGTCGGACGTGGTGATGATCTCCTTGGGGACCTCTTCGACCTTGTACATCCGGGCGATGGCGGGCGAGGCGTTCGCGTCGATTCGCACCGGGACGAAGTCCTGCTCCACCGCTTTGCCGACTTGCGGCTGATTGAACACCTGCTTGTCGAGCATGCGGCAGGGACCGCACGACTTGGTCGTGAAATGCAGCAGCAATAGCCGCCCGGTCTGGGCGGCCTCCAGCCGCGCCGCGTCGAGGTTGGTCCGCCAGGCGATGCCGGAAGTATCGCTCTCGGCGGCCGTGCAATGTCCGGTCAGGAGGGCGACAGCGTAGAGACTGCGTAAAAGCGTTCGGCTGCACATAGCGAATCCATCCGCAAGGCTAAGAGAACGAAGAAAAGCGCGTAACAGCCCGCGCCGTCACGAGCCGTCTGCCGCCGGTACCCGCTTTATCGGCAGCGGGGGAGTGTGAGCTTTGGTTTAAGCTTTCGCATTACGCCGAGCCTGCGCTCGGCGGGTTCTCCATTGGCCGCCGGACGAGATACGTAAACCATTTCATACAATGCATTTATGGCAATTCGTTGCATCGTGTACGATTGACCAAGATTCCGCATACGGGGATGCGATCGGTTTGGAGGGTCCCAGACCGGCAAGCGCTGCGGCCCCGCCCCGCTTGCTAGCGGTGGACCCGCTGCGTGCGCCCCACATTCCTGTTGACAACTACCGGCTGGTGACTAATATTAACGCGTAGTTCAGAAACCTGCTGGCAGTTGGCAGGCTCTTGAAAGCCAGCTTTGGCTCTCTCCCGGTAAGCGTCAGCTTGTTAGGCGCTTCAGGGATTCGGGGATGGGTCGCTCGCCGGGTGGCGCGGGGTTTGCACCACAAGGGCGGTGGGCCTGCAAACAGCGCCGGTGGCGGGGCGACGTGGCACGAGTCAGCGCCGCTAGGCCGCTGGCGGTAGCCAAACCTGGCCTGGCGGATCCTTTCAGGCGCTCGTTGCAGCGGGCAGACTTTCCCTTCCCTGGCGAGTCGTAGCGGCCGATGGCGCGCCGCGTCTGAGCGTATTTGATCTGTGGCTTGCGATGGTCGCACAGGCTAGCGAGGCTTTCTGGGCGCGAGCGCGCCGACAGCTTCGCGGGCACGACCCGTCGGGGCCACGGGCCGTATCGTTGGCAGCGCTTGCCGCGGCGGCCTTGAGCCTGGTAGCCGAAGGCGGCGGCGGAAGTTTTCGCCACGCCGCGAGCACGAGGAGAAGTGCACCGAGCCGTTCGACCGAGCGCGAGGGACCGCCCTGCACGCTGCTCTGAAACTGGCTGCATAGCGCGGCGCGGAACGAGCGCCGCCAGCCGTTGTGAGACACGTTCGCCATGAAGGCGTTGGATTTGCGCCGCCCAAGACGCGCTTTTTAGCGGTGCGGGCGGTATCTCGTTGGATTTCAAGGTTAGTGGGCGCATGGGAAAGAAGAAGCAACGCGCCGGCGGTAGATTCCGCGGCCGGAACAATCAGAACAATCGAAACGTGGGCAACCGCTTGGGAGGCGGGCCGGGAGGCCGCAACCAGCAGCGCCGCCGCGGGTTCTACGACCAGCGCCGCGAGTACGAGCCCGCCGAAAGCAACGGCGATTTCCTGCCGCTGACCCCAGGCTCCGGCGTGCTGGAAATGCACCCCAACGGCTACGGGTTCCTCCGCGATCCCTCGACGAACTTTAACCGCGAGCGGACCGATCCCTTCGTCCCCGGCACGATGATCGAAAAGTACGGCCTCCGCGAAGGCGTGCTCATCAGCGGCATGGTGCAGCACCATCGCAAACAGCAGGGGCCGCGCTTGCGCGAAATCCTCGACGTCGACGGGCTCGCCCCCGACGACTACGTCAAGGTCAAGTCCTTCGACCAGCTTACGCCCATTAACCCCGAGGAGTGGCTCCGCCTGGAAACCGGCCCGCAGCCGCTGAGCACGCGGGTAATGGACCTGCTGACGCCGCTGGGCAAGGGGCAGCGGGCCCTGATCGTCGCTCCGCCCCGCACCGGCAAGACGGTGCTCATGCAGCACGTCAGCCAGGCCATCTCGAAGAATTATCCCCAGGTGACCGTCATGGTGCTGCTCATCGACGAGCGGCCGGAAGAAGTCACCGACATGCGCCGCAACGTCAACGGCGAAGTCTTCGCCAGCAGCCTCGACCGCGACGTCGAAAGCCACGTGCGGCTAGCGCAGCTTACCGTCGCCCGCGCGCAGCGACTGGCCGAAATGGGCAAGGACGTGTTCCTGCTGCTGGACTCCATCACCCGGCTGGCCCGCGCCTTCAACAAGTGGGTCGGCAACACCGGCCGCACGATGTCCGGCGGCGTCGACATCAAGGCGATGGACATTCCCAAGAAGCTGTTCGCCACCGCGCGGGCCTTCGAGGAAGGCGGTTCGCTCACCATCTGCGGCACGGCACTCATTGACACCGGCAGCCGCATGGATGAGCTGATCTTCCAGGAGTTCAAAGGGACCGGCAACATGGAACTGGTCCTCGACCGCAAGCTGGCCGATCGCCGCATCTGGCCGGCGATCGACATCGAGCAGTCCGGCACGCGACGCGAAGAAAAACTGCTGCCGCCCGAGATGCTGCATGCCACGACGATGCTCCGTCGAACCCTGTCCTCGATGCACCACGTCGATGCGATGGAACAGCTCACCAGCCGGCTCGGCAAGTTCAAGTCGAACGCCGAGTTCGTGATGCTGATCCAAGGCGCCAACACGCTCGATTGACTGGCGGCCGAGCAGCATGCCGCTTAGCGGCCCGCTTTGCGCCTGTCGCTGCAACGGCAATTGCACCCCGCCCGCGGCGCTCTATGATTGAGGTGCTTCGAGCGATTGCGGAGTATCCGTCGATCGCCGAGCGAACGTTCTCCGGAGGGTAAGCGAATGGCTAGCGGCCTGATTGGAATTCAGGTGCCGGGAAACCGGTTGTGGGTTCGAGTCCCATGCCCTCCGCTTCCGCATGGCTGGGTTTGCGGTCGCATCGCTTAGCGTCGCAGGCATGTCTAGCTGGGCTTAGGCGTCTCGCCTGGGCGCCTTAGTCAAAAAGATTGGCCGTCATTTCGCTTCGGACGCTGGCCTTAAGTTCCGGCCAGCGCTCGATGAAGGGTATACCGGAGATGCGGCCAAGTTCGCGCGGTTCGATTTTGTGCAGTCCTCCGCCATAAACTCGGCCCTCTCCACGAAGCTCATGACTGTCTTGGCTCGCAGCTCAAGTGGAATTCGCTGGGGCTGATTTTGTGAGAGACTTCAACGATTTCGTTCCGGGCTCCTTTTCACAAACAGCAGAAGAGGCTAGCGGGGTTCAGGGGCGGCAATGAGCCCCCTGGTCTGCGTGAACGCAACTAACGTCCCCGCGGCGACAGCCGCTCCACAGCCCCCAGCAGCCTGAGCCCTTAACGACCCTTTAACCCGCTAACGACTCGCCGCGAAAACCCCATTTCACGCTGAACCAGGACACTACCAGCCGGGTTCGCCTACAAGAAGCCAAATCCCTTAAGCTGCTGCTGCTGCTGCGCCGCCCCGGCGGCTCGTTGGGCCGCGGCTGAGCAGGTAACGGCTCGGCGTCGCTCGTCACAGGCGTAGGTCGACAGGTCGGGTCAGCGCGCCGGCGTCGCGGTATGCGATGCCTGGCACGTGGCGCCGCGGCGGGTGGGATTGGCCCGTGCTGCGCCCTTTCAGGGCGCGCGTTCGATGCGCACGGCGCAGGATTTGTACGCCGGCTGGTGCGAGTAAGGGTCGAACGCCGGATCGGTGAGCCGGTTCGTGGCTTCGTAGTGCATGGGAAGAAACGCCTGTCCCGGCTGTACGCCTGGCGTGGCGAAGACGCGGGCCAGCAGTTCGCCCCGCTGGGAAACGACGCGGGCCATGTCGCCAGTTCGCAGCCCCAGCGCGGCGGCGTCGTGAGGGCTGATCTCCACGTAAAGCTCCGCCGGATAGAGCTTGCGAAGGACGGCGGACTTCGCCGTACGGGTCTGCGTGTGCCACTGCGCGACCGAACCGCGGCCGGTAAGCAGCAGGCACGGATACGCAGCAGTGGTCCGTTCGGGCAATGGCTTGGGAGCTTCAAAGAGGAACCGGGCGCGACCGTCGGGATGATAGAAGCGGCCGTCTTCAAACAGCCGCCGCTCGCGCGACTGCCGCGGCCGATCGGCTGGCGCCGGCCACTGGACGCCCCCCTCGCGACGCAGCATCTCATAGCCGGCGATGCCCGTGATATCGCAGGGTTGGCCCTCGCTGAGCCGCTGGAGAAGTTCGAAGGCCGCCGCGGGCGAGCGCCAGCGGCGAAACATCTCGCCGCATCCCCAGTAGTCGGCCACCAGGCGAAACACGTCGAAATCGGCCAGCGCGTCGCCTGGCGGGCGGCGTACCTTGGCCGTGAAGCCGACGCGGCGCTCGGAGTTGATGAACGTCCCTTCTTTTTCGCCCCAGCCGGCCGCCGGCAGCACCAGGTCGGCCAGGCGGGCCGTTTCCGTCGAGGCGTACATGTCTTGAACCACGAGGAACTCCAGCCGCTGGAGCACGTCGCGGGTTGTGTTCTGATTGATCCAGGAGTGGGCCGGATTGGTCGCGATCACCCACAGCCCGCGGATTTCGCGACGGAGAATGCCCTCGATGATGCGGTGGTAGGGCCAACTCGGCTGCCGCGGGATGGCGGCTTCGTCGATGCCCAGAACGTCGGCGACGCGGCGACGATCGGCGGCGTCGGCGAAATCGCGACCGCCCAGCAGATTGGTCGTGTTGCTGAACAGCCGCGAGCCCATGGCGTTGCACTGGCCGGTAATCGAGTTCGCCCCCGTGCCGGGGCGGCCGATATTGCCGGTCATCAGGGCCAGGTTGATGATCGCCTGCGCCGTGCGTACCGCCTGATGGCTTTGGTTGACGCCCATGGTCCACCAGAAGGAAACCCGCTGGCCGGCGTGAATGACGGCCGCCAGCTTTTCGACCGCGTCGACCGGCAAGTGCGTCTCGGCGGCCACGCGCTGCGGCGTGAACTCTTCGACAAACGCGGCGAACTCGTCGAAGCCGCTGGTGTGGGCGTCGAGAAACTGCCGATCGATCCAGCCGCGAATCGCCAGCTCGCGGGCCACGCCGTACAAGAGCGCCAGGTCCGATTTCGGGTGGAGCGGCACGTGCTGCGTGGCGGCCATCGCCGTTTCGGTGAGGCGCGGGTCGATCACGATGATCTCCGGCCGATGCGGATTGCGCATGACGCGCTGCCAGAGAATCGGGTGCGTGATGCACAGATTGCTGCCCACCAGGACGATGACGTCCGACTCTTCGAAGTCGGCGTACGTGTACGGCGGGGCGTCGAACCCGAACGCCTGCTTGTAGGCGACGACAGCCGTCGCCATACACTGGCGGGTGTTGCCATCGCCGTGGAGCATTCCCATGCCGAACTTGGCCAGCGCGCCCAGCAGCGCCATTTCTTCGCTGACGATCTGGCCGGTGCTGAGGAAGGCGATCGAATGGGGCCCGTGGACCGCCTGGATACCCTGCATGCGGCTGACGAACGCCCGCATCGCGGCGTCCCAACTGACGGGCCGCAAACGGCCGGCGTCATCCCGCAGCAGCGGCGTCGTGGCCCGGTCGGCGGCGTCGAGGACGCGGAGCGCTTCCCACCCCTTCGGGCAGGCCATGCCGAGGTTCACCGGGTAATCGCCGGCGGGCGTGACGCCCACGGCGCGGTCGCCTCGCAGGCGAACGTCGAGGCTGCATCCGGTTGAGCAGTAGCCGCATACCGAGCTGGCCGTCGCGTCGGCGTGGAGCGCGGCCGGCGCCAGGCCGAGGCCCGGCTGCCCGGAGACGAGCTGCAATTGCTGCGTCAGCGGGCCATTGTGCTGAACAAGCCGGGGCATGCGGAACATCAACGAATACCTCCGGGCATGCGGGGCGCGGCGCAGGCGGCGAAGAACAGGCGCCGCTCGAGCAGCTCGCCGGCGAGGCAAGCGACGAACAGCATGCCGGTCGTCGTGACAAAGGGCGCCACATCGACGAACGGCTTTTGCAGCCAGTGCAGCAACAGGGCGGGCATGACGATTCCGCCCAGCAGGCTCAGGGCGAAGCGGGCCAGCGTGGTGCTGGCGAGCTCGCCGCCCAGCAGCATCGCCGAGCGCCGCAGGGGCGTCATCCGCAGCGACAGCAAGTGCCGAAAGATCGCCGCCTCCCACGCGAGCTTGAAGGCCGCCAGCGCAATCAGCAGCCGGCAGTGGGCGGGCCCTTGCCGGCGGACGATAGCCGTCAGTTGCGGCGCGGGGCTGGCCGCCGTCGCCAGCAGGACGCTGAGCCAATAGGCGGCGACGCCGAGAATGGCTGCCGTGAGGACGAACCGCAGGGCCACGCGCAGGCCGCTCCAGCACTCGCGGCGAGTAACGATGTAAATCATCGCCGAGCACGCGACCCCCACGGCGCCGAAGACAGTGACCCCCAGGCGAAGCGGCTCGGTCCAACGGGCGAGGCGGCCCGCCAGGGAGCCGAGCCAGGCCGTCTCCTGTGCGGCCGCGACCGCGGCGGCATAGGCTACGGCCAACAGGGCGAATAACCCGAAGGCGACGATCTCGCGGCTCAGCCATGAATGCTTGATCCCCAGCACGGCACGGTAGGCGTACTGCGGACGGCCGAGGTGAAACAGGCTCGCCGCCAGCGCCAGCAGCCCGAAGGCCAACGCGCTGGCCGCATACAACGGCCGCAGCGCGTGCTCCTGGACGTCGGCCGTCCAGAGGTCCGCGATCCAACCGGCGACAAAGGCGCCTACCGAAAGCTGCGTCAGCACGAGCATGATCACCAGCGGCCAGTGCGCGTGCTGGGAATGGACGCGGTAATAATCGGCAGGCAACAGATTACGGGGGAAGGCGCGGCGGGTTTTGTACGCCGTGGCCGGGAGCGTCAGTTGCGGGTCGGGCGCCGCCGGCAGAAAGAGGGCCGCCTCGGCGTCCTCGGCGAGTTGCCGCTGGTTCACCACGCGGATGGCGATCGCCTCGTGGGGGCAGGCCTGCACGCACGCCGGGGGCTCGCCCACGGCCAGCCGCGCCGAGCACATGTCGCACTTGCGGACGATCCCCTTGCCGGCCGAGTACTTCGGCACGTCGTAGGGACAGGCCATCGTGCAGTACTGGCAACCGAAACACTGGTCGTCCAGGTGCTTGACAATGCCGGTGACTGGATCCTTTTCATAAGCGTTGACCGGGCAGGCGGTCATGCAGGCAGGCTGCAGGCAATGGTGGCACGCGGCGGTCACGTGTTGCATGACCGGCGCGGTGCGCGAGCCGCCGACCAGCAGGCCCACGTCGCGCCAGGTTTCCGCTTCGTCGAGGCCGTTGAGCGTGTGGCAGGCGACGACGCACGCCTTGCAACCGCTGCACCGATCCAGATCGACTTCAAAGCCGTACTGCTCTCCCTCGCCGGGCGGCGCGGCGGGAAGCAGCGAGCTATACCGCGACCAGCTCGGCGTTCGCCCCAGTCGATCGCCGGCGCCGTTGTGCCATTGGCTGAACAGGTCCACGGCCGACAGCGACGCAGCTCGCCCCAGCAACTCCGCCAGCAGCCCCCCTTCTTGGGCAGCGTCGCCGCAGGACGGATCCGCGGCCGCCGCCGAGGGCGCGACGACCGCGCAAGTCCCGCGCTCGCCGCCGTCGCCAGATTGGCTCACGAAGCCAGGGCGGTCGAAGCCGGCGTCGGCGAGGTCGTCCACGGGCCGCTGTTCCATGGGTTAGGCGCTGGCAACTTCGCAAGCAACGCCCGGGCTGGCCGCGACGGGGGACAGGCACGAAGTCGCCAGCCGGCAGCCGACCTCGGTCGCCAGCAGTTCGTCAAGTTCTTCTTCCGGCGGCAGCTTCACGAGCACCGTGTCGTCTTCAACGCGGACCGGAAATGTGCGAATGCGGTACTCTTCGCCTTGCAGCGACTGGCCGCTGGCGAGCGAAAACGTCTTCTTGTGGAGCGGACAGGCCACTTTGGGTTCGCCGGCCGCGTCGCCCACGATGCCCCGCGACAGCACGAACGCCTTGCGATGAGGGCACATGTTCTGCGTGGCGTACCATTGGCCGCGGCTGGCCAGGTTGAACACGGCGATTTGGGATTTGCCGTATTTGATCGTGGCGCCGCCGTCGCGCGGGAAATCGCCGGTCTGGCCGACGGCGACCCACTGCCGCTGGTCGTCGCCATTGCGCTGGTGCTCGCCCAGCGTGCGGCCATCGTGCAAGCGGAACTGTTCGAGCGAAACCAATTCGCTGGGCCAATCGGCAGGGCGGCATTGGCCGCGCTCGTGGACGATCTCGATGCCGGGTTCGGTTTCGTCGGTGTTGACGAATTGGCGAAACCAGTTCCGCTTCTGCGGATCGCGGACGACGGCCGCCCACTCGCATTGGTAGGCATCGACCAGCCGCTGCATGGCGGCGTCCAGTTCGGCGGCGATGCCCAGCTTGTCGCGCACCACCACGTCGCGGACGTGGTCGAGGCCGCCTTCCAGCTTCTCGATCCACACCGAGGTCCGCGTCAGCCGGTCGGCGGTCATGATGTAGTACATCAAGAACCGGTCGATGTAGCGAAGCGCCGTCTTCTCGTCGAGATCGGCGGCGAGCAGCTCGGCGTGGCGCGGTTTCGCGCCGCCGTTGCCGCCGACGTACAGGTTGTACCCTTGTTCCGTGGCGATCAGGCCCACGTCTTTGCTCTGCGCCTCGGCGCACTCGCGGACGCAGCCCGAGACGGCCAGCTTGATCTTGTGGGGCGCCCGGATCCCCTTGTAGCGGTTCTCGACGCGGATGGCCAAGCCGACGGAATCCTGCACGCCGTAACGGCACCAGGTCGAGCCGACGCAGCTTTTGACGGTCCGCACCGCTTTGCCGTAGGCGTGGCCGCTCTCGAAACCCGCCTCCACCAGCTCGTCCCAGATTTCGGGCAGCTTTTCGACGGGCGCGCCGAACAGGTCGATCCGCTGCCCGCCGGTGATCTTCACGTACAGGCGATGCTTCTTGGCGACGCGGGCGATGACGGCCAGCTTCTCCGGCGTGATCTCGCCGCCGGGAATCCGCGGCACGACCGAGTACGTGCCGCCGCGCTGCAGGTTGGCCAGGAAGCGGTCGTTCGTGTCCTGCAGCGTGGCGTGCTGCTCGGAGAGAATGTCCTCGGCCCACAGGCTCGCCAGTATGGACGCCACGGTCGGCTTGCACACTTCGCAGCCGAGGCCCTGGCCGGCGTGCGCGAGCACGGCGTCGAACGTCCGCAGCTCTTTCGCCCTGATGATCGCCAGCAGCTCGGTGCGCGAGTAGGCGAAGTGCTCGCAAAGATGCTGGACTACCGCTTTGCCCGCCTTTTTCAGCTCGGCCGACAGCACATCCGCCACCAACGGCAGGCAACCGCCGCAGCCAGTGCCGGCCCGCGTGCAACGTTTGACGGCGTCGATCGTTTCGGCGCCCTCGTCGCGAATCGAAGCGCAAATCGCCTGCTTGCTGACGTTGTTGCACGAGCAAACCTGCGCCGCGTCCGGCAGCCCGTCGAGGCCGCTCTGCGCGGCCGCGCGGCCCGGGCCCAGCAGCAACTCGTGCGGCTGGCAGGGGATGGGGCCGCCGCTCTTGGCAAAGGCCGACAGCCGCGCATAGTCCGAGGCATCGCCCACCAGGACGCCCCCCAGCAGGCGCGCACCGTCGGGCGAGAACAAGAGCTTCTTGTACACGCCCGCCAAGGGGTCTTCCAAGACCAGCGGCGTGGCCTCGTCGGCGGTCGTTTCGTACGCGCCGAAGCTGGCGACGTCGACGCCCATGAGCTTCAGCTTCGTGGACAGATCGGCGCCGGCGAACCGCCGGTCGGCGCCGGTCAGGTTAGCAGCGACGATCTCGGCCATCTCGTACCCCGGCGCCACGAGGCCGTACACCATGCCGCTGTGCAGGGCGCACTCGCCGATCGCAAAGACGCGCGGATCGGAGGTTTCGAGGCGGTCGTTGACGGCGATGCCGCCCCGCTCGCCGACTGCCAGGCCGGCCTGCCGCGCCAACTCGTCGCGAGGCCGGATGCCGGTGGAAACGATCACCATGTCGGTCGCGATCGAGTCGCCGTCGGCGAACTCTAGTCGCTCCACGCGCGTCGATCCGTGAATCGCCTTGGCGGCTTTGTTCAGATGGACGTGAACGCCGAGCGACTCGATCTTCCGCACGAGGATGCGCGACCCTTGGTCGTCGATTTGCCGCGGCATGAGGCGCGGGGCGAACTCGATCACGTGGGTTTCCAAGCCGAGGTCGAATGCCGCTTTGGCTGCTTCGAGGCCCAGCAGCCCGCCGCCTAAGACCGCGCACCGCTTCGATTGGCCCGCGAAACGAATGATGTTCTCCAAGTCTTCAATCGTGCGGTAAACGAACACGCCCGTCTTGTCGACGCCCGGAACGGGGGGCACAAACGGATAGGATCCTGTGGCGAGCACGACGTGGTCGTAGCCGATTTCAACGCCGCGATCGGAGCGAACGACGCGCTGCCGCAGGTCGAGGCGGTTGGCACGGTCGCCGACATGGAGCTCGACGCCGTTTTCGACGTACCATTCCCGCCGGGCGAGCAACAGCTTTTCCGCGTCGCGATGGGCGAAAAACGTCGTCAGGCCCACGCGGTCGTACGCCGAGCGCGGCTCTTCGCAGAAGGCGACGATGCGGTAACGGCGCTGCCGATCGAACTCGATCAACCGCTCGCAGAACCGCTGGCCCGCCATGCCGTTGCCAATGACGACAACGGTGCGGCGGCCGAATGGGGGCGTAACAGCGTTCATGGCGATTCCAGCGCGGGAGCGACCGTGGGTGGTTTACAGCCGAGGGGCGGCGGGCGTCACACGGCGCCGGCCAGTTCGTGCGGAGCGCCTACCGGCGAGGGGGCGGTCGCCGGCTCTCGCCGGGCGATCACCGCGAAACTGGCGAACGAGATGCAGGTGACCGCGGCGCCGGCGATGAACAGCGCCGCCCGCCAATCCCAGGAGTCGCTCGCGAACAAAAAGCCGAGCGCCACGGCGCCGACGTTGCCTCCGGCGCCGACGATGGCGCTTACCGCGCCTAAGGCGCAGGGATTGATGAACGGTACGACGGCGTAGGTCGCGCCGTTGCACATCTTCACGAACATCGCGAAGACGACCATCAGCGGGATAGCGACCGCGAGCGTCGTGGCTTGCGAGAACATCATCAGGCCCACTCCCTCGCCGAACAGGGCGACGAACAGCCAGTGGACCCGGCCGCTCAAGCCCCAGCGGTTGCCGCAGCGATCGGCGACCCACCCGCCGGCGGCGCGGGCGAACAGGTTCATCCCGCCGAACGCCGCGGCGATCAATCCCGCCCGACGCAGCGCCGCTTCCGGAGCAAGCTGCCGGAAATAATCGAAGTAGTCGAGGAAATAGAGCACGGCGATGTTGTCGATCGTCAGCTCCATGCCGAAGCTGGCCCCGTAGATCAGAAACAGGGCCCACACGCGTCGGTCGCGGATCGCCTCGGCGAAGCCGCCGGCCGCGGCCTGCGGCAAACGCCCCGCGGCTCTTAGCTCTCGGTAATTGCCATGCGGCGTGTCCTGCGTCAGGAAGTAGTAGGCGACGCCGGTCAGCGCGCACACGGCGCCGACCAGCGCCATCGAGCACCGCCAACTAGCCGATTCGCTCAGCCCCGCGAGGCCGACCATGGCGCCGAACAACAGCGGCATCGCCAGTTGGGCCACTCCGCCGCCCAGATTGCCCCAGCCGGCGGCCATCGCATTGGCCGTCCCCACGCAGTTGGCGGCGAACATCCGCGAGGTGTGATACTGCGTCACGACGAACGACGCCCCGATGGCGCCGATGAGAACGCGAAACGTCAGGAACGCGGGAAAATCGCGGGCCAGCCCGATTCCCATGACCGGCAGCGCCCCGAGCACCAGCAGCCCGGAGAACGTAAGTCGCGGACCGATGCGGTCGCACAGCCAGCCGGCGGCGAGCCGGGCGAGAATCGTCGCCCCCACCGAACCGATGAGGCACCAACCCACCTGGTCCTTCGTAAGTTGAAGTTCGTCACGAACCACGCCCATCAGCGGCGCGACGCCGAACCACGCGAAGAAACACACAAAGAAGGCGACCCACGCCATGTGGAACGCCCGCATCGGCGGCGACGTGACGTCGGCAAGCCGAATGCTTTGCGCTTTGCCATCGGACGACATCGAATCTCCAACTCCGCGGGGAAAGCGGCGTGCGGTGGCCGTCGAGTCATCGAATCGGCGCCGCATGCCCGTAAGGCGACGGCCATCGCGTTAAGCAACGGCCGCGCCTGGCGAGCGTCGGTCCGCGAGGTTCTTCGGGTATCCGAAGGAAAGCCGACGGATGGCCCACGGCGCGGCAGCCGACCCTGCCGAGCTTTGATGCAGCAAGCGCCTAGGACTTAGGCGCCGGGGCTGCGCGACTGTCCTTTCGCGCAGGCGCCAAATCGTGCAGTTCTCGCGTTTTGCCGGATCGCGCCGCACGCGGCGCGTTCCCAACCGTATTTGGAACGGCGTTTTCTGTAGCACCTTCGAGCCCGCAAGCGCCAGCAAGGGCCGCTCGGTAAAGCCTCCAACGCAAGAAGCCGTCATGCTCGACCACCATCTCCGGCCATTGAGCGCCGCGCGGGGCAGCGACCGAGAATGCCGCGACATGGCGCGGCGCTCGACGAGCTGCGAGATTCCCATCGTGCAGCGGGCTGTTCGTCGATGAGCGTCGCCGACGGTCCCACGGTGTTCGTCCTCGACGACGATCGCCACCGCCGGGAGTCGCTCGGCGCGACCTTGGCGCAGCGCTGCTTCCACGTCCGAACCTTCGCCGCGCCGGCCGCGTTCCATCGCTTCTATCGCGCGGACATGGCGGGGTGCTTGATAGCCGACGTCGGCGCGGGGCCACAGTCGGGGGTGAGCCTGTACCAGCAGTTGCTTAGCGAAGGCAAGCGGCTGCCGGTCATCTTTACCTGCGCCGAGCCCAAGGTGAGCGTCGCGGTGGCGGCCATGAGGTTAGGCGCCATCGACTTCTTGCCGACGCCTTGTGACCAGGACGTTTTGGTCGGTCGGCTGCGAACCGCGCTGGAGCTGGATGCGTGGTGGCGGCGGCAAGAAGCGAAGTACGCCGACCTGGCCAAGCGCGTCGGACGACTCACCGCACGGCAACGCGAAACGCTCGAGTACATCCGTCGCGGGGACACGAACAAGGCGATTGCCGCCCGGCTCGGTCTCACCGAGCGAGCCGTGGAGATGCGCCGCGCGTCGATCATGCGCAAACTCCAGGTCCGCAGCGTGGCGGAATTGATCGACCTGACGGCGACTCACCGGGTAATGGAAGACATGTGCAGCCCGCGCCAGCGTCCCTGGAACGGCCAATAATGCGAGCTGGACTTGGTTTTCGAGCAGCCGGCCAGCCGCGCAGTCCGACGTCGACATAGTCCAGGTTTGCTAACGAGCGCATCTCCGCCAGCAGGAACTCCGCCGAGATAACGGCCATGCGCTGCTTCACAGTCGGCGAGGCTGGCGAGCATCGAGCTGTGCCCTGACCATACCTCCGTGATGCGGACGCCAGTTGTGCTTTAGTGTTCCGTCGCAGTCGTGTTTTCGACTAGCGCATTTAGCAGCCGCGGGCGCCCGGCTCGGCCCGCAAGCGGGCCGGCTAAATCTCGTACTCAGAGAAACCGCTATAGCGCAGCATTAGCCGTCGACGAGTTGCCGATAAATGGCGGCGGCCTGCATCACCTCGGCGATTGCGACGCTTTCGCCCACGGCGTGGGCGTCGGCGATGTCGCCGGGCCCCAACACCAGGGCGGGCGCTCCTGCGGGGATCCAGCCGGCGTCGCTGCAATACGGCGCCCCGGCCGCCGCCACCGGCCGGCCCAGGTGTTGCTCGCAGGCGGCCAGCGCCCGCGCGACCAGCGGATCGTCTGGCGAGGTGTTCAGCGCCGGCGCCAGGCACTGCGGCGGACTGTGAGAAACGCTCAGCCCCGGCCAGGTGATCGCCGCTTGCAGTTCCTCCAGCGCTTGCCGCCCGTCCATGCCCGGCGCGATGCGAAAGTCCACGGCAACCGTGCACTGGTCCGGCACCATGTTGCGCGTGCGGCCGCCCTGGATCGTCGTCACCGTAATGGACGGACCGCCGGTGAGCGGGTTCGTATGCCGAGCGCGGAGCGCGGCTTCATGCGCCGCCAGTCGATCGCAGAGCCGCATCATGTCCAGAATCGCGTTGCGGCCCAGTTCGGGGCGCGATGAATGGGCGCTCCGCCCGGCGACGCTGACGTCCCAGCGAATGACGCCTTTGTGCTGAATCACCGGGATGCAACCGGTCGGCTCGCCGAAAACGGCCCATGCTAAGGGCGTCGGCAGGTCGGCCAAAAACGTCTTGATGCCGGTCTGGCCGTATTCCTCGTCGCCGGCCGCCAGGAACAACACGGGGGACGCCGGCCGTTGGCCCGATCGCAACAGGTCCGCCAGGGCGAGCGTCATGGCGGCCAGCGATCCCTTATCGTCGCACGCGCCGCGGCCGATGATCCGGCCGCCTTCGCGTCGGGGCGTAAAGGCCGTGTCGCTCCAGTCGTCGGCCGGCACCGTGTCGATGTGGGCTTCGAGCAAGGCGGCGGGCCCGGCGGTGCGACCGGGAATCGACACCAGCAAGCTCTCGTGAATCGGACTGGCGGAGATGCGACGGCACGAGACGGCAAACGGCGCAAACAATCGTTCGAGGTATTCGATCACTGGCCGCTCGACGGGCCCCCCGCCGTGATACGGTCTGCCCATGGGGTTGACGGTTCGCAGCGCGACGAGGTCGCCCAGCAGCCTGGCCGCCTCATCTTCACGGAGTGCAGAGGTCATGATCGCGGCGTCATTGGAGCAGCGGAGCGGGTATGTGCTGTTGGAACTGAATCGACGCCTTCAGCCGAAGAACACGCTTTCGGCTGTGCGGCTCAGCAGCCATTGGCGTTCGAGGGTCGATACGCCGTCGAGGCGGTTGCGGATCAATTCCACTGCCGCGCTGTAATTGTGCGGGGGCGCGACTTGAAACGGGCTGTCGCTGCCCCACATCAGCCGCTGGCAGCCGTAGGCGTCGACCAGGCGGCGAACCAGCGGTAAAGCGTCGTCATACGGCGGCTGCTTCGCCCCCAGGAAGTAAAACGCCGAGAGCTTCACGTACACATGTCGATGCCGGGCCAGCCCGCACAGCCAGGCGATGTCGGCGTCGCGAAATTGGCCGTCGCCCCCTATGCGGGCGCAATGATCGACGACGACCGGCGTCTGCGGGAACCGTCGGCACATCCGCTCTACGGCCGGCAGGTCCTCCGGATCGACGAGCGGGCACATGGCCACCTGCTCGTCGGCCGCCGCCGCCCACAGGGCCCGCATGCCCGGGCCTTCGAGCCAGCCGGCGTCGCCGCGGCGGGGCGGCGCGATCCGCACGCCGCGCACGCCAGAGAGCTTCAGGCGGCGCATTTCGCCCGCGGGGTCGGCGCCGTGCTCGTCGACTAGCGCCACGCCGGAGAACACGCCTGGATGCCGGCTGATGCACTCCAGCATGTACGAATTATCGAACCCGTAGAACACCATCTGAATAAGGACGATCCGCTCGACGCCTGCCGGCCTGGCATGCCGAAACAGCTCCTCTGGCGTAAAACTCGGCGGACGCATCTGGCTTTCGCTCCAGCCGGGCGCGAGCGGAAATCGTGCGACGTCAGTCGTCCATACGTGTACATGCGCGTCGACGACGCCCTGGATCGAATGTTCCGCGACGACGGCGGGCGAATCATTCATGGCGCAGCGCCTCGTCAAGTGATGCGAGAAAGCGATCGACGTCGGCCGCCATGTTGTAACCGTGAAGCGATGCCCGCAGCCGACCCGCATGGTGCATGATATCGACCCCGTCCGCGTGCAGCCGCTGCCAGAGAGCGGCGGCCCGCGGGTGACGGAAGGCGATAATGCCCGCCAACGACTCGTCCGCGCTGGGCGTAAGCAGCTCGACGGGCATCCGGCGCAGGCCGTCGAGGCAGGCCCGCACCAGCGGCGCTGCATGCCGATCGATCGCCTCGACCGAGACGCCCAGCACATACGCCAGGCCGGCCCGGTTGGCATAGACGGCCGGATAGTTCGGCATGCCGACGGAAAAGCCCGCCGCCCCCGCCTTGGGCCGAGCGCGCTCAAAGCGGTCGGCGTCAAACGGGTTCTCGAGGTTGAACCAACCGCCGGCGGAGACGGTCCACTGGCCGGCGCGGCGGCTCGGCACGCCGACCAGGCACCCGCCGTGGCTCCCCAGCATCCACTTGTACGTGGAACTGACGACCAGATCGATGCCATCGAGCTCTAGCGGGATTCGGCCCAGCGCCTGCGTCACATCCAGGGCGATTAGCGCCGCCGAGCCGCGCCGCACGGTCGCGATCACCTCCGCCAGCGGCAATCGAAACCCGTTATAGAAACTCACCAGCGACGTCGAGACCAGTCGCGTGCGAGGGCCCAGGAGCGGCCGCAAGTCCTCGCACCGCAGCGCGCCGTCGCGGGCCCGCCAGAGTTTCGCCGTCGCCGGGCAATCGGGCTGCAGCCAGGGCGTCGCGCCGGCCGGGAAGTCGAGGTCGTTGATGACGACTTCGTCACCCTCGCCGAGCCGCAGGGCCATGGCGGCCAAATTGAACGCCTCCGACGAGCAAGAGCAAACGCCGATTTCGTCGGCCGTCAGCCCGAAAGCTTCCCCTGCCAGCCGCCGTAGCTCGTGCCACTGGGCTTCGTGCCGCGGTCGCCCGTCCATCCCGAGCAGCTTATCTTGCGCGTACCGGGCGAGCGCATCGGCCACTTGCCGCGGCGGAATCCCTTCGGCCGCCGTGTTGAGATACGCACGGCCGTCGAGCGAGGGGAAATCCCGGCGTCTTGTTTCTTCGGTGAGCATCGTCAAACCTGCGGCTGCGATGCGCCGCCAGCGGCCGCTTCCAGGCGATCGAGCCAACGCAGCACCGCGAGCGCGTCGCGGTACGCGGCGCCGACCGGCGGCGCCTCGCCGCCGCGCACCACGCGGCAGAACGTGCGCAGCTCCTCGGCCAACATGCCGCTGGCGCCGCTGGGCGTAGCGCGAATCTCCAGCGCCGCCGGCCAGCGGGCGCGGTCGTCCCACACTTCCAGCGGCCGGGGGTTCGGCTGAATGCGGGCCGCCCAGCCTTGGCCGAAGACCTCCAGGCGGTCGAAGCCGTCGCCAGGCATGCCCGCAGGCGTGAGGAACGACGCGGCCAGCGAGGCGACTGTTCCATCCGGCCAGGCGAGTTGAGCGAGCGCCAGATCGCACGCGCCGTCGGCATCGTAGCGCCGCTGCGCCGCAAACCGCGACGGTTCCGCGCGGTTCATCAGCGCCAGCACGCAGTACAGGTCGTGCACCATCGTCAAATGGTACGGGCTTTCGCCGGGGAACAGCTTTTTGGTCGTCGTCGGGCGGTGCCGGACGCAGTCGATGTAGGCGATCGGCCCGCGGCGCCGGCACTCGTCGAGCAGGCCCGCCAACTCGCTGTTGAACAGCACGATGTGCCCGGCCATCAGATTGCGGGAATCGGCGGCCACCAGCGGCGCGAGGCTTTCGGCCTGTTGCAAGCTGCCGGCGATGGGCTTTTCCAACAGCACAAACCGGCCGGCGGCCATCAGCCTGCGGGCGACATCGACGTGCGACGCGGTCGTCGTGGCGACGATCCACGCCTCGGCGTCGCACTCGGCCAGGGCGGCGTCGACGCTCGTCCACGCCGGCACGCCGGGAAAGCAAGCCCGCGCCGCAGCGAGCGCATCCTGTCGCGGCTCGACGATGCCGGCGAGGCGGGCCTCGGCCAGTCGCGACACGGTCAAAGCGTGAAGTCGGCCGAAGTTGCCGAGGCCTGCCACGCAGATCCGCACCGGTTCGTTCATAACGGACGCCGCCGTCGGCGCGGCGCTGGAGCTGTTTCAATAGGATTCATACGTGGCCAGATAGCTGCCATAGCTGGTCATCAGCGCCGAGAGCACCAGCACGGCCAGTCCGGCGGCGAGCCAGGTCCTGGTCGTGCGGCTCGTGCCAGCCCATTCCCGAAACGCCAGGCCCCACAGGTTGCTGAAGATGATGATGCACGCCATCAGCACCGACCACCCGGCGAAGCGGTAGCGGCCCATCTTGGTTTCGCCCATGCCGTAGAACAGCGATTGCAAGTACCACAGCGCCCCGGCGAGCGTGCACAGCAGGTAGTTGAAGCTTAGTCGCAGCGCCGGTCCCTCGGCGAGCTGTCGCGCCGTGCGGTGTCGTATGCCAAGCACCAGGCACCAGGCGGCGTTGGTGGCAAATCCGCCCAGCAGCAACACGGCGAACAGCGGCGTATTCTGCCAGACTTCGGCGGCGCCGTGCTCTATAGCTACAGCGGCGATCGGCTTCCCCTCGGCGATGCCAAACGCCATGCACGCGCTCATCACGCCGGCCACGACCGACAGCCACAGGCCTCGCCCCAGATTGAATTCACTAATCGCCTCGCGCTTCGCCTGCATCGACAATTCGCGGTCCTTCAGCGAGCCGGCTTTCGCACAGATGGCGATGCCGACCAGCCCCACGGCGACGCTGACCAGCGTCATGCGTCCGGACGACGTTTGCAGAAGCTGAGGAAACTCCCCGGATACGGCCGGCGGCAGTAGCGTTCCCAAGGCCGCGCACAGCCCCAGCGGAATGGCCCAGCCCAGCGACAAGCCCAGGTAGCGAAGCGCCAGGCCGTTGGTGAGACTGCCGACGCCCCACAAGGCGCCGAAGATGAAGCTCATCGCCAGCGCCCGGCCCGGCGCATCGGACAAGACCTCGCCAAGCTGCGGCACGGTGAGCCAGGCGGCCAGCCACGGGCCGACGACCCAGCTCGTCACGCCGAACGCCAGCCAATAGGTCTCCCAAGCCCAGCCGCGGACTTGCTTGAACGGCGCGTAGAAGCAAGCCGTCGCGATGCCCGCTAAGGTAATGAGCGTCAGACCCAGTACGGGATCGCTTGCCATCGAGGGTTTCGCTCCACGCGGCGCCGGCCGTCGCTTCGAGCGCGGCGAGCCGTCAATTCCGAATGGCGGCGGCCGCTTCCGCCACGGCCCGCGACTTCAGGTGCTCGCTGTTGACGACCTTTTCCACCAGGTCCAGGGGAACGTAGAAGTAGTGGTTCGACGCTTCATAACCCAAACGCGAGTCGGCCGAAGCCAGCTCGTACAGCCGCCGGGCCAGCTCGATTTCGTCGTCCAGCAGCCGAGCCGCCGCCTGAAGCAGCTCGCCGCGCTTCTCCGCCGGCGCCGAGGCCAGGGCGTCGCGAGCCATGACCAGCCGCGCCTGCTTGGCCACGCTGGCGAAATGGATGTGCGCGGCTTCGGCGACGCGATAATCGGCTTGGGCGGCGTCGCGCAATTCGGCCGGAACCGACGGCTGCACGGACCGCAATTCGACGAGGCCTTGCGACCACTCGTCAGCCAGCTTCTCGAACTGCTGGGCGAAAACCTCGCGGGGATAAGGCCCCCGCCAGCGATCGAGGTCGTCGTACGGCAGGCCAACCATGGTGGCCGAGTATCCGGTCGGCTCGGCGTAGAGCAGGTTGGCCGGCCCCACTTGCTGGGGAGCGTTGTAAAGCACCTCTCCATGATACGGGTAATTGCGGAACGCGGCGCTGAACTTCGACCACGCCCGGCGCACGCCGGCCGCGGCCGCGGGGCCGAAATGGCGCGTCGCGACCGCGTTCAGCGCGGCTTCGACGTCGGGCGCCGAGTCGCCGGCCAGCAGGCCCGCCAGCTCGAGGTTGGCCGACGGATATCCGCCCAAGCTCCAACTGAGCATCATGCCGTCCACGTCCGCCTGGGCCAGGCGGGCGCAATGCTCGGCCACCAAATCGAGCACCGGCAGGTAAGGCGTCGAGGCCAGTTCCCAGGTATTGCTCAGTTGCACCTTGGCGATGGTCTTGAGCCCGCGCTGCTTTGCGTGTTTCCAATGGAGCGACGCCCGCGGTCCCGGCCCCACGGCCGAAATTGAATATTCGCCCACCGCCGAGGGCACGCCGCCGCGCTCGATTGGCAGCGCCCACTCGCTCACCGACATGATCCACACGGAAGCCGGCGTCCGGTCGATGACGTTGCGAGCGTCGCCGTGGCCGTTCCAACCCCAGTCGTAGGCAATCGCCTTGGCGCGAGGCGCCGAGCGGTGTACGCCTTCGGCAATCGCCGCGTTGACCTCGGCGATGATTTCCGCGTCGGATCGGGCGGCACACCGCGAACACGCCGAACGGCCGCCGTGCGAAGCGCAATTGGTGAGGTTCTCCGAGGCCGTGATCGTGAACACGCCGCCCAGCCCGGGGACCTCCCGGAAGACGTAGGCCAGCGAATCGCTCAGCCACTGGCGGACCCGCGGATCGCTGGTGCACAGCGCGGTGAACTCCCCCGACCGCACGCCCGCCATGTCGGGGCGTTGCTCAAAAAAGTCATGCGGCATGGCCCGCGGCTCGTTGACGTACAGGTACACGTCAATGCCGTACTGATCGGCTCGTTGTACGAGACTGCGCAAGTTCGCCAAGCGCTGTTCGTGGCCGGCGCCGAATTCCGGAAAGTGCGGCGCCCCGGGTGCGAGCTGCCGCAGCACCGTGTGCAGCCACACGCCGTTGACGCCCCGCGCCGCCAGTTGGCTCAGCAACCCGTCGGGATACGGATCGAGCTGAGGATCGGCTAGCGGATCGCCGAACATCCCGCAGTAAGAGTAGATGAATCGCGGCGCCTCGCCGGCCGCAGGACGGGCCGACTCGTTCGGCGGGGCATCTCCCTGGCGGAACGCTTCAAGAAATGCGAAGCGGGGTTCTGCCTCCTCGGCGGGAAGCTCGCCGAAGCGCTGCTGGACGACCTCGCGTATTTCAGCCGCCCGCTGGCGGGCCGCCGGCGTCGGCTCGCTGTACTTCACCGGCGGGCAGGCAGGCTTGAGCGAGCCGAGCTTGATGTACAAGAAGTCGTCCTCTCGCAGCCGAAACGCCAGCTCCTCCTCGCTAATCGACAGCAACTGGAGCATCTGATCGTAGGGCAGCAGGTGCCAATTGCGGCGCAGCAGCGTGATGTAGCCCCGCGTCGCCATGTCCGGCGAAACCTGCGCGTGCGCCGGCAATCCCATCGACGCGGCCAGTTCGCGAACCTTCGCCTCGGTGGTCCCCAGCACTTCGGCTAGCCGGGCCGGCTCCACCAGACGCCAGTTCCGCCACACGACGGCGTGCACGGCATCGGGAAAGTGGGCCGCCGCCAGCGGCGCACGGTCCGAAACCGGCGGCAACTTGCCTGCGGCCGCGTTTTTTCCGCAGCACATCGACAAGACCAATAGCGGCAACGACAGACGCAGCCCACGGCGGCGCGACTTCTCGCGGCGGCTGCGGCGCAGCGGGGACGCCGACGTTTCAAGCAGCATTGATTCCTCCCTCCGCAGATGGCGTTGCGGGCGCGCGGCTGGTGCAACTCGCGACCAGAATACACAGCCGCTCGGCGGCGAGCCAGGTTCACGGAACATTTGAATCAGGCGCGTTGCGAAACGCAAAGCTGAACAGCTCGGCGCCGGCGAGATGGAATCGGAGCGTCACCGGCCGGCCTCGCAGGGCGGCGACGTCGGCCCCGCCGGGCCATCGCACGCGGTGCCGCAGGCTGTCGCCGGCGAATGGCTCCGACTTGCCAAAGCCATCCAGCGGGCGTCCCCCCGCGTCCAGCAGTTCGACTTGGACGCGACCGCCCGTTTTCGTGCGGGCATTGATCTGCAAATGGTCTCCGCTGAAGACGATGGGCGTCGTCGTCAACTCGCCTCCCTCGGCGGGCCCATCGGCCGAGACGAACCGGTCGAGCTGCCACGTAACCATGCCGATGCTGGAGGTGTACTTCGTCTTGCGTCCGGTGGAGAGGCCGCTGTCGGGGTGGGCGTCGTGAAACAGCGCGGGAGTGCCGTGCGTGTAATTGCCGCCGGCGTAATAGAGCCGAATCTCATCCCCCACGCGAACGGCCTCGGCGGACGTCATGTGGCACGACGCATCCCACTGGTCCAAGCGGCCGATTTCAATGGCCGGCGTGCGGAACGGCCGCTGCCAGTCGTGCAAATCGCGCGAAACGGCAAGCTGGATTTCGACCGGGCCTTCCTGGTTCGTGCCATACCGG
>QEVI01000321.1 GCA_003576855.1 Planctomycetota bacterium
GGCCCCCGCGGCCCGGTGATTACCACGGCCGAAGGCAAGTGGCGCTCCAAGGCCCCCAAGCGGGACAACCACCACCAGGAGCACCACGACCTGTTCGCCGCGCTGCGCCGCGGCGAAATCTACAACGAAGGCGACTTCGGCGCCACCAGCACGATGACTGCCATCCTCGGCCGCATGGCGACCTACTCCGGCAAGTCGATCAAGTGGGACGAAGCCCTCAACGCCACGCAAGACCTCTCGCCGAAGAAATACGCCTTCGACGCCGACCCGCCGGTGCTGCCGGACGAGAACGGCGACTACCCGGTCCCCGTCCCCGGCAAGACCGACGTGCTCAACGCCTAGCGCAGACGTCAGCTCCCACGGCGCCATTTAGCCGCGGCGTTCACGCCGCGGCCTGACCATTTGCCGGTGCTTGTTTTCCCGCCCGGCTTGCCAACGCCGCGCGCGGCCGGCCCACATGATGATAAGAACGTAGGATGAAGCTATGAGCTAAGCGAAGGCCGAGCCGACATGCCCGGCGGCCTGGGCGGCCCTTGGCGGTGCGGCCGTCTCCGACTCGCCGCGGCGCCCAACGCCGCCCCGAATACGAGCACCCGCCAGCCCGGCTCCGGCACGGCGTTCGAGGTCCCGCCGCTGCCGATGACGAGCGTGTAGGAGCCGACATCCGACGAGTAGCCGGTCACCTTGGCAAAATAAGTCCCGCCGGCCGCCGCCGTCCAATCGATCAGCGACGAGAGATCCTCGCCGGATGGCTGGTCGTCGTTGACGGCCAGCCGCGTGACGCCGTCCGGGGCGTACAGCTCCAGCACCGAGTCGCCGAGCGATCCCAAGCTCGTCCGCACGCTGAACGACTGGTCGGCCGCCGCTTCGAAGGAGAACCAGTCTTGGTCGCCGGCGTCGATCACGCCAGGCGTCTGGCTGGGAATGGCGACCGGCGTGGCGCCCAGCGCGTTGTTGCCGTGATCGTCCGGCGGCACATGTTCGATGCTGACGCCGTAGCTGCCCATCGCCGCGGCGGTCTTGCCGGCCACCCGGAGCAGGTAATCGCCCGAAGCGGCGGCCTGCCAGGGGGTCGTCAGCGGAATCGCCGTCGCGCCGTCGGGTTGAAACAACTGCAGACTCACGCCCGCTGGGGACCCGGCGAAGGAGCGGATGCGGTAACTATCGCCGGCGACCGCCGCAAAGCGGATCCAGTCGACGTCTCCTGGCGAAGTGATCGCCCCGCCGATGGCGCCCGGCGCCGTCATGGCCGTGCCGTCGGCGAACAGATGGCTGTGATCGTCGCGGTTGCCGAAATCGCCGCGCCACGCGTCCAGGTCGCCGCCGTCGACGGCGCCATCGCCGTTGCCGTCCGCCGCGAGGTCGCCCGCCGTTCCGGTTGCCCGCTGCCAAAGCAAAAAATCCGCGCCGTCCACCGCGCTGTCGCGCGTGTAGTCGGGCAGTCGCGTCCCCGGCGTCGCTGCCGAGTACCCTAGCCCGCGAAGAAACGCCCGATCCGCGGCATTCACGTAGTTCCAATCGCCGTCGCGGCCGCTAACGTAACTCACCTTGGTAATGTGGACCAGATCCACGCGCCCGTTGGCCGTTGAGGTAGGAGCGCGGGTGTTCATCGGCAGCTTGAATTCGGAACCGTCATCGCCCATGCCGCGGAAATAAATGCCCGATTCGTTCTCGTCGTCCCAATTGTCGTCCACCGCGTAGTTCGAAAGGACGTGCCGGTCATAGGCGCCACGGTAACCGCCCAAGAGCGGCTGGTCATCGAGATCGCGCAAGCCCGCGTCCATGATGTACGCCGTCGTCTCGGCGCCTACGCCGGGCTTGGTAACCGCGCCGCTGGGCGTCATCGTCGGCCCCTCCAGCCCGGTGATCATGCCCAGGCCGTGCATCAGTTCATGACGCAGCAGGCCGATGTTGCTCTGCGGCTGGCTGAGGCTTGGATTCCAATTGACGTACAGGTCGCGGCCGGCGCCGCTCGGCTGGATCGCACCATTGGGATCGGCGGCCCCGCGTACGAGCTGCATCCAAGGATTGGCCGCGCGATACTGCCGGCCGTTGTACATGGCCGTCTGGTAACTCCCAGGCGCGCCGGTGGCGTACGCCGACGTTTCGTTGTCGGTCACCCACAGTTCGAGCGTCGTATTCCAACCGCCGCTCGTTCGCAGCGTCTGCTCGAACTGCCCCAGCATGCTCAGCATGGCGGCCTGCGCGGAATAATTCCCGTCCCACACGCTGCCGGGCTCAACGAACAACTGGAAGTCGACATGCCCCGCACGACCCGACGCCGCCGTCAGGCCCGCCAGCGCCACGAGCAACCGCGTGAGACGAGGGTGATAAAACATCAGTCTCCGATGCATCGGCGTGGCGTCTCCTACGCCGCCCAGCCTGCCGGCCAGCGGCGGATAAAGCACAACCGCAGCGTTCCCATGATCGTAACACCCTCAGCGCCCCGAGGCCATCAATTCATCCTGTCCGGCGCAATTGAGCGCGCCGTGCCGCGAATAGTCCCGTCGCGCTCGATCGACGGCACAATGCGGTGAGCTCTCCATGGGGCATGCGCTTCGCTAGGTGGGAAGGCCCCTGAGCGGATACACTAATGTCCAGCACGCAGCGTTTTGACCGGCGCTCGCTGTCGCCGCAGTGGCGCCGCCATGGCTAAACATGCAAAACGCTGCCCGCTTCAACTGAGATGCCATCGCCAAGATCGAATAACCGTACGTAATCGACAAACCACCAAGCTGCCGCGCCCACGGGACGCCATGAACCGCCTTCTCATCGCGCTAGCCATGCTCGTAGTCGCCCCGCCAATTCACGCCGACTTCCCAGCGCCGGGCGAGTTGCCGCGGGTCGCCGAGTTTCCCGACCCGCTGCAGATGTTCGACGGCTCGCCCGTCGCCACGGCCGCCGATTGGCACAACCGCCGCAAGCCTGAGATCCAGCAACTCTTCCAGCACTACATGTACGGCCGCCGCCCCGCCGCGCCCGAGCGGGTGACCGGCCGGGTGCTGTTTGAAGACCCGCAGGCCTTCGGCGGCAACGGCGTCCTTCGCGAAGTGGAAGTCGCCTTCGGCCCGCCCGACTGGCCGAAGATTTACCTGCTCGTCGCCACGCCGCGGGGCGCGGGGCCGTTCCCGTGCGTCGTCGGCGCCAACTTCGGCGGCAATCACCTCTTCACCGACCATCTGCAGGTGCGCGTGCCAGACGCGTGGATGCCCGATCGTTACCCGGGCGTCGTCGAAAACCGCGCCAGCGCCGCGGCCCGCGGCATCCATCGCGACGTCTGGCCGCTGGCCGAGATCGTCGGCCGCGGCTACGCCACCGCCACGTTCTACTGCGGCGACGTCCAGCCTGACCGGCCCGAGGTCGCCGAAGGCATGCGGGCCGTCTGGACTAACCCCGGCGAAGCCGCCGCCAAGCTCGACGACCCGGCCCGCACGGCTACGATCATGACCTGGGCCTGGGGCATCCACCGTGCGGTCGACTATCTCGTCACCGACAAGTCGATCGACGCCAATCGCATCGCCACGGTCGGCCACTCCCGTCTCGGCAAGACGGCGCTGCTGGCCGGCGCCTTCGACGATCGCATCGCCCTGACGATTGCCAACCAGGCCGGCTGCGGCGGCAGCGGGCCGAGCCGGCACAGCGATCCGCAGGCGGAAACCGTCGAGCGGATCACCCGCGTGTTCCCCCACTGGTTCTGCCAGAACTTCACGGCGTTCGGCGCCGACCCGTCGCGGCTGCCGTTCGATCAGCACGCGCTGGTGGCGCTGTGCGCGCCGCGGCCGGTGCTGTTCACCGCCGCGGCCGACGACCGGTGGGCGAATCCCGTGGGGCAATTCGAGGTCTTGCGGGCCGCCACCGCGGTGTACGAGCTGCTGGGCGTCGAGGGGCTCGAAGCCCCGGCGATGCCGCACCCCGACGCGCCGCTGATCGACAGCCGCCTCGGCTACTGGATCCGCAGCGGCGAGCACGCCATGTCCCCCGCCGACTGGAAAACGTACCTCGACTTCGCCGACCGGTGGCTGAAGTTTTTGAAGCTTTTGTCAACCCAGTCATCACCACAAAATTCTGGTTTACCAAAAGCAGCGGCCGACTGGAAGAAGGCAAGCAGGTGCAATGGGATTGGGAAATGTACGGCGTCGGCGCGTCGGTAATGGCTAAGGTTATTGAACCGAATCAACGCATTGTGATTGAGTGGCCGGGGTATAGCGGTCTCACAACGGTGGAATGGATCTTTGCGCCACAAAAAGATGGTACAACCTTCGTCACCATCACAGAAACCGGCTTTACCGGCGCTGGGGATGAACTGGTGCAACAGGTGACCGATTCAACCGGTGGGTTCACCCTCGTGCTGGCCGGTCTCAAAGCGCTGCTGGAACATAAGATCCAACTCAATCTGGTGGGGGATCGGTTTCCTACCGGGATCGAAGTGTAGGAGGTGAAAAGTGATGATTCGCGTAAAATTGCCAACCCATTTGCGCCGACTGACCGGCGTCAATAACGAAGTTGAACTTCAGGTGGATGGCATCGTCACACAGCGGAGTGTGTTGGATGCTCTGGAAGCAAAATATCCGACGCTACAAGGCACCATCCGCGACCGTGGCACC
>QEVI01000322.1 GCA_003576855.1 Planctomycetota bacterium
GACAGCGACCGGGCCGCGTATATCCTCGGCGAGGCGTGGCAGGGCGCCGCGCGGGGCTGCCGCAACGCGGCGTTCCTGGCGGTCGGCACCGGCATCGGCGCCGGAATCCTCGCCGACGGACGGGTGCTCCGCGGCGCGGGCGGCGTCGCCGGGGCGATCGGGTGGTGGGCGCTCGATCGCCCCTATGAGGCCGACTATCGCACGCGCGGCTGTTTTGAAAGCCGCGCCTCAGGGCACGGACTGGCGGAGGCCGCCCGGCGGCTGCTAGGCGAGCGGGCCGAAGGCGGCGGGCGGCTTTCGGCGGCGGCGTGCATCACCGCGCGGGACGTCCTGGAGGCCTACGACCATGGCGACCAGACCGCCGTGGCGGCGGTGCGGCAAGCCGTGGAGCTGTGGGGCATGGCCGCGGCGAACCTTGTAAGCCTCCTCAATCCGGAGAGAATCGTCTTCGGCGGCGGCGTCTTCGGCCCGGCCGCGCGGCTGCTGGCCGATATCCGGGCGGAAGCCCAGCAGTGGGCCCAGCCGGTGAGCATCGGCCAGGTCGAGTTCGTGGCGTCGATGCTGGGCGGCGACGCCGGGCTGTACGGCGCGGCGCGGCTGGCGATTGAGGCGGCCGAGGGCGGCGAGAGCCCGCCAGAGGCGAGTCCAGCGGCGCGTTAACGGCGGCGTTTTGTGCGCCGACGATGCTCCCCCAGAAGCATGCGATCGACTGCCGATGTACCGCAGCAACCTGGTGTTCTTCGCGGCGTGCCTGGGAATGCTGCTGTTCGGCGTGGTGTTTCTCTCGCTGGGGTCGGTGAACAACCTGCTCGCCGAACGGTTTCAGCTTGATGACGTGGCGATCGGCACGCTCACGGCGCTGTTGCCGCTGGGCATTTTGCTGGGATCGCTGGCATTCGGACCGGTGGTCGATCGCTTCGGCTATCGCTGGATGCTCGCGGGAGCGGCGCTGGCGGTCGGCGCCGGGCTGGAAGGGCTCGCCTTCACGACGTCGAAGCTGGTCGTGCAACTGTGCGTGCTCGTCATCGGCGTGGGGGGCGGCGTTCTCAACGGGGCGACCAACGCCCTGGCGGCGGATGTCAGCGAGGGCCAGCGAGCGGCTCGGCTCAGCCTGCTGGGGGTCTTTTTCGGCATCGGGGCCTTGGCCATGCCGAGCACGCTGGCCTTGCTGTCGCGCTATTATTCGCTCCCGACGATCGTTGCGTCGATCGGCGCGGCGGTGCTTATTCCGGCCGCCTATTGCCTGGCCATCGACTTTCCGCCGCCGAAGCAGCGGGCCGACGATGCGTCGCTGCTGGACGGACTGCGTCTGCTTCGCGACCCGGTGTTCTTGTTCGCCGGGCTGGCGCTGGCCGTGCAGAGCGGCATGGAAGGCTTGTCGAACGACTGGATGACTCGGTATCTCAAGAAGGTCACGTTCGCCGGACGACTGCACGCGGAGTGGCAGCTTCAATTGGGGCTGATCGCCACGGCGGGAGCGATGACGCTGGCGCGGCTCGCACTGGCAGGCATCTTGCGGCGCGTCGACTGCCGCGCGGTGCTGGCCGCCAGCCTCGGCCTTACGGCCGTCGGCGCCGCGCTGTTTCGCTCGACTCCGGAGTATGGCACGGCGCTGCTGGCGGCGCTGCTGGTCGGCGCTGGCCTGGCGGCCGTGTTTCCGATCGTGCTGAGTTACATCGGCGACTTGTACCCGGACCGCAGCGGCACGGCCTTCAGCGCGATTTTCGTCATTGCGCTGACGGGGAACATGGCCGTCAACAAGGCGTTCGGCTACGTGGCCCACGCCCATGGCGTCGAGCAATACGCCACGATGATGCTCTCGTGCCTCGCCGTCTCCGCCGTGCTGTTGACGATCGTCGTGCAACGACTGAACCTTAGAACCTCGAGCCCAGGGCCATGAACAACCTTGCTTCGCAATGGCTGCAACACGCCACGTCGGTAATGCAGCGAATTCAGGACACGCAAGGCGCCGCGATTCGCCGCGCCGCCGAAACCATGGCCGACTCGATCGCCGCGGGTCGCTGGGTCCACACGTTCGGCTGCGGCCACGCGACGATTCCCGTCGAGGAGATGTACCCGCGGATCGGCGGCTTCGTCGGTTTCCATCCGATGGCGGAGCTGCCGCTGACGTTCTTCACCCGCATCGTGGGCGAAATGGGCGTGCACCAGTTCTTGTTTCTCGAGCGGGCGGAGGGCTACGGCGTCGAGATCATGAAGGGGTACCAGTTCGACCCGCGCGACACGATGTGGATTTTCTCGCATTCGGGCATCAACAACGTCAACATCGACGTGGCGCTGGAGGCCCAGAAGCGCGGCATGAAGGTCGTGGCCTACGGCTCAGCGGCCGCCGCCGCGGGCAAAGAGACCCGCCATTCGTGCGGCAAGACGATTTTCGACATCGCCGACATCGTCGTCGATTCGTGCGCCCCGGCCGAAGACGCTTCGGTTCCGCTGAAGAACCACCAGGACAAGGTCGGCCCGGTGTCGACGATCGCCTTCGTCACGTGCGTGTGGATGACGGTGTGCACGGTGGCGGAGATCCTTGCCGACCGGGGCGTGAAGCTGCACATCCACCCGTCGCACAACGTGCCGGGCGACACGACCGCGCACGACCGCCTCGACGCGGCGCTGGCCGAGTACAAGCGCCGCATCGCGGGGGTGTGAGCGGCGTCGGGGCTGCGCAGGAAAAAACCGCCGGCCGGCAAGGGCTGCCGATCGGCGGTTTTTCTAAGGGGTGGCTGATGGGGATCGAACCCACGACCTCCAGAGCCACAATCTGGCGCTCTGCCAATTGAGCTACAGCCACCGCGATGATTAGCGCTCGATGGTACCCGGCGCGGGTTGGACGGTCAACGCACCGCCGCGGCCGTCCGCCAGGAGCGCGGTTTCGATCTACCGGCTGCGCTGGCGCCGGAGATAAGCGCCAAGGCCGATGCCAATCCCCACGCCGATGCCAACGCCGGCGATGAGGATCGCCGAGAGTATCGGGAATTCGCTCTGCGTCACGTGGGCCAGCAGTTCGATCATCAAAGGGCTCCTTATCTACCGTCAGTCCACAAGTGCGTTCGTGCCGCGCGGCGAGATTCGGCGGCCGTACTATTCTACGGGGCGATGACTGCCGTTACAGGCAGCGATTCCATGAATTCAGCATACTCGCGGTCGAGCTCGGCGTAGGCCCGGCCGGTGAGACTCGCCAGCTTATCGGGAGAGTCGCTGCCCGCATAGACGGCGGCCAAAAGCTCTCGGAAAGGCTTTCGGTAAACGCCGCCGCGGTAGTCCATAAAAAACGCCGCCAGGCCCGCGGATTGACTGTACAGCCGAGCCAGGTCGGGCCGGGCCTGCAGGTCGGTCACGCCCAGGGCTGACAGCTCCGCCAGCGGTACGTAATAGCCATCGACCACGCGGCGATGCCGTGCGGCGGGCAGCCGGCCGGCGTCCGGGGCGCCGATGGCGAAGGCCCGCACGCCAGGGCGCCTGGCGGCCTCGCTGCGGTCCACCAGCGACTCGAAGTAACAGGCGACGCCTTCCACCGCCCAGGCGTTGCCCGTGGCGGCGAGGCGCTTGGTCGGCCGCGCCGTCGATTCGTAGAAGAACTGGTGGACCGTCTCGTGGGCGATCGTGCCGGGGTCCTGCTCAGGGCCGGCGAAGAAGTGGCTTTCCCGCTGGGCGTCGAAGTAGATTCCCAGCGTCATGGCGATTCTGGGCTGGCGGGTTGCCAGGGCGTCGTTGTACTGCTGGCGGTTACGGTGATAGACGACTTGAAACGGCCGCCGCAGAAAGCCCGCCGCCTCCTTCCCCTCGAGCCGCGACTGGAGATCGCTGGCTGAAACGGCCCACTCGCCGAATAGTTGACGCCAAAGTTGGTACAGCGTTTCGAGCCTCACCGCCAACTCGACGCCCGCGGCGCGGTCGATGTTCGTCGTAATGAGGAAATGATCGGTGCGAACGGTCCAGCCCCTCTCGATTTTCTGGCGCCGCCGGGCGTCCTCCTCGGCGGAGATCCAGCCGCCGCCGAACGGCCGCAGGCCCGCATCCCATTTAGCCGTCGCGGCGGTTTTGATCCAGCCGAACTCCGGGCGCCACTGGTGGCCGCTTTTAAGCATCTGCTGGGCGTATCCGCCGGCCCAAGCGTCGCCGACGCGCTGATAACCGAGCAACCGCCGGGCGCCGGCATGGTGGGGATCGAACGCAACGGCGCGACAAGCATGTTGCAGCGCGCGGCTGACCTCGCCGGCCGCAACGGCTTGCTTCGCGGCGGCAAAGGCCTCCTCGGCGGCCTCGCGGTCCGGGGTCGCAGGGATCGACTGGCCGCCATTGTAATTGTAAATGTCGCTCGGAACGTACAGCAGCGCGCCGGCGGAATCGGCGCGCGCGGCGGCTGAGAAGACCGAAATCGCAGCGGTCAGAACAACTCGGCGGGTAATCGAGCGGCGTCGCGACACACCGCTATTTTAGCACACGGCCCTTCGCCGCAGCCGCAGGTCAACAAGCCCAACCGTAGTCGCGGGTCAACAAGCCCAACCCAGCCGCGGCTCAACGAGCCGCCGGAGCGGCGCGGAACGCCGTTGCCGCGAGACAACGATGTTGAAATAGCCGGAAGCG
>QEVI01000323.1 GCA_003576855.1 Planctomycetota bacterium
TCGCCGCCGTCCTCGGCCGCCAGGTGCAGCCCGGAGCTGCGACCCCCGAAGAAGTAATCGCCATGTCGCGGCAAGGCGTCGCGCCGGCGCTCATCCAGAACTACGTCCGCACCAGCGGCATGGCCCGGCCCCTCTCGGCCCAGGACGTCATCTACCTGCACCAGAACGGCGTGTCGGACGACGTCATCGCCGTGATGCAGAACCCACCGCAGCCGGCCGCCGTGCCCTCCGTGCCGATGGTCGCCGCCGCGCCGCCGCCAGTGATCGTCGAAGAACACTACTACGCCCCTCCCCCCTACTGCGGTCCCCACTGGCGACATCATCACGGGCCAGGCGTAAGCTGGGGTATCAGCGTGTCGCGATAACGGCACAGGCGACGCCTAATTACAGTGTTCCCGCCGGAACCGAGGCGCATTGGCGAGCGCGGCAAGAACACGTTCATCGCAGAAACGCTTCCCAAGAACGCGATTCTCGACGACACTTCGAGACATGCGGGCCGAAGTCATTGCCATCGGCGACGAGATCATCACCGGGCAGCGCCTGGACACCAACAGCCAGTGGCTGTCGCAGCGGCTGACGGAAATCGGCGTCGAAGTCGCCTTTCACACCACCATCGGCGATCGGCTAGCGGACAACATCGCGGCCTTTACGGCGGCGATCGGCCGGGTCGACGTCGTCGTCGCCACCGGCGGGCTCGGCCCCACGGCCGACGACCTGACGCGCGAAGCGCTGGCGGCGGCGACGGGCGTCGGACTCGTCCGACACGAGCCGTCGCTGGAGCACATCCGGCGGCTCTTCGCCAGCCGCGGCCGACAAATGCCCCAGCGGAACGCCGTGCAGGCCGATTTCCCCGACGGCGCTCTGCCGATCCACAACGAGCACGGCACGGCGCCGGGAATCGAGCTGGCCGTGCCGCGGCCTGGCGGCGCCCCGTGCATGGTGTTCGCGCTGCCGGGCGTACCGGCGGAAATGAAGCCGATGTGGTTTCAGGCGGTAGCGCCCAAGATCGTCGCCGCCCGCGGCGCGGCCCGCGTCATTCGCCACCGGCGGATCAAATGCTTCGGCGTCGGCGAAAGCCAGCTCGAAGCGATGCTCCCGGACATGATCGCACGCCACCGCGAGCCGCTCGTCGGCATCACCGTCAGCGATGCGACGATCACGCTCCGCATCACCGCTTCGGGGCCCGACGACGCAAGCTGCATGGCGGCGATCGAACCAACCGCCCGCGAAATCTACGCCACGATCGGCAGCATCGCTTTTGGCGAAGAGGACGACGAACTGCAAGACGTCGTCGCCCGGCTGCTGCGACAGTCGGGAAAAACCATCGCCGTGGCCGAATGGGCCACCGGCGGACTGCTCGCCCACTGGCTCGCTGCCGTCGAGAAGGCCGAGCAGGCGTTCGCCGGCGGCCTCGTGGCGACCAGCTTGCGGCAGCTTGAGCGCGTCATTGCGAGCGACTTGGAAGGCGCCGCGGAATCCGACCCGCAGGTCGCCGACGCCGCGGCGGAGACGGCGCGGCGGATGTTTGGCGCCGATTACGGCCTCGGCGTCGCGGCGTTTCCCCGGGACGTCGACCAGGCGGACGCCCACGTTTGCGTTTCCATCGCCACGCCGCAGCGCATGCGGCGATTACGTTTTGGCTGCGCGTCGCACCCAGCCATCCGCCAGGCCCGCACGGCCAAGCAAGCCCTCAACGCACTCCGCCTATCGCTGCTGTCCTAGGTGCGCAAAGCTCGACCTGGCCGACGCCTTGCCCAAGCTATATCGTCCCGCCGCCGCTATCGGCGCGCCGGTCGCCGCGTATACTTTGGCCATGCACATCCTGCGACTAGCCGCCGCCGCCATCAATCAGACGCCGCTGGATTGGACGGGCAACCGCGACCGCATTCTCGCCGCCATCCACGACGCCCGCGCCGCCGACGCCGCAGTGCTCTGCCTGCCGGAGCTGTGCATCAGCGGCTATAGCTGCGAAGACCAGTTCTTCTCCGCGGGCGTGCAGAACGAGTCGCTGCGAACGCTGGCCGAAATCGCGCCGGCGACCAAGGCCATGGCCGTCGCGGTGGGTTTGCCCCTGATGGTCAACCGCGGCTTGTATAACGCGGCGGCGCTGCTGTGCGACGGCGAGCTGCTAGGGTTCACGCTCAAGCAACACCTCGCCGGCGACGGCATTCACTACGAGCCCCGCTGGTTCCGTAAATGGCCCGCCGGCGCCGTGCAGCGCATCGACCTGGCCGGCCGGCCGATTCCCGTGGGCGACTTGCTGTACAACTGCGGCGGCGTGCGGATCGGCGTCGAAATCTGCCGCGACGCGTGGGTCGCCGATCGTCCCGGCGCCCGCCTCGCCGCCGGCGGGGCCGACGTCATCCTCAATCCGACGGCCAGCCACTTCTCCTTCGGCAAAGAGGATGTCCGCCGCCGCATCGTGCTCGAAGGCTCCCGCACGTTCGACGTCAGCTTCGTGTTCGCCAACGTCTTGGGCAACGAGGCCGGCCGAGCCGTGTTCGACGGCGGCACGCTGATCGCCTCCAGCGGCAAGATGCTCGCTGAGGGGCCGCGGCTCTCGTTCGCCGATCACGTCCTCGCGTGCGCCGACGTCGACGTCGAGGCGACGCGCCGCCGGCGTGCCTCCTCGAGCGAGCCGAGTCTTCCGCCCCAGGCCTACGGCGGCGAGACGGTGCACTGCCCCGCGCGCTTGCCGTCGCCGCAGACCGCCTGCCCCACAACCGCCCGATCGCCGTGGGACGCCTCGCCGCCGCCGAAGTTCGAGGAATTCTCGCGGGCCGTGCCGCTGGCCTTGTTCGATTACCTTCGCAAGAGCCGCACTAGCGGCATGGTCGTTTCGCTGAGCGGCGGCGCCGATTCCGCCGCGGTCGTCGCCATGGCGTGGCTCATGGCAAAGCTCGCCCTGGCGGATGTCGGCCGCGAGGCGTTCATCGCACGACTGCCGCAGGCGCCAGGCCTGGCCGACGCCAAAGACGCCGAAGCGATTCTTGGACGGCTCTTGACGTGCATCTATCAAGCGACGCGCAACAGCGGCGACGCCACCCGCCAAGCCGCCGAAGCCGTCGCCCGGTCCGTCGGCGCGGAGTTCGTCCATTGGAACATCGACGCGCTGGTCGATGGCTACGTGGCGACGGCGTCGCAGGCCGTAGGCCGCCAGCTCGATTGGCGGCGCGACGACTTCGCCTTGCAGAACATCCAGGCGCGGGCCCGCGGGCCGGCCGCTTGGCTGTTGGCCAACCTCCGCAACGCCCTGCTGCTGGCGACAGGCAATCGCAGCGAGGCCGCCGTCGGCTACGCCACGATGGACGGCGACACCTGCGGCGGCCTGGCGCCGATCGCCGGCGTCGATAAAGCCTTCTTGCTTCAGTGGCTCAAGTGGATGGAAACCTCCGGGCCGCTGGGCGTCGGCCCGCTGCCGGCGCTGGCCGCCGTCACCCGACAACAGCCGACCGCCGAGCTGCGACCGGCCTCCGCGGGCCAAACCGACGAGGGCGACCTGATGCCGTACGTCGTGCTCGACGCCTTGGAGCGCGCCGCCATACGCGACAAGCTCACACCGATCGAGGCCTTCCAGATGATTCAGCCGGAATTCCCGCAGTACTCGCGGCAGGAACTCGGCGGCTGGGTCGAGCGGTTCTACACGCTGTGGTGTCGCAGCCAGTGGAAGCGGGAACGGCTGGCGGCCTCGTTTCATCTCGACGACCGGGGACTGGACGCCAAGGGCTGGTGCCGCTTTCCGATCCTCAGCGGCGGCTTCGACCGTGAGCTGGCCGAGCTCCGCGAGCGCCTTAAACAGGGTTAGCGCCGGCGGCCGGCAGGCCGGCCGGCCGTGCTAGCGGATCAGCCGCGCGTGATCGGCCCAGGCGCTCTGGCGAAATTTTGCGGCATATGCCGAAACGGCTGATTATTCCTCTTTTCTCAGTCCGATAAGTTGTTCCGAGCCGCCGCAGAGCCATGGTGCGTCAGCGCCGCGGAGCTGCCGGCGCTCGGCACGACCATAACGGCAGCGATGTCGCGCGGCCGGCAGTTGGCCGCGCTCGCCCAGCAGCATTCGCCGCTCGAGGCCACAGGGGCGAGCGGTCCGCCGGCGGCGCCGTCGCACACGGGGGGAATTCACGGATGAAATCGCTTTTCCAACGATCGGGAACAGCCCTTATCGCCGCGGCGCTGGTGGTCGGGTTCGCTGAACGAGGCGCCGCACAAACGCCCCTGGCGCCGGCCATGCCGGCCGCGCCGCTGGCCGGCGGCAACGCCGCGGCGGGCGGCGCCTACATGGACGCCCGCGGCAATCCGATCATCATGCCAGCCAACTACTGCCAGGACTGCGGACCGTACGGCGCCTACGGCGGCATGTGCCCCGACGGCGCCTATGCCTGCGGCGACGAAGGGTACGCCGACTTCGGCGGCGCCAGTTTTCCCGACCAGGTTGGCCCGCACTACTTCGACGTCGCCGTCGAAGGCGTCGCCCTGTTAGGCGAAGATATCTTCGAGGACGTGCCGGCCCTGGGCTCGATCGGCGTCGCCGGGCCGCTCATCCTCCAGCCCGAAGACCTCAACGACGAGTACAACTACG
>QEVI01000324.1 GCA_003576855.1 Planctomycetota bacterium
TCGGCGCGGATGCGCTCTTCCATGGCCGGGTCGAGAGCAATCACGTGCAAGCGCCCCTCGGCGTCGCGGTAACGCGTGCAAATCTGCCGCGCCAGCCGGTGCCGCACGTACTCGGCCAGCAAAATCGGGTCTTTAGTCCGCGGCCCATAATCGCCGAGCGTCTCCAGGATCAGTCCGAGCTGGCGGATCGACACCTGCTCGCGGAGCAGTAGCTGCAAGACAGCCTGCACCTCGGCTAGCGACAAGACGCCGGGGATGAGCTCGCCGACGACGGTCGGCTGCGTCGCCTTCAGCTCGTCGACGAGGTGCTTGGTCGCGTCGCGGGTCAGTATCTCGTCGGCGTGGCGGCGGCAGACCTCGGTCATATGCGTGGCGATGACTGCGCCCGGCTCGGCGACCGTGAAGCCCAGCATCTCGGCCTCGTCCTTGCGGCCGGGGTGGATCCACTTGGCGTCGGCGCCGAAGGCGGGATCGCGCGTCGGTATGCCGTCGATCGGCCCGCTGGTGAGCCCCGAATCGATGGCCAGCAGCATGCCCGGCTCGACGCGGTCGTGGGCGATGGGCATGTCGGCGATCTTGATACGGTACTCGTTGGGCTCCAGTCGCATGTTGTCGCGAATGCGAACCTTCGGCATGATGATGCCGATCTCCCCGGCGACGCTCTGTCGAACCCGCTGGATTCGCTCCAGCAGGTCGCCCCCCCGCTTCGGGTCGGCCAGCCGGATGAGGCCGACGCCGACTTCGATCTCCATGGGATCGACGGCGAGGTAGTCTTCGATGCGTTCTTCGGCGGGCGGCTTCGGGGCGGCCTGGTCTTTGGCGGCCGCTTGTTTTTTCTTGGCTTCGCCCTGGGTGAGTATCCGCGAGATGCCCAAGCAGGCGCTGCCGAGAATCAGCAGCGGCGTCCGCGGCAGATCGGTGCTGACCAATATGGCCAGGAACCCTCCGGTAACGGCCAGCGCCTGCGGCCGCGAGAAGATTTGCGCCAGAAACAGTTGCGGCAAGTTCGACTTCTGCGTGCTGCGGGTGACCAGCAAGCCCGCGGCCAGCGAGACCAGAAACGCCGGGACCTGGCTCACCAGGCCGTCGCCGATGGTGAGCCGCGTGAACAGCTCGGCGGCGTCGGCGATGGCGAGGCCGTGCTGGCCGACGCCGATGGCCAGGCCGCCCAGGATGTTGATGATGGTGATGAGAATGCCGGCGATGGCGTCGCCGCGGACGAACTTGCTGGCGCCGTCCATGGCGCCGTAGAAGTCGGCCTGCTGGGTGATTTCTTCGCGGCGGCGTTGGGCTTCGCGTTCGTCGATGATGCCGGCGTTCAGGTCGGCGTCGATGGCCATCTGCTTGCCCGGCATGCCGTCCAGCGCGAATCGTGCGGCGACTTCGCTGATCCGCGTGGCGCCTTTGGTGATGACCACGAACTGAATCACGATGATGATCACGAAGATGATCAGGCCGACGACGATGTTGCCGTCGCCGGCGACGAAGTTCGCAAAAGCGGTAATGACGCCGCCGACGGCCTCTTCGCCGCCGCGGGCCGCGTGCGTGAGGATCAGCCGCGTCGTGGCGATGTTCAGCACCAGCCGCGCCAACGTCGTCGCCAGCAGCACCGTGGGAAAGATGCTGAACTCCAGCGGCATGCGGACGTAAATGGTCGTCAGCAGCACCAGCACCGAGACGGCGATGTTGCCCGCCAGGAACACGTCCAACAGCGCAGGCGGAAGCGGCACCAGGATCACCAGCACGCTGGCAATGATGGCAAGCGGCAACACAAGGTCTTGGCCGCGGCGGAGCCATTCTGCCGATGCCAATGATCCTGAAGCCATGCCGTGGACTCCCAGGCGACCAAAGCGTGCTGTCGATGCACGGGGACGAGCGGGCGAGGAATGTAGAAACTCCAACCCGGTGCGTCCAGAGCTTTGCCGGCCGCAGGCGACTTGCACGGCAGGTCGGCGCATGCTGAGCGCAACCAGGTGGCGAGCCTGTTCGCTAGGCAACGACCGGCGGCGCCGTTGGCAGCGCCGGTCAAGCGCATTCGACTGCGTTTGGCTCGGTTTTCCGCCCCTTGCATGCGTGCATCCGCGGCGCGATACTCACTTGCCGTACATTAGGCGTCACGCCGGCGGCAGCGCGGTCGCGCTATCATAGGCTGGCCAAGATAGGGGGAACGCACGTTATGCGACGAGCCAAAATCAGCATTATTGGCGCCGGCAACGTCGGCGCGACGACCGCTCATTGGTGTGCCGCCGCCGAATTGGGCGACATCGTCCTGCTCGACATCCCGGCCACCGAGAACATGCCCAAGGGCAAAGGGCTCGACCTGATGCAGAGCGGCCCCATCATGGGATTCGACTCGAACATCGTCGGCACGACCAGCTACGACGATACCAGGAACAGCGACGTGGTCGTGATCACCGCCGGCATTCCCCGCAAGCCGGGCATGAGCCGCGACGACCTCTTGGGCACCAATGCCAAGATCATGACGGCCGTGTGCAACGAGGTTAAGTCGAGCAGCCCCGACGCGGTGGTGATCGTCGTCAGCAATCCGCTCGACGCGATGGTGCAACGGGCTCAACAGGTGACCGGCTTTCCGCCCCGCCGAGTGGTGGGCCAGGCCGGCGTGCTTGACACGGCCCGTTACCGCACTTTTTTGGCGATGGAACTGGGCGTCAGCGTCGAGGACGTGTCGGCCCTGCTCATGGGCGGCCACGGCGACACGATGGTGCCGTTGCCGAGCTGCACCAGCGTCGGCGGCATTCCCGTTACGCAGCTTATCAAGCCCGAACGGCTCAAGGAGATCATTGACCGTACCGCCAAAGGCGGCGCCGAGATCGTGTCGCTGTTGAAGACCGGCAGCGCCTATTACGCGCCGGCCGCGGCGACGGCGCAAATGGTCGAAGCGGTGGTCCGCGACAAGAAACGCCTGATTCCCTGTGCCGCGTATTGCGATAAGGAGTACGGCGTTGGCGGGTATTACGTCGGCGTGCCGGTGGTGTTGGGCTCGGGCGGCGTCGAACGGATTGTCGAGCTCGAGCTGGGCGCTCAAGAGAAAGCCGCCTTCCAAAAGAGCGTTGACGCGGTGAAGGAGCTCGTCAAGGCGATGGCAGGATTGGTGTAGCCGAGCGTCCACGGCCGCACCCTTAACCAAATGGCCGATTCGCTCCGGCTCGGTGCGCCACAGCCTCTGCGAGCGTGGCGTGTGGCTGACGCGTTCGCCCGCATGTTTATTCGCCCAGCCGGCGCGAGCGGGCCAGCTAATCGGAGTTTGTGGTCGCAATACGTCACGCTAGCATGCCGCATGCGCAAGGCCGAACGCATGCGGAATTGACACGCGCGGCTGGCTGGTTTACAAACCCGTTCCGTGCCGCGGCCCTCGCGGCGCAACCGTTGTCTGGCGACTTGATCTTTCCGACCCCGACGACGATTAAGCTATGAATCGCCTGCCTGCTATCAAGGCGTCGAAATTCCATATTTCCAGTGAACCGGCATCCTCAAGTACCCCGCCGCTGCAATCGTCGCCGTCGCGACTAGCCGTCGGCCAGCCCCGGCGCCAGCGGGCCGTGGCGTCGCAGTATTCGCTGTTTGTGCCGATGCACTACGAACGGCGATACGCATATCCGCTGTTGGTATGGTTGCACGGCTATGGCGGCAGCGAGCGGGAATTGCCGCAACTGATGCCGCATGTCAGCGTGCGGAACTACGTCGCGGCGGCGGTGCGCGGCACGGCGGCCGTGGACCGCGCCGGCCGCGGTCACACCTGGGAAGACACGCGCCAGGCCGCCGGCGTGGCGGCCGAGCGGGTGCGAGAATGCATCGACGCGGCGCAAGCAAAATGGAACGTCCACGCCGAGCGGGTGTTTATCGCCGGGCAGGGCTGCGGCGGCACGATGGCCATGCGCGTGGCGCTGCAATATCCGGAGTGGTTCGCGGGCGCCGTTTCGCTGCTCGGCCCCCTGCCCAGCGGCGGTTGCGCGTTGAACCGCGTCAACCAGGCCCGTCGCCTGCCGCTCATGGTGGCGGCTAGCAGCGACAGCACGGCGTACCCGCAACGCCGCGTGGCGGACGACCTGCGACTGCTCCATGCGGGCGGCTTCGCCTTGGCTCTGCGACAGTATCCAGGCGACGACGATCTCACCACCGTGATGCTCTCCGACATGGACCGGTGGATCATGGGCCACGTCTGCCCGGCCACGGCGATTTCTTTGAGCTAGTTCGCCGGCCCTCTCGCCTTATTGCGTGAGGCTTTTCTTCGCAATCGAGCGCCCGTTGGCGTTTGGCCGTCGGCCTCGAACTGGGCGCGCACCGGCTGGCCCGCGGCAGGCCGCCGGGTCATCGGCTGGCCCGACGCCAGATTCATGTAAATTGTCAAAGAACGCGTCGCGGAGATTGGGCGGCGGGCGTGGAGCCTGGAGCGAGGGGCCTGGGCTTCCATGGGCGTCGGTGAGAGGCTAGGAAGCTGCCTCGCGAACGTGCCGGCCCGCATGCGCGACGTTGGCAAAAGCGCCGAGAACGGCGCGGCCAATTCCTACGAAAAACTTTTCAATTGCCTGGGCGGCAAGGCGTGGAGCTCGGGGCGCGGGGCTGGGAGCGAGGGGCTTGGGCTTCCAGGAACGGACGGGCGGCCCTGGTTCTTTGAACCAGGGCCGGCGCAGCCGGCAGGAGGTTTTCAGGCGGCCCGCAGCTTGGAACGGCGCTATCTTGTTTGCGCCATCGCGCGGTTCGGAGAACCGGGGCCACGTGCGCCACTCGGCATTATGCGTGACTGTTGGTTCTAGAAAGCGTGAATCCGTTGCGCGATAGGAAGTGTGCGACCGGTGGCGCTACGGCATGCGCGATCTGTATCCGAACGGCACATCGATGTAGCCGTAACGCTTGGCTCTGGCAGCGTGGCGGCCGGCGGCGCAAGTTGGTTGTCGCGGCCGCGCTTGGTTGTTCGACGAAGAGCTCCGCGGAACCTCAATACGCCGGCGGCATGGCGCTTGCTCGGCGACTGCTGCGGTTGTGAAGGTTGCGGAATCGTCCACAGGGCGGCCCTGGTTCTTTGAACCAGGGGCGGCGAAGCCGGCAGGAGGTTTTCAGGCGGCCCGCAGCTTGGAACGGCGCTATCTTGTTTGCCCCATCGCGCGGTTCGGAGAACCGCGGCCGCGTGGTTGGGAAAACCGCGGCTATCGGCGGGGCGGCGGCTGCGCTAAGCCGCAAGCGGCGTGGAGCGCGAGCCTTCGCGGCGCTTGCGGCCGGCGATCATAATGGGAGTAGCGGCCAGTCGGCCGGCTTGAATCATCCCCGGTCATCGAATTTGAGGAGACGGACTGATGTTCCGCATACTCTTTGCGGCCCTGTTGGCGGCCGCCGTGCTGCCGGCGGCGGCGAGCGCCGCGGTGTTCTCGCGGGACTGGAAAACCCCCGGCGACGGACTGCTGACGTATGACGACGTCAACAAGCGCGAATGGCTGGACCTGCAAGTTGCTCGGCTGACTAACTTCCCTGGAAATAATCCAGTGGAGAGATTTCAGAGCCTCTTGGGCGAGCTAGGACCGAGCGGGAGGTTGCGAGGTTTTACCGTGGCGGATCGGGCGGCGCTATTGAGCTTCGCCGAGTCGGCGGGAATCGACCCGTCGACGTTGGAATTCACTAACCAGGCGGCGACGTGGAATCTTATTTCGGGGTCCTCAGCGGAATTCGTGGGTGAGTTGACGTTGCTTGGCGGGGCGCGGGG
>QEVI01000325.1 GCA_003576855.1 Planctomycetota bacterium
TCGCCAGCGCGACGACCTGTTCAACGAGCAAGCAGCGCTGTTCCTCGAAGCCGTCGCGCACCAGCGAAGCGTCATGTGTTCGCTGGCCGACGCCCAGCACGCATACCAGATCAACGCAGCGGCCCTCGAATCCTGGCAGCTCGGCCAAAAAGTCTTCCTCCCCGCCTCGCCGGGCGCTTCGCCGTGAGGTTCCTATGACCCACCAACCCGTAGCCATCGTCACCGGCGCAGCGCAGGGCATCGGTGCGGCGATCGTCCGCCGATTGCAACGCGACGGGTACGCCGTGGCCGCCGTCGATTGCAATGGTCCTAAGCTCGACGAGCTCTGTTGCGGCCTGCCCAGCGCGGCAGCGCCGGTGATGCCGATTGCCGGCGACCTTGCCGATCCAGCGGCGCCGGAATCGGTGACGCAGCAAGCGACCGCGCGTTTCGGCCGAATCGACCTGCTGGTGAACAACGCCGCGTGGCGTGAAACTGCGACCATGGACGAGATCACGCTCCACTCATGGCAGCGCACGCTGCAGGTTTGCCTCACCGGGCCGGCGTTCTTGGCTCGCGCGGTCGCGCGGCACATGAAGATCGCGGCGCGGGGGGTCATTATCAACGTGGGAAGCATCATGGCGCAGCAGGCCGCCGGGTTCGCCCCGGCCTACGTCGCCGCGAAGGGGGCCCTCGAGTCGCTCACCTATGATTTGGCGGCGCTCTACGGCCCTCATGGCATTCGCGTGGTGACGGTCAGCCCCGGGGCCATCGACACGAGCCTCAGCGCCGACCTCGCCCCGCCGCACGTTTCCGCGAGCGACCAGTTGCGTCGCTACGCCGAGGGGATGGCCATGGCGGGCCGCTTGGGCGCGCCAGAAGAAGTCGCGTCGCTCGTCGCTTGGCTCGCCAGCGACGAGGCCTCGTATCTGACCGGGACGACGATCACGTTTGACGGCGGCTGGTCGCGGCATCACTTGCCCACGCCGCTGGCCGCCGCCATCGCCGAGGCGCCGCGCTCATGAGCGTGTGGGATTTCGCCGACGCGCTGCCGACCGTCGAGCCGTCGTGCCGCGTTACGCTGGGCGAGGGGAACACGCCGCTGGTTCGTTCGCGGCGCATCGGCCCCGCCGTCGGCGCGCACCAGCTTTACTTCAAGCTGGAAAGCTGCAATCCCACCGGTTCGTTCAAGGACCGCTTCGCCGCCGTTGCCGTGTCGTCCATGTTGGCCGCCGGCAAGACGCGGTGTATCGCCAGCTCCAGCGGAAACTCCGGAGCCGCGCTGGCCGCCTACTGCGCTGCGGCAGGGCTCGCCTGTGAAATCGCACTGGTCGAAACCGCGCCCGACGGCAAGCTGCTGCAGATGGCGGCATACGGCGCCGTGCTGCGCCGCATCCGCGGCTTTGGAATCGACCCGGACATTACCCGAGCGGCCTGTGCACGGTTACAGGATTTGGGGAACGCCTCGGACGCGGCGCTGCAGATCACCGCTTACCGATACAGTCCGACGGCCATGCGCGGCGTGGAGACCATCAGCCACGAACTGCACGAGGCCGCCGCCCAGGTCGGCCGGCAGTTCGCCCACGTGTTCGCGCCGGCCGGCGGCGGCGGACTGGCACTGGCAATCGCCCGCCGGTTCGACCAACTGCGAGCCGGTTCGCGCGGCGTCGGCACGCCGTCGATCAACGTCGTGCAACCGTGCGGCAACGACACCATGGCCACGCCGCTGCGCCTGGGCCATGACCGCGCCCGCGAGGCGACGTGTTCGACGGCCGTCACCGGGCTGCAAGTGCCGGCCGTGCTCGATGGCGACGAAGTGATCGCCGCCTGCCGCCGCGTCGGCGGCAACGGCTACGTCGTCTCGGACGAGGCTATCTGGGCCATGCAAGCGCGACTCGCCAGCGAGGAGGGCGTCTTCTGCGAACCCGCCGCGGCGGCGTCGGTCTGCGGCGCCGTGGACGCCCTCGCCAGGCGCGAGATACCGCCCGACGCGCCCATCGTCTGCATCGTCACCGGCTGCGGGTTCAAGGACCTGATCAGCCTCGAACGCATCGCTCGCCGGCGGCCCTGCCCCACCATCGAGCTTTCGTCGCTATGAGGGGCGCTGCGTGGGCGGCGGGCTCCCTTCGATCACGACCGCCAGTCCCATCCCCTGCTCCACGCGGGGCGCGGCACGCAACATGGCTACAAATCCCGTGCATTCGGCGCATACGTTGACGCGCCTGCCGCTGCTCACGTGCAGCACCGCGCCCAGCGGTTCGCCCTCGCGCACAACTTGTCCCAGCGCAACGCTGGGGAGGAACAGCCCGTCGGCCGGCGCCGGATGCCGCACTTGCAGATGCCCCGACTCCGGCCGGGCGTCCTCGATCCGCTGCTGCGCCGGGTTCGGTGCAACCGACCCCTCCAGCAGCCCCAGCCGCCGCATCACGTTCAGGCAGCCCTGCCGGTAGTCATCGACCACCGCTCGGTCGAAGCCCCCGCCTCCGCCGTGTTCGGCATAAATCGCCGGTACGCCGGCGTCGCGGGCCACCGAAAGCGAGCGACCCTCGAGCTGCGGCGTCGTGCCCCATACGAACGGCAGATTGAACGCCGCTGCCATGGCCCGCTGTACGTCCAGGATTGCCGGGTCGTGGTGAAGCATATATCCAGCCAGCGGCAGCAGCCGCAGCGCCGCGCCGCCCGTGTGGAGGTCGACGTAGTAATCGGCGGCGCCAATCGCCTGGCTCAAGGCGGCCGCAATCCGCTCGGTCGTACTGCCCGCTTCGCTGCCGGGGCACGTACGCGCCAGATCGAGCCCGTCGTCGGCGGTCCGCCGCCCCACCGCCAGCGCCGGCTCGTTGACGACCGGCACGAGGACCACCGTTCCGCGGAGTTCCGCGCCGCGCAGTTCCTCGGCCAGCTCGCGGACGGCGACCATCGGCTCGAATTCATCGCCGTGGACGCCCGCGGTGATCAGTAGGCGCGGCCCCGGTCGGCGCCCGCCAACGACGATCTGGTGCAGCGTCATTTCACTTCGGCCGGCGTAAAGGCCGTCCCGTCGGCGGCATCCCACGGCGCATGGGATTCAAAAGGAAACATCGGCCGGCGACGCCGTCGGTAGGGCAACGCATGGAGATCGGCCGTGGTGGCGCCCGGCGTATTCACCCGAATGAACTGGTCGCACGCTTCGCGGTAGGCCGCCAGGGGCGAGTGGACGCCCTTGGCGACCAGAATCCGAAACGACGCCGGATCCAAACCGCAAGAGCGAAGCTGCTGAAGACTCCACGGCGGCGCCCGCTTGGAGGTAAGCATCACCGTCATGCCGTCGACCGTTTCGACAATCGCCGTCATGCCCTGATTGAACGCCGAGACGCCGCCGTGCCGCGGCGCGGTCTCGGCAAACGCCCCGTCAAAGACACCCCGCAACGTAAACTCGCCTTCGATCGGCAGGCCGTGCAGGGCGTCGGTCTTACCGCCCACTGCCAGGCGGACGGTTTGGCCAGGGGCGACGCGGACCGCCTGGGCGACAGCCTGCGGATCGTACAGGCAGACGAACGCACCCCGCAGACGGCGACGGTGAATGGCCGCGGCGAGCCACGTGCCGTCGCCCGGCCCCCCGCCGCCGACGTTGTCGCCCATGTCTAGCAGGCACACAGGCCGCCGGGCGCTTGTCGTCGCGCCGGGCTGTTCAAGCTGATCGAGCGCGGCGTCAACGCCGATTAATTCCGGAACAAACTGCTCGCGGCGGGACCATGCGCACCGGGCCAGCTCGTCAGCCAACTCGCCGGCCAGCGCGTTGTCGCCGTCGGTCACGGCAATCGTGGCGGCGCCCATCTGGGGGACGTCGGCGTATGGAAAGCCAAGGCACACGCTCGCCGACAGCACCCCGCGGCGCAAGCGCACCTCCTCGGCCAGTTCGTAGATCGGTCGGCACGGCGGCGCGTCGGGCGACTGGCACTCGATGTTGATCGCCAGCGGCGGGAACGCGGCGGCTTGCACCGGCCAAATCTCGCCGCCTAGCGTACGGGCCATGAGGTCCGCCGCCTCCAGCCCGCGCTGACGCTGGTCGACGTGGGGATTCGTACGGTAGGCGACCAGCGCGTCGCACGCTTCGACCATCGCCGGCGTTAGGTTGGCGTGCGGGTCCAGCGTGCCGACGATCGGCCGCTCACGCCCCAGCCAACGACGCACCAGTTGCAGCCAGTGGCCGTCCACGTCGGCGAGATGCTCCCCGACGGTGGCCCCATGGGGCGCTACGAGGAGTCCGTCGAGCGGCCTGGCGCGGTCCCAGCAGGCCTCTAGCCGCGCCATGAGCTCGTCGAACGTCGCGGCGGTCAACGGTCCCGATGGCAACGCCCGGGCCGCAAGCAAGGGGACGGCCTCGATGCCGGCGGCCTCGAGCCCCGTGAAGAAGCCGCCGACCTCGTGATGCGCCGCCGCGAACCGCTCCCGCATGCCCTTGCCCGTCAACAGCACGTCCTGTCGGAAGTCGTCCAGCGTGGTTTGCGCGGCGACGAACGTGTTCGATTCCTGCA
>QEVI01000326.1 GCA_003576855.1 Planctomycetota bacterium
CGGCCGCCGCGGCGCTCTGGGGCCAGCGGCCGCCGCGGTTGATCCTCGCCGGCGCCGATCCCGCGGGGCGAGCCTGGTCGGCGCGGCTGGCCGCGCGCTGCCAATGGCAGCTTGTTTCGCCCGCGCTAATCGTGCGGCTGCGCGACGGCGTTTTCGTCGCCACGGCGATCAACGGCTCGGCGTCGAAGGCCCGCTCCGTTCCGCTGGCCGCCGAGGCGCCGGCGATCGTGGCCTTACGGCCAGGCGTGTGCCAGCCGCTTGCCGCCGACGCCTCGCGGCGCGGTACGGTGCAGGCGTTCGCAGCGCCGCAGCGCCCCGAGCGAAGCCGGGTGACGTCGCACGTCGCCGCCGATCCGGCGCACGCCGAGATTCAGCACTTGTCCCGACTGGTGGCCGGCGGTCGCGGCGTTGGCGGCCGCGACGGGTTCCATCGTCTGCGGGCAGTCGCCCGCCAGTTACAGGCAGGCGTCGCGGCTAGTCGCATGGCCGTCGATCTGGGCTGGATCGAATACGCCCGGCAAGTCGGCCAAACGGGCAAGACGGTTCGTCCCGACCTTTACCTGGCCTGCGGCATTAGCGGGGCGAGCCATCACCTTCAGGGGATGTCGCAGAGCCGCTGCATCGTGGCGATCAATTCCGATCCGCAGGCGCCGATCATGGCCGCGGCCCACCTGGCCATCGCGGCCGACCTGCACGCGGTGCTCGCCGAGCTGGAGCGACTGCTGCCGAAGGCCGCAGCGGCGGGGAAGTCGGAGCGAGGCGCTTGATGTTCGGCGACGAAGGCGTTACACGCGAAATCATGGGCAACGTGCCAGGCTGGCTCGCGGCGGCGTTCTACGCGACCGCACTGGCCGCCCTCGGCTGGGCTGCCTGGCTGTTCTGGCGGCGGCTCGCTTTGCATCGATCAGGCCGCCAGAGCTGCGCCCCGCCGGATCGACGGCCGCAGTGGACGTCGCTATGGGGATACCTCGCCTTGCACTGCCAACTACGCCGCGACCCCTGGGCGGGCTGGGCGCACCTGCTCGCCTTCTACGGGTTGGTGATCCTCTTCATCGGCACGTGCCTTGTGTTCTTGGAGCATGATACCCCGCTTCATTTCTATTACGGGCGGTTTTACCAGATTGCGTCGCTGGTGATTGACCTGGGCGGCGTGGCCATGCTCGCCGGGCTGGCCATGTTCGCCTGTCGCCGGACGCTCCCGATCGCCGGAGCAGAGCGCATTTACCGGCACTGGCACGTCGTGGCGCTTTTGGCGCTGCTGGGAGCGATCGGCGTAACGGGCTTTTTCGTCGAGGCGGCGCGTATTGCCGTCGACATGCCGGAGTTCGAGAAATTCAGCGCCGTCGGGTACTCCGGCGCGGGGCTGCTGCGGGCGCTGGGCGTCGCCGGCCAGCAAGCCGCGGCTTGGCACCGCGTAGCGTGGGGGCTGCACGCGGGGCTGTGCGTGGCTTTTTTCGCACTGCTCCCCTGGAAGTTCTTCGCCCACATGGCCCTGGCGCCGGTGAGTCTTGTGCTCCGTCGCCGCCGGCCCGTGGCGGCGCTTGCCGCCGTGGAACCGCCGCCGGAAAGCGGCCCGGGGGTCGTCCGCTGGAGCAACTTCTCGCCGCTCGATTTGCTGCAGAGCGACGCCTGCACGACATGCGGCCGATGTAACGCCGTCTGCCCCGCCTCCGCGGCGGGCAGGCCGCTCAGGCCCCGCGACGTCGTGCTGTCCATCCGCGACGCCATAGACCGCAACGGCGCGGGGCCGTCAAGGTTCGTCGCCGACGACGTCCTGTGGTCCTGCACGACCTGCGGCGCGTGCAACCACGCCTGCCCTGTGGGAATCGACGTGTACGACAAGATCGTCGACCTTCGGCGCGGCCGGGTGGAAACGGGAGCGGCCCCCGCGGCGGCGGAAGACGCCTTCGAGTCGATCGCGGCGGAATTCAACCCCTACGGCCGAGCGAACGCCGACCGCCTGGCCTGGGCCCAAGGACTGGACGTTCCCGTCGCTGCGCCGGGCGAGCCGATCGAACTGCTCTACTGGATCGGCTGCTCCGGAGCGTTCTCGCCCGAAGGGCAAGCGGTGGCTCGCGCGATGATCAAGATTCTCAATCGCCTGGGCGTCGATTATCGCGTCCTGGGCGCCGCCGAGCGATGCACCGGCGACCCGGCTCGCCGCATGGGCGAAGAGGGGTTGTTTCGCCAGTGCGCCGCCCGCAACATGGCCACGCTGCGCGAGCACCGCGTGCAACGGCTGCTCACGCACTGTCCCCACTGCTTCAACGCCGTGGCGAATGAATACGGAGACCTACGCGAGTCGGACAGCGCCATTGCTGGCGACGACGCTCCGCGCGACCCGCGGCCAGGCTGGTCGCCGCCGGCGGTGATCCACCATACCGAATTTCTGGCCGCGGAAGTCGCCGCGGGGCGGCTTGGCGCCGCGGGGCTGGCCGACCAGACGCTCACGATCCACGACCCCTGCTACCTGGGCCGCGGCAACGGCCGCATCGCGGCGCCGCGGTCGGTCGCGTCCGCGGGACCGACCGCATCGAGAACCTTCGCTACGCCGAGGCCTGCTCGACAGGCGCGGCAGTGGTGGCGACCGCCTGCCCGTTCTGCAAGACCATGCTGGACGGAGCGCGGCAAGCGGGCGCCGGCAACGGTGCGCCGCGGGTAATGGACCTGGCGGAACTAATCGCCGCGGCGGAGGGGCTCTGAGCATGCGAGTACTGGCCCTCATCGCCAGCGACGGGAACAGACTGCCGCGCGGCGACCGCGCCGCCGCCGCGCTCGCCCTGGCCGTGGGCGAAGGCTCGGCCACGGCGTTACACCTGCCGGACGACCTTGAAGCTGCGGTTTATGCACGGGCCGCGGGCCTCGCAACAGCGCCATGGGCCGGTCGGCTCGCGGCGTTCGACGCCCTCCTGGCAGGACCGGGCGCCGTCGATCGCCTGGGCGACGTCGCCGTCGGCGGCCTGGCCGAAGAAGCCTGCGGCTCGCTGGCGTTCGACGTGTTGAGCGCTACCCGATCGACAGACGGCTGGCTGGTAGAGGCCGACGCCGGCCGCGGCGCCCGCGTCGAAATCGCCGTAACGGGGCCGCTGGTGGCGGTGCTCTCCAACGACGCGCCCCGTCCGCCCTACGTCTCGCACTGGCGCAGGCGTGCGGCGCGCATACACGACCGGGGGCGCAGCGACGCCGCCGTTCCGCACGGCGACGGGGCCGCCGCGTGGGGGCCGATCGTCGCGCGGCCGCCGCGGCAAGCGTCCGAGACGGCGACCGCCGAGTCGCGCACCAACGCCGCCTTCGGCATCGCCGAGTCGCCGTCGCTCGACAGCGCCGTCGTGACCGGCACGGCGGCAGAGTGCGCCCGCATCCTGCTGCGATACCTGATCGACCAAGGATTCGTCGCCAGCGCGGCTACCATGGAGGCGACCGCGGAATCGACGGCCGCTGACACCAACCCGCTAGCCGCCCGCAGCGCCGCCGCGCCCGCGGCGGCACGCGCCGTCGGAGCGAGCCCCGGTGAGTTGACGGCCGCGCAGGCGCGGGCTCCCCGCACGAGCGGCGACACGCCCAGCCGACGCGGACGTCGTCCGCGGCCCCTCGTGCCAGCATCCGCCGAGCGACAATAGCAGCGTCTTTCACGAAACCTCGCCATGCCCGATTTCGCCTTTCTGTTTGAACCGATTACCATCGGCGCCCGCACGGTGAAGAACCGCATCTGCTCCAGCGGTCATGCCGATGCGCTTGCCGAGCACGGGATGCCGAGCGAGCGACAGCGCCGCTATTACGAGGAGAAGGCCCGCGGCGGCGTCGGATTCATGATGTGTTTCGGGTCGTCGAGCGTTCATCCCAGCAGCACGGCTCGCGACTGGAACGGCGTCGAGCTGTTCGACGACTGCGTGATTCCGCACCTGGCGGCGTTCAGCGAAACGATGCACCGGTACGATGTGCCGGTGGTCGCCCAGATTACACATCGGGGACGCCGCGGACGGAGCATCGACCTGTGGAACAGGCTCTACAGCCCCAGCGACCTGCGGGAACCGAATCATCGCGAGAACCCGCACCCGCTCGATCGCGAAACGATGGATGAATTCGTCGCCGCGTTCGCCGCCGCGGCCGGCCGGCTGCAGCAAGGGGGCTTCGATGGCTGCGAGATCATGGCCAGCCACTGCCACTTGATCGACCAGTTCTGGTCGCCCAACGCCAATTGCCGCACGGACGATTACGGCGGCAGCGTCGCCAATCGCATGCGCTTTGGAATTCGCGTCATCGAGGCCGTTCGCGAGCGGGTAGGACGCGATTTCATCGTCGGCATCCGCGTGACGGGCGACGATTTCCTGGAAAACGGCCTCGACGCTTCGCTCATGCAGGAAATCTGCGGCCGACTCGACGAGCTGAAGTTGCTGGACTACTTCAACGTCATCGGCGGCTCGGCCGAGACCTACGTCGGCGAGGCGATCGCCGTGCCCAACATGAGCTTCCGGCTCGGCGTCTACACCCATCTATCGGCGAAGGTTCGCGAAGCGGTCGGCGTGCCCGTGATTGCGACGGCCCGCATCGTCGATCCCGTGCAGGCCGACCGCGTGATCGCCGAGGGCCGAGCCGACCTGTGCATCATGAACCGGGCGTTGATCGCCGACCCGCACATGCCGAACAAGGCCCGCGCCGGCTCGCTCGACGACATCCGCCAGTGCATGGGCTACAACGAAGGCTGCATCGACCGGATTTACACCGGCCGCGGCGTGACCTGCGTCCAGAACCCGGTCATCGGTCGCGAACGGCAGTGGGCCGAACTGCCGCCGGCGGCGAAGCGGCGCCGCGTCGTCGTCGTCGGGGGCGGACCGGCCGGGTTGGAGGCCGCCCGCGTCGCCGCGGCTCGCGGCCACTCCGTCGTGCTGTTCGAAAAAACTGACCGCCTGGGCGGCCAGACGCTGATCGCCAACCGGGCGCCGGGCCGGCAGGACTTCGACGGCGCCACCCGCTGGTCGTCGATTCAATGCCGGAAACTGGGCGTCGATATCCGGCTCGGCGCGGCGGCGACCGTCGAGACGGTGGCGGCCCAGCGCCCGGACGTCGTCATCGTCGCCACCGGCGCCAAGGCCCGGCCGCCGAGGTTCGACGTTCCGAACGACGCGGTGGTCTGTTCGGCCTGGGACGTGCTGAAGGGCTGTGCGCCGCCGCTGGGCAAGGTGGTGCTGGTGGTCGACGAGGAGTACGGCCACCAAGGGCCGACCACGGCGGAGCTGCTGGCCGATCGGGGGCACGAGGTGGATCTCGTGACGAGCCAGGAAACCATCGCCAACTTCCTCGGCGCCACGACCCGGCCGCCGTTGTTGCGGCGGCTGTTCGCCAAGCACGTGCAGATCTTCAACCACCTGGAGGCGAAGGCCGTAAAAGGGGGTTGCCTCATCGCGCGCAATATCTGGAGCGGCGAGGACCACGAGTTAGGGCCTTACGACGCGGTGGTGTATGCTTACGGCGGCATGGCGGTCGATGAGCTTAGCGAGGCGCTCCGCGCTCGCGGGATCGAAACCCGCACGGTCGGCGACGCGTTCGCGCCGCGCTCGCTGCAACACGCCATTCTGGAGGGCCACCAGGCGGCGCGGGAACTGTAGCAGCGGACGTCGAGCGGGCGTCGCGGCGCCTGGCACTTGTTCATCTTCAAAGGCATGGAATCAGACTGATAAGACGAGGCGCTCGACATGGCTTCATCGCAATCGGGGCACGCGGACTACTGCAATCCGGCGCTTTATGAAGCGACGCGCCGGCACGTCGAACAGGCGGTGACGCTGCCCCCTGACTCCTACCGCGACGAAGAGTTTTACCGCGTGGAGCGCCAACGCGTCTGGGCCAGGAGCTGGGTCGCCGTCGGCTACGAATGCCAGGTTCCCAACGCCGGCGATTGTATCACCGTCGAAGTCGCCGATCAGCCGCTGTTCGTACTGCGCGATCGCAGCGGCGGCCTCCGGGCGTTTTACAACGTCTGCCGCCATCGCGGTTCCCGGCTCCTTAAGCAACACGGCAACTGCAAGGTGATCCGCTGTCCCTACCACGGCTGGGGCTACAGCTTGGAAGGCCAATTACTCGGCACGCCCTACTTCAAGGGACTCGACGTGCCCGCCGGCATGGCCGAGAAGTTCGCCATCGCCGACGGGGTCGCCGAGGACTTCTGCAAAGACGACTACCCGCTGCTGGCCGTCCGCTGCGAGCGCTGGGCCGGCATCATCTTCGTCAATCTCGACGACGCGGCGATGCCGCTGGCCGAGTGGCTGGGCGACTTGCCGCAGCGCTACGCCCGCCATCCGCTAGCGGAGCTGAAGCTCGTGCGGCGGCGCGACTACCGGATCGGCGCCAACTGGAAGCTCATCGCCGAAAACTTCATGGAGTACTACCACCTGCCGTGGGGGCATCCGGAACTGTGCAACATCTCGGGTTTCGACAATCACTGGCGCTATCAGGGGCCGGGGATGTATTGCGGCATGTGCACCAGCCCGCTTTCGGACGATCCCAACACGCTGACGGTCGACCTGCCCCCCTTCACGGAGCTGACGTACACCGAGTCGAAGAGCGCGTACTTCGTCCATCTGTTCCCGAACATCTCGCTCTGGATTTTTCCGCATCACTTTCTGACGCTGCTGTTTCGCCCGTCGGGTCCGGCGACGACGCTGGAGCACGTCGATATGCTCGTCCACCCCGACGTCCTGACGCGCCCCGGGATCGACGAGTCGCTCGATCGCATCATGAAGTTCTGGTGCTTCGTCAACGACCAGGACGTCGAGCTGGTCGAAGGCGTCCAGGCGGGCGTCGCCGCCAGGGCGTATCGCGGCGGACGCCTCTGCTACCGATTCGAAGAGCCGATCCATCGGTTCCAGAACATGCTCATCGACCTGATGACC
>QEVI01000327.1 GCA_003576855.1 Planctomycetota bacterium
AAGATTCTCGCCCACCGGGTGAGCAACAACGTGCGGCGCTATCGCACCGCCGGCAAGCGGGACGTCCGCCGCGAGGCGCCGCTGGCGGCCCCCAGCGGGCCGGCCCCGGTCGAGCCCGCCGGCTCCTCGACGCTGCCGGTCGACGGCGTCATCCGCGCCGAAGAACGGGAGCAATTGCACCGCGCCCTGGCGCGGCTGCCTGACGCCATGCGAGAAGTCCTCATCCAGCGAACGTGGCAGCGGCGCTCGTTCGTGGAAATCGCCGAGCGACTCGCGACGACGCCCGATGCGGTCCGCAAGCAGTGGGGCCGCGCGCTGGTGCGGCTGCAGCGCGAGCTCCAGCATCCATGAACCAGCGCCGCGAGCCGCCGACCGAAGACCGGCTGCTGGGCCTGTTGGCCGACTACGACGAAGCGCTCGCCGCGGGCACGGCCCCGGCGGGCCTGGACAACACCGGCGACGCGCTGGACGACGATTCGGCGGCCCAGTGGAACGGCCTCAAGCAGTGCCTGGAGCTTCTGCACCGCCAGCGGCCCGATGAGCATGAGCCCGTGGGCGACGCGCCGCCGCGCGTGGCGGCGACCCAGCGGCGCAGGCTGGGCCGGTTCGAACTGCTGCGCGAGCTGGGCCGCGGCGGGCTGGGCATCGTGTACCTGGCGCACGACGGGCGGCTGCGGCGCGACGTGGCGCTGAAGGTTCCGCGGTTCGAATCGCTCCTCGACGACGAGCTGCGGATGCGCTTCCTTCGCGAGGCCGAAGCCACGGCGCGACTCAATCATCCGAACATCGTCGCGCTGTATGAAGTCGGCCAGCGCGACTCGATCATCTACCTGGCCACGGAGTACTGCCGAGGGCCGACGCTGGCGCAATGGCTGGCGGGGCGCACCGAGCCCGTACCGTGCCGCGAGGCGGCGGAAATCGTGCGGCAATTGGCCGAAGGGGTCGAGCACGCCCACGCACGCGGCGTCTTGCACCGCGACGTCAAGCCGAGCAACGTCCTGCTGCACGACGAAGCCGCCGCCGGCGCGGCGGGCGGCTACACGCCCAAGCTCGCCGACTTCGGCATGGCCAAGCTCCTGGAGCAGGATAGCGGCGACCGGACCCGTTCGGGCGCGATCATCGGCACGCTGGCGTACATGGCGCCGGAGCAGCTTGACGGCCGGCTGGCCGATGTCGGCCCGCGGACCGACGTCTACGGCCTGGGCGCGGTGCTGTACGAGCTGGTCACCGGCGCGGCGCCGTATGCGGGCGAGTCGGACGTGGCCCGCCTGCGGCGCCTGGCGGCCAGCGAGCCGCCGTCGCCGCGGTCCCTGCGGCGCGACGCGCCCCACGATCTGGAGGCGATCATTCTGAAGTGCCTGGCCCGCGATCCGGCCCAGCGGTATGCCTCGGCCCGCGAGCTGGCCGACGACCTGACGCGGCTGTTGGAACACCGGCCGACGCTCGCCCGGCCGCTGCGGCTGGCGGCGCGCGGGCTCCGCTGGGCCCGCCGGCGGCGAGCGGTGGTCGCCGTGGGGTTGGTCTCGTTGGCGGCCGCGGCGGCCCTGGCGGCGGTGAACCTGCGGCTGCTGGCCGACATCGACCGCGTCGTACAGCACTCCGACCGCTACCGCGTGGAGGCCGACCGCCAGCGGCAGCGGGCGGCGAGCGAACAGGCTCGCACCCGCCGGCTGCAGTACGCCTCGCAGATGCGCAAGGCCCGCGAGGCGTGGCAGGGCAACAATCTCACGCTGCTGCGGGAAATGCTGGCCCAGTACGGCCCCGGCACGCCCGAAGCCCACTTGCGGCACTTCGAGTGGCATCACCTCAACTACCTGGCGAACTTGCCGCACGTAGCGCGACCGGCGCACCAGGGCGAGGCCTACGCCGTGGCGTATTCCCCGCAGGGGGACCTGCTGCTGACGGGCGGCCAGGACGGGGCCGTCCACCTCTGGGATGCGACCAGCTACGAGCGGCTGCACACGTTCGGCGAGCACGCCGATTGCGTCAATTGCATCGCGCTGTCCCCCGACGGCGACGCGTTCGCCACGGCGAGCTGCGACAAGACGGTGAAGCTCTGGAGCCTCCGCCAGCGGCGGCTGGTGGCGACGCTCGCCGCCCACACGCAACCGGTCGACGGCTGCGGCTTCGCCGACGACGGCCGACTGCTCGCTTCGCTGTCGCGCGGCGTCACCGGGCCGCGCGAGCTGTTGGTGTGGGACGTCGCCTCGCGGTCGGTCGTGCCCGGCTGGCCTCCGGCGGGCGAACCGATCCGGGGCGTGGCGGCCTCCAGCGGCAGCGGCCAGGTCGTCGTCCTCAGCGGCGATGACCAGGCGACCGTCTGGCGCCGCCAGGGGAGCCAGTGGTCGGTCGTCCAGCGCAGCCACGGCCTGGTCGGCGAGGAGTACGCCCTGGTTTCGCCCGACGGCGAGTTCCTCGTCCGGCCGTGGTTCCCGCGGTATTTGCGGTTCTACCGGCTCCGCGACGGAGCGCTGGTCAACGAGCTGCGCGAACACGCCGGCGGGGTCGTCGGCATGGCGTTCGACGCCACGGGTCGCCGCCTGGCCACCGCCGCCGGCGATAGCGCCATCTGCGTCTTCGGCTTTCCCGACGGCCGATTGCAGCAACGCATGCTGGGGCACGCGGGCCGGGCGTGGCAAGTGGCGTGGTCCCCCTCCGGCGAGTCGCTCGCCTCGGTCGGCAGCGACGGGACGCTGCGGGTCTGGAACACGCGGCGCGGTTCGTCGTGGCTCCACTTGGAAAAGCCCCGTCCGGTCGAAGACGTCGCCGGCCTGGCGTTCCTGAACGACGGGGTCCACGTCAACGCCGTCTACGGTCAATCATCGGTCGCGTGGAACGTCGATAGCGGCGAGCCGGTTCCCCTGGAGCGGCTCGGCGGGCCCCGCCTGCTGGCCAGCCAGCAGGGGCCGCAAGACGACGTGTTCAACGCCACGGCGCTGGCGCTGCGGCCGGGGCCGGTGGAGATCGCGGCCGCGCGGTTCTCGCCCGACGGCAATCGCGTGGCGGTCGCCGCGCTGCTCCGCGGCACGAGCGGCGTGCACGAGTACGAGACGCTCACCGGCACGCTGGTGCGGAGCTATGTCCACGATCGCATCGTGGCCCTGGCCTACTCGGCCGACGGCGAGCGGCTGGCCATCGCCTCGGGCCTGGGCTACACGGCGATCCACGACACGCAAACCGGCGAAGAAACCTTGCGGCTGGAGAGCAGCGTGCAGCGGCATTTGCTCTTCGCCCCCGACGGCACGGCCCTGGCCAGCGACGGCCCGCCCGACGGCGGCGTGTTCCTCTGGCCGGGCCTGATGCGGTGATCAGCAGTCAGCAGTGAGCCTCCAGCCTCCCGCTCCGGCGGGTCGTTGACCCGCGGCTATTGGACCGTAGCCGCCGCTCAACGAGCGGCCGGAGCGGCAGCCGCCGCTCAACGAGCGGCCGGGGCGGTAGCCGCCGCTCAACGAGCGGCCGGGGCGGTAGCCGCCGCTCAACGAGCGGCCGGAGCGGGGCGGGCGGCTTTTTGCGCCGCTCCGGCGGCTCGTTGACCCGCGGCTAACTTCGCTCCGGCGGGTCGTTGACCCGCGGCCTGCGCTCTGCATCCAGCATCCAGCCTCTACCACAGCGCCCGCACGCGGAGGCGAACCAGCGGGCGGCCGGCGCCTGCCGACTCGCCGAACTGCTCGGCTTGCCACTGCGCCAGCGCCGCATCGACCAGCGCCGCATGCGCCGCCGCCGAGGCGCTCGCCTGCACGCTCGCCGCGCCCAGCGCAGGGCCGAACGCGGCGGCCCAGGCCCGCAGGTCGGCGGCGTCGGCGTCGCCGTCCCGGTCGGCGTCTCCCTGCGGGGCGCTGCCGGCCGCGGCGCCGCTAAAGGCCCGCTGCCAGTTCAGGAAGTCGGCGCCGTCGGCGTCGGCGTCGTCATCGAAGTCGGCGTCCGCGGCGGCAGTGAGGCTCGCGGCCCTGCCGAAGTTCCGCTGCCAGCTTAGGAAGTCGGCGCCATCGGCGTCGCCGTCGTCGTCGGCGTCGGCGGCGGCGTCGGCGCCGAACGAGGCCCGCCACACCGACAGGTCGCCGTCGCTCACCCGCCGGTCGGCGTTGTGGTCGCCGGGCAGGCCCGCCGACGCGTCGATGGCGTGCCACGCGCCGGCCTCGGCCGCCTGCGGGAACTGGTACGACTCGTTGGCCAGCACCACGTCATTGCCGCGAACGTAGTACAGGTACTGTCGGCCGTCGGCCCGCAGCACCAGCCGGCAGCCGCCGCTTTGCGAGTCGCCGGCCGACTCGGCCGTCACCAAGAGCGACGCCCCGGCATCGCGCTGCAGCAGGCCGGCCAGGTGGTTCTGCGCCCGTGCGGCGGCCGCGGCCAGCTTGGTGGGCAGCGTCGCCGGGAACCTGGCCGGCGGCGGCAAGCCGGGCGTGACCGGCTCGGGCGGATCGTGGGGATCGGCCAGCAGCGCCTCGCCGACCACCGTGCC
>QEVI01000020.1 GCA_003576855.1 Planctomycetota bacterium
ACGAGCGCAAAGACGACGGCTGTTATCTCGAGCCCTCGGCTCGCGTCCGCCAAGCGGCGGCCGAGGCCCTGCGGATCTGCTGCCCGACCAGCACGCCGCCGATGATCGTGCCGGCCGAGCCGCAGCCGCAACCCGAGGAGCGAGAAGCCGGCGAGACGGTCGAGCCGGACGATTCGCGCGAAGCGGCGCCGCTCCCCACGCCCCCCGTTCCCCCGGCGACGCCGCCGGCGACGCCTGTGCCGAGCGTTTCGGCGCCCCGCGATGGGGACGAATACTGGCAGTCGGAGGCCGATGCCGAGCAATTCGCCGAACCGGCCAGCGGAGAGCAAGCCTTCGACTTCGGCGTCGTCGTGCATGTCAGCCCCGAGCACCGGCTGGCGCATGTCCATTTCAGCGAGGCGAACATGGTGGCGGACGTCGGCGTTGAAATCGGCGTCTACGCGGCCGTCGGCCAGCAGCGAGAGTTGATTGCGAGGTTGCACGTCGTCGAGGCCTTTGCCGGTTCTGCCAACGTGACGGGCACGCCGGACGACCTGGCGAACATCCAGCGGGGCGACCTGGTGCTGCTGCCGCGGGTGACCCACGCCGCGCAGCTTGAAGACGCCGCGTCCGCCGAGTGGACCAGCAGCACCGATGCGCTCGACTACGGCGTGAAGATGGTTAGCAGCGCTGCATCGCAAGCAAGTCCGCATGCCGTATCAGGCGAATCCTCGACTACGGCGGCCGCCACGGCGCCTACTAGCCAGGCCAAGCCGCAAAACGCCGGCGCCGCCGCCGCAGCAGCGGGTCGGCCGCCGCGGGTATCGGGGTACGTGCGCTAAGCTCTGCTGTGCTGCCGCCTGATCAGAGCACGGCTGCGACACGGAAGCCGCGTCGCGCACCAGGCGTCGCCGCGGCAGTCTCTATCGACGCGGCGCCTATGTGCTAGAATCGCGGTCGGCGCGGGGGTGCGCCAGTCGCCCCCCATGGCGCCGGCCGTTGATCTCTTTTCCCCTGGTATCCGCCCGTGTCCGGCCTTCGCGCAATCGTTGGCGTACGTTGCCGCGCGCCGATCTGCTTTTCGTCCAAGCCTGGATGGCGGAGCAAGCCGGGCGGAGCACGGCCGCCGGCGCCAGGCGGTGCGTCGAAGCGGACGACTCCGCATTGGCTGGAACATCGCCCCGGTCCGCGCTGGGAGGGGGCCGCGGCGCGGATCGCGGGGTTGCTCCTCTTGGGGGCCGGCATACCGGCGCTGCTGCTGGCGTGGATCTGGCTGTTCCCCGACCGCCGGCCGACGCCGCTGCTGGTCGTCGCCGTCTCGGACTACGGGGCGCCGCTGCCGCCGAACGCACTGGCCGCCGAGGACGCGGCCAATTTTCAGCGGGTGCTCGGCGATTACGACAACATCCGGCTTGCCGAGTCGGCCGCGCCGCGCAATTCCGCCGCCTTATTGGAGGCGGTCGAGGGCTTCTTCAACCGCGTCACGCCCGGCGGGCCGGCCAAGGACGTGGCGCTCATTTACTGCAGTGCCCATGGAGTTGTGAACGACCAGGGCGCGCCCTGCCTGCTTTTGCCGGAGCACGATCCGCTGGACGCCGCGAGCTGGCTTCCCGTCGCCGAGCTGCTCGCGGCGATCGACCAGGCGGCGGCCGCCAGAGATTGCCGAGCGGTCGTGATGCTCGACTCCCAGCGCATCGATCAGCACTGGCGACTGGGCGTAGCCGTAAATACGTTCTCGCTGGCGCTGGAGGAATTGCTCGCCGAGTCGCCGCGGCGGCGCTGTGCCGTGCTGGCGGCGGCGTCGGGCTTGGAAACCGCGGCGGCGGCGCCCGAAATCGGCGCGACGACCTTCGGCCACTTCGTTCTCCGCGGACTGCGCGGCCAGGCCGATCGGGAAGGCGACGCCGACGGCGTCGTCACGCTAGCGGAACTGGAGCGCTACGTCGCCGGCCACGTGGACGCCTGGTCGGCTCGCTATCGGGGCGTGCGGCAACGGCCCAAGCTGCTGGGCGGCGACGCCGGGGAATTACGACTGGCCGACGTGGCCGGAACGGCTGAGGTCCGCACTCAAACGTGGACGCCGCCGGTTGACCGGAATGCGTTCCGGCGGCTATTCGAGCAGGTCGGCGGCTTGGAACGCGCCCAGGCGTTCGTCGCTCGCCCGATGGAGTGGGCGAAGATCACCTACCTGGTCGAACGTCTCGATGCGGAAGCGTTCGCCGGCAGCGCCTACGCTTCGATGGCACGAGCAACGTTGACTGAGCTCAACGCGACGATCGCCGAGCTGGCAGCGGCGCAAGAGGGCGGCTACGGTTTCGAGGCCCCGTCGCTGGCGATGTACCGGCGGACGCGGGGCGCGCCGCCGCTGGCAGGATTGAACGAGGCCTGGGCGGCGTGGCTGCAGGATCCCAACGCGAAGCCGGCGGCCGATTACGCCGCGGCTGCGGAGTTCGTGTGGCGGCAGTCGATCGCCGGCGAGGCGCCGATCCCCCTGGAGTCGATCGACAAGGGCTTGCAGTTCTGCCGCCTGGCGGGGCAGCCGCCAGACGACGATTTCACCGAACTGGGATTGCTGCGGCTGCTGCGCGCCGGCGTCGATTGGGGTTCGGCGCCGCTGGCCGATGGGGCGCCGCGGGCGCTGCTGGCGGCTCGCCACCAGGCCGAGGAACTGGCCGCGTGCGAAGACCCCCGCCAACACTACCTTCTGGGCGGGCGAATCCGGGAACTGGACGCCGCCTGGAACGCCGCGCTCGACGGCGTGCTTATCGGCGACGATGATTCGCTCCATCGAGCCAGCGAGCGATTGACCACGCTGACGAGCGAGGGGCCGCAGGGTTACCGGCAATTGCGCTCGGACGCCGAACTTGCGCTACGGGCGCTTCGTGCGCGCGACGCCGCGCTGGCGGCCGCCCTCGAGTTTAATCAGTTCTCGCTGCGGAGGTCGCGGTGGTCGCTCCCGCAGCGGGCAGATCACGGACAGATCGATTCGCTGGTGGACGACGCCCTGGAGCTTTCGCGCCTGCTCGACGACGCCATGGCGAGCGATCCGGCGGCGCCGCCGCTTACGTCGGATCGGCTGGCCACGCTCGTCGATCGACTCGAAGCGTGCTTGGGAGGGCTCAGGGCGAACTATTCGCAGCGGGTCGCCGCGGTTGCCGTCGAAGAAGCGGGCTCGCAAGCGCAGACGGCCAACGAAGGGCCGCAACTACTGCGCTGCCTGGTCGGCTTCGACGAAGCGCGAACCCGACTGCACGACCTGTGGAGCGCGAAGCTGACCAGCCCGGCGCCGGCCGTGGCGCCGGCCGCAGCGCCGCCCCCTTCCGGCGACGACCTGGCGTATCTTCGCTGGTGCGCAACCGCAGGAATAGCGCCCTGGCAGCGGCTGCTCGCCGATGATCGCTATGGATCGGCCCTCGCCGCCAACGACGCCGCACCGGCCACGCCCGTTATCGGGGAGGATTCGCCCCAGGAGGAAGTTCTGCGGGCGATTGCCGCGCTCGGCGCCCGCATGCGTCATGCTCTGCGCCAAGCGCCGGCCGCGTGCCAGCAGTCAATCGACCAGTCGACGTCGATGCTCGCGACGGAGCCCGCGCGGGTCGCCCGCGGCGGTTACAGCCAGGCGGACGTAACGTCGCGATTGCTCGCGCCGTTGGCCGCCGGAGCACTGCGCTTCGCAGCCGGCGAAACCCCGCCCGAGCTGCTGAAGAAACTGGACGTTCAAGCCTGGCTGGCGTGGCATGGGCATCGCGTGCTCGACGACTGCTGGGGAACGCTGGCCGTCGAGCCGCCAGCACGCGGTCCCTACTTTGAGGCGGCGGCCGGGATTGCCGATGACGTGGAGCGCCTCAATCCCGAGGCTTCTCAGGAGGCGACCAGGTTGCGAAACCGATTGCAGGCGCTACGCGTGCTGATGGAGGAATGGGATCCGCTGGTGGTTCAGGACTTGTTTGTCGCCGGGGAGCCCGGTTCGCTGGTGAAGCAACGCATCGAGTTCCGCGGAGAGCCCAAACTTCAATCCGGCGAAGCGGCCCTGTTTCTCACCGACGACGACGGCAAGCTGTTTGAAACGTATTCGCCGACGTCGCTGGCGGTGAGGCGCACCGGCGTAGACGCCCGCCAGGACGCCGACCTCTCGGCGCAGCTTCAGCCAGAGGCGATCGGCGACGTCCCGCTGCTCTATGCCAACGCCTTGTTTCGCGGGCATGTGCAGCAAAAGGTGTTCAGCATCGGCCGCGGGGTGGTCGTCGATTGGCAGCGTCCCGCCGCCGCCGAAGCGACCGTCGTCGTGCGGGGCGATTCCAAGCAGGTCAGCCAGATCGTATTTGTGGTCGACTGCTCCGCGTCCATGCAAGAGGGGAACTGGAACAAGCTCCAGCAGGGCGTCGAGGCCCTGGGGCTTATTCTCGACAAGCTGGTGCAGCGCGGCGACTCTTATCGCGTGGCCGTGGTCTTTTACGGACGCCGCGCGGGATGGAAATCGGCCTCTAGCAGCGAGGTGAAACGCAATCCCGCGGCTCCCTGGAACGGGCAACCTGGCAACGACGTCGAACCGGCGTTTCCCTTGACGCCGCTGAACCGGCGCGTCTGCGAGGACGTCAAGGCGCTGCTGGGTAAGGCTCGGCCGTGGGGCGAAACACCGTTGTACCTGGCGCTGGTCCGCGCCGTGGACGAGTTCGACTTCGGCGCCGAAGGCCCGTGCCACCTGATTGCGCTGACCGACGGCGTGAACGACGTCGCCCGAGACCAGCCGATCAGCCCGGACGAGCGTAAGACCCATGTCGATGTCAGCAATAAGCTGGCGTCGGTCAGGCCGCGAGTAAAGCTCGATATCATCGAGTTCGGCGGTAAGGCCGTTAAGCCGCAGGAAAATCGCAAGAGGGATACCGGTCTCGCCGAGCTGCGGGCGATCGTCGAGGGGGCCACCCCGCGGGGATCATTTGAACCCGTGGCGGACGCTGCCAGCCTGGCCGAGAAACTGGAAAACTCCTTGCGGCTTGATCGATACCGCGTGCAGGCCGCCGACGGGACGCCGGCCGCGGGCGGCGAATCGCCCTGGCGCGAGCTCGGCGAAGAAACCCGCTTGGGGCCGCTCGAAGCCGCCACGCCCTTTACGGTGACGCTGCGAACTCACACCGACGCCACGGCGGCGATCGAGGTCGAAGGCGGCGAAGCGGTGAGCCTCGTCTACGAGCGGCCGCCGGCGAATCGCTTGCTGTTCCCGGTGTACGAGGCGGACGATCAGCGGGGACCGCTGCAGCCGGTCGCCGGTCGGCTCGTCGCCTCGCACATGCCGAAGCTGCAACTGGCCGACCCCGTGTTCCGCGCGTCGATCCAAAGCGGCGACGAGCGGCTGTTCAGTCGCCGGCCCGACGTGGTGTGGGCGAGAATTCAGTCCGCCGAGCAGGGCGATCCGCGGGCGTACTACTTTTTCGATCCGCAGTACGAGGCGGGGCATCCCGTGCCGATGCTGGCGTTGCGGGCCCGCGGCTGGACGGGCGGCAAATTCGCGCGCGTGGAGCTGTGCTTCGCCATGGACGCGGGCCGGCTGCCGGCGGAATGGACGCCGATTCCGCCGGCCGGTTCGGCGTCGCTGGAGGTCCACGGCGCCACGCTCCAGGTGCGGTCCGAGGTGGCCGCGTCGGGCGTCCAGTTCGTGGTCGATGAGCAGCACCAGGGCGATGGGCAGCATTATCCGCTGCACATTCAGCTTGCGCCGATGCCCGACAGCATCGGCAGGACGTTTTTCGATTCCAACCGCACCGCGCGCCACGTCTTCCGCTATTCCGCCCAGCCGGCCGACCTTAAGCTGCGGGCGCTTACGCGGCGGCAGATCGAAGCCGCGGGGGGCGCCGTGGTCTTCGAGCGGGTAGAACTGCCGCGGCGCTGACGCCCCGGCCGGGGCTGCGTCGGGCGGAACGGGCGCGATTTCGGCTTACAGGTCGTTCGAGCGATCGATTTTGCGGATAATCCATTCGAACTCGTTCTTGACGTCGGGCCGGGGTTTCTGGACCCAGAAGCCGCTGCCCCCTTTGCCGACGCGCCACCACTGCTCGTCGATGACTCCGCCGCGGAACACCCGCAGCCGCAGCGCGATGACGGCCAGCTCGCCGTCCTTTTCCGTTTCACCTTTGAAGCAGGTGGTTCCTTCGAAACCGAGTTTCTCGGAGTAGCTGAACGTGCCTCGCAGGCCCTGCAGGGCGTCGTCGCTGCTGCAAATGCCCCAGCGGTTGGCGCCGGGGTAGCCGATGGTGAGCCAGTACTGGCCCTCCAGCGGCGTTTCGTTCGTGAGCTTCATTTTCAGGTCCATCGAATAAACGGGCATCTTTCCGGCTCCTGGCGGCGTGAAGGAATACGCCGGCGCACTGCGCGCCGACCAAATCCCTATAGCGTCGACCGCGCGGAAATGTTGCGTGCCGTAATGCAGCGAGGCCCCGCGACGCCGCGGCGGAAAAAAGTTTGGAGAAACCACGCAACAGTTCCGCCGGATCGGCGATAACCTACACAACTGACCTGGATTTAACCGGCACACGTCGGCCAGCAGGCAGCCAGCCGGAGTTGATTCACGGCGGAAACGCAGTCAAACACAAGGAGAACTGACATGGCCTGGTATGCAAAATTCGACGGCGTAGATGGCAGCAGCAAGCAGAAGGACCACGATAAGTGGATCAACGTGGCGTCCTGCAACATGGGCGGCCACAAGGCGGGCGGCGGCGGCACCGGCGTCGGCCGCATCGGCGGCAAGATGCACCTGGAAGACATCTCGCTGGGCATCGTCTCGGACAAGTCCACGCCCAAGCTGCTCGAAGCGGCCGTTAAGGGCAAGGTGTTCAAGACGGTCGAAATCCACGGCACGGCCACTTATGGCGACGCCGGCGAGCAGGTGTACCTGGCGATCAAGTTGGAGAACGTGCAGATTACGTCCTACCAACTCGGCGTGCTCGACAACAACGCCGCGACGGACGACATGAGCCTTTCGCTCAACTTCGAGAAGTACAAGACGACCTTCACCGAGTACGGCAAAGACGGCTCCAAGGGAGGCAACGTCGAGTTCGAGTGGAAGGTCGAAGAAGGCGAATCCTGATCGCCCGCCGAGCGCCGATCCGCGCGAGCGCCGCCGGGGCTGGCCCCGGGCGGCGCTCGCGGAGCGCAACGCCGTGGCGCGGCGGCGCTGGCGGCGTTGCTATTTTCGTTCAACTTGGTAAAAGACCAGGGCCGTCTCTCGCTCGAGGTCATTGCATGGGGGTCGCCCGATGGCGCTGAAACAAGCAAGCCGCCTGCTCAGTCTCCAGACGCCGCTCGGCGACAACGAGATGGTGCTGACGGGTTTCACCGGCGAGGAGGGATTGTCGCGGCTGTTTCGCTTCCAACTGGAGATGATCTCCGACAACAACGCCGTGAGCCCCAAGGACGTCGTGGGCAAGAACGTGACGTTCGGCGTGCGGCTGGCGGATGACTCGCTGCGGCGGTTCAACGGCGTGGTCGCGCGGTTCCAGGCCGGCGACGAGGACGAGAACGGCCGCCGCAGCTACCGGGCCGAGGTCGTGCCCCAGTTTTGGTTCCTCACGCGCAACGCCGATTGCCGCATCTTCGAGAACAAAACGCTCAAGCAGATCATCGAGGAGGTGTTCAGCGATCGGGGCTTGACCGATTACAAGATCGACTTCAAGGGCAAGCACGCCGAGCGCGAGTACTGCGTGCAGTTCCGCGAAAGCGACTTCAACTTCCTGTCGCGGCTGATGGAGGAAGAGGGCGTCTGGTACGCCTTCAAGCACGAGGACGGCAAGCACACGATGCTCATCGCCGACAAGAGCTCCGCCTACTTCGACTGCCAGCAGAAGGAGGTCGATTACCCGTTCGACTTCGGCGGCATCGCGCTGGAGGACCACATCCGCAGTTGGAATCACAATTACGAATTCCGCTCCGGAAAGGTCGCCCAGGCGGATTACAACTTCAAAACCCCCTCAGCCGACTTGGGGACCAGCAGCACGACGATCGTCAAGGACGTGTCCGGGGCCGACAAGTACGAGTTGTTCGATTACCCCGGCTACTACTTCGTGAAGAGCGACGGGCAGCCGCTAGCCGACGTGCGCATGGAGGAAGAAGAAGTCGAGCACGACGTCGTCGAGGGGACCAGCCTGTGCCGGTGCTTCACGCCGGGCGGCAAATTCAAGATTCGCCAACACCGTTCCGCCAGCGAGAAGGGCAAGTCGTACGTCGTCACGTCCGTCCAGCACCAGGCGCGCGAGCTGATGTCGTATGAAACCGGCGGCTCGGCCGACGAGCAGGGCTACGCCAACTCGTTCACCTGCATTCCCGACAGCGTCAACTTCCGCCCCCAGCGCCGCACCAGCAAGCCCAGCGTGCAGGGCCTGCAGACTGCCGTGGTCATCGGCGACGACGAAATCCCCGTCGACGAGTATGGCCGAGTCCGCGTGCGATTCTTCTGGGACCGCAAAGGCAAGAAGGAAGACGTCGGCACCTGCTGGGTCCGCGTGTCGCAGCTTTGGGCCAGCGCCGAGTGGGGCGGCATGCACATCCCCCACAAGGACGACGAGGTGCTGGTGGACTTCATCGACGGCGACCCCGATCGGCCGATGATCGTCGGGCGAGTCTACAACGCCCAGCGCAAGGTCCCCCTGCCGCTGCCCGACGAAAAGACCAAGAGCATCATCCGCGACTACGGCAACAACCAGATGATCTGGGAAGGCAAGCCCGGCCAGCAGTACCTGCACATTCAGCAGGAATGCGGCAACGAGCTGTTGATGAACGGCATCGAAGGCAAGGAAAGCGTGCAGCTTCGCGATAAGTTCGGCAATGAGATCTTCATGGACTCCGTCGGCGGCACCATGCGGCTGTCTTCGCCGTCGCACAACTCGGTGATCCTGCTGGGCAACAGCATTTACCAGCAATGCGACAGCAACAACTCCAGTTTCACCGCCGGCGACACCATCAATGTCCATAAGGGCCTCAAGCACGACGTGTACAAGGGATTCCGCTCGCAGACCGACATCGGCGGATACTACGAGGCGCAGTTGGGCTTCAAGTCGTGCTTCGTCATCGGGTCGGAGTTCGCCGGCCGGGTCGGGTCGGCCGTCGGGCTGCAATATGCGAAGCAGGTCAATCTCAACATTAAGGACTACGTCCAGCATAGCGCCGGCCCCATGAAGATCGATTCCGACGGCATCCTCGGCCTGGTGGGGGGCGCCGGCGACTCGTCCAAGGCCATTCTCGGTCCCAAGGCGCACATCATTTCGTACAAATCGTCGAGCGCCAAAGGCCGCCCCAGTTTCACGCCCGGCGACATTGCCGCGCTGATTCTCGGCCTGGCCGGTCCCGCGGGGATGATCGTCAACGGCGCCCAGATGAAGGCGATGAAGGACGCCATCACGGCCAAAATCGAAAAAGCCAAGGCCGACGGCCGCAAGAACAACAAGCCCCAAGATCAGGTCGATAAAGAAGTCGCCGAAATCGCCAAGACGTGGACCAACTCCAACGTGCAGAACTTCAACGGCGAGCTCGTCGCCGGCATCGGCGCCGTGGCCGGCGCGCTGGCCGCCAAGTTGGCCAGCAATAGCTCGGACGTGCCGATGCACGCCGCCGCCGAAGGCGAAATCCACCTGACCAAGAACGGCGTCGCCATCGGCGCGCTCAACCGCAGCGAAGCGGTGACGATGACCAAGCAAGGCATCCGCGTGATTTCGCAGGACGCCGACGTCGAAATCAAGGCCGACAAGGCCATCGTCCTCCACACGCTGTCGGCCAACATCACGGTCACCGGCAAGATCACCCAGTTCGGCAAGACGAAGATCAAGCAGAAAAACCTGCTGGTGGACTGAAATCGCCGTCACACCGCGCTGGCGCTACGCCCATGGAAGTCGAGAACTTCACGCCGTTCATGCCCGCCGTCTTCGTCAGCGCGAAGGCGGGCGTCGGCTACGTGGCGACCGTCCTGCTGAAGGCCGCGTTCAACATGCAGCACGCCGCGCCGCTGGAGCCGCTGGAGGAACCGCTGCTGCCGTCGGGCGACGTCTACTCCGGCGGAGAGCCCGGCGCGGGGTTCCTCGTCTACGCCTCGGACTTCGCGCCCTACAAGGCGCGGGCCGACGTGCTACTGGCCGCAACGGCGTATCGACCTGCCGACCGGCCGCGCGGCGCCTTTTCGGTCGCTGTCCAGGTGGGAGGGCTTCGCAAACAACTGGCCGTCTCCGGGATGCAGCAGCTCGAGCGCCGCGCCTTGTCGTCGGTCGTCGTCGAGCGCGACCCGCTCCGCGCGATCCCCATCACCTACGAGAATGCGCTGGGCGGTCCCGACGATCCGGCAAACCCCGTGGGCCGCGGCCCGAAATCGGACGTACTGCCCAACATCGCCTACTTCGAACGGCGCACCACAGCGACGGGCAACCAGCCGGCGCCCGCGGGGCTGGGGCCCATCGCGCCGGAGTGGGAACCTCGCCGTTCATTTATCGGAACGTTCGGCGCCGATTACCTCCAAAAGCATTGGCCGGGCTTTCCCGGCGACTTCAATGAGCGGTTCTTCAACGCCGCGCCGCTCGATCAGCAAATCGACGGCTATTTGCAGGGCGACGAACACATCGTGCTGGAGAATCTCCACCCCCAGCATCCGATATACGTTACCCGGCTGCCGGCCTGGCGGGCGGTATGCCTTCGCGAACAAGAGGGCGATGCCTGCGAACTGATTCCGCTGGCGATCGATACGCTGTGGATCGACTGCGACCGCGAATTGCTGGTGCTCGTATGGCGTGGGCGGATGCCCGTGCAAACGCCCGAGGCCCTGGAAGTCAAAACGTTGGGTTTCATGGTCGAACCCATGCAGGCGCCGGCGGGCGACGCCGCGCACTACCGCGCAAGGCTCCACACGCTCATCGACCAGCGCGACGCCGAGTTCGAGCCGGAGGCGCCCGCCGCCGCAGCCCCGCCCGGCGCGTTCGCGGCGGAAACGCAAGCCGAGCCCGACGCGGCCGACGCCACGGCGGCATCTGACGAAGCGGAGTTGCGCGACATCGAAGCCCGCGTCGCCGCCATTCAAGGCGCGGCCGGCCTGGCGCCCGAAGCGCAGACTCCGCCCGAGCCGCGGCCGCTTTCTCCGGAGTCGCAACAGAAGCTCGTTGAAATCATGGCCTCGGTCGAAGAGGAGGATCGCCGCGCCGCAGCCGAGGAAGAGGCCCGCCGGTGGACCCGCGAGAAGGCGCTGGCCGCCGCCTTGCACGAGCGGTCCCTGGCCGGCGCCGACCTGTCGGACGTCGATCTCAGCCGCGGCGAGCTGGCCGGGGTCGATTTTCGCGGCGCGAACCTCGCGCGGACGAACTTCGCGCACGCGCAGCTCTCACAAGCCGTGCTGGCGGGCTGCACGATGGAGGAAGCGAAGTTCGACTCGGCGACGCTCGACCAGGCCGTGCTCGCCCAGTGCAACGGCCAGCAGGCGTCGTTCCGGGGAGCCAGTCTCGCGGGCGCAGATCTCTGCGGCGCGGATCTCACGGGAGCCGTGCTGGATGGAGCGAATCTTGCGCGCGCCAGCGCCGATCAAGCCGTGCTAAACGGCGCCTCGCTGGCTGGCGCTGCGCTGGCCGGCGCCACGCTCAACGGCGCCGTCCTGTCCGGCGCCAGCGCCGCGCGAGCGGACTTCACGGCTGCTTCGCTAGTCGGCGCGGCGTGCGACAACGCCACGTTTACCGGCGCCGGGTTCTCCAAGGCCGATGTTAGCGACGCCGTCTTCGCATCCAGCGATCTCAGCGAAGCCAACTTCGACGAGGCCGCCGCCGCCGATGCGGATTTCACGGCCGCCAGGCTCGACGGCGCCTCGTTCCGCAAAGCCAACTGCGAAGGCATGTGGCTCTCGTCGGCCAGCGCCAAACGGGCGGACTTCCGCGAGGCTAATTGCACCGACCTGCAAGTCGACGGCGCGCAGGCGCAGCAGGCGAACTTCGCCGGCGCGACGATCAGTTCGTTCCGCGGCGGCGACCGTGCGGACCTGTCGTCGGCTTGCTTCCGCGGGGCCCGCGGGGTCGATCCCGTCTTTGAGAACTGCGTTCTCGACGACGCCGATTTTTCCGGCGCTGACGTGCCCGGCGCCAACTTGGTGCGGTCCTCCGCCCTCCGGGCGAGTTTCCAGGCGGCGGACCTCCGCGGCGCTCGTTTCGACAACGCCGACTGCCAGGGCGCGAGCTTCGTCGCGGCGGACCTCTTCGAGGCCGTCTTCGCAGGCGCCAATCTCACGGACGCCGACCTCAGCGACGGGAGTTTCTTTCGGGCCGAGTTCCTCGACGCCCGCATCACGCGGCTCCGGTTCGACCGCTGCAACCTCAACATGACGAAGCTGGAACAATGGGCGGCGAGCAAGAACAAGTAGCGGCCGGAGCGCCGCCGCGGCTTTCGCGCGAGGCGATTATCGCCCGCCACGCCGGCGGGGCGACCTTCGACCGCCTGCGGATCGAGGGCTTGGACTTAAGCGGGCTCGACTTGCACGGCGCCCGCTTCACGGGCGCTTCGATCGACGGCGTCGATTTCACCGGCGCCAATCTGGCCGGCGCCGACTTCGCCGGCGCCGTCCTTGCCAACGTCAACCTGGCCGACGCCGATTGTAGCGGGGCGGTCTTCGCCGAAGGCGTGCTGATCAACGCGACGCTCAGCGGCTGCAATCTCGCCGGCGCCGACCTGCGCGGATTGCACGCCCAGCGCGACCCCGTCGAGCAGGACTACTCGGCGGTTCTCAGGCAACGGCTCGAAGACGGATGCGCCGCCGAAACGATCGCCGCCGAGTTGGCCGCGCTGCTGGAGCGGAGCCAGCGCGGACCGCTGGCTTTTCACGGCGTGCGGCTCGACGGCTGCGACCTGACGCGGGCAGCGCTGGACGAGGCCGAGTTCCTCGACTGCCGCTTCGATGGCGCGACGATCCAGGACGTCCGCTTCCAGGGCGGCGCTCTCGACCGCTGCAGCTTTGCTGGCGCTACGGTGCGAGATACGACGTTCGACGGCGCGCGGCTCGCCGACGTCGATTTTCGCTCGGCGACGCTCTCGGGCGTGGAGTTCCGCGCATGCGACCTCGATGCAATCGACTTCGCGTCGGCCGCGGTCGCGGGCGTGATGTTTGAAGACGCGGATTTCCGCCGCCTGGTCAACTTGCCGTCGCAGTGGCCGCAGTGCCAGTTCGTTAGGTGCCAGTTCGACGATCTGTCGCTTGCCGGCGCCTCGTTCCACAGCGGGCGGTTGGAGGAATGTTCGCTGGTGCAGGCGGAGCTGTCCGGCGCGGACTTTTCCAATTGCCAGCTTAGCCAATGCCGCCTGGAGCGGGCGAACCTGTCGAGCGCCACGTTTTCGCACGCAGTTTTGCAGGAATGCGACCTCACCGGCGCGCGGCTGCCCGAAGCGTCGCTGGCGACGGCGATTTTCCGCGCATGCCGCCTGGCCAGCGCCGATCTTGGCGGGATGACGCTCGCCGGTGCGGACTTCACCGGATCGCTCCTCGACGGTTGCCGCTTCGCCGACGGCAAGCTGGTCGACGCCGTTTTTGCCGGAGCGAGCTTGCACGGCGCCGACTTCGCTCAGTGCGAACTGGAAAACGTCGACTTCACCGGCGCCAACCTCGCCGAGGCGCGGTTCACCGGCGCCAAAGGCGACTTCTGCGAATTCAGCGGCGCCACGCTGGCCGGCGCCGACCTCGCGCGCGGCCGCTTCGAGGCGACCGACTTGTCCGCGATCGACTTCACCCTGTGCACGCTGCGCGAGAACCAGTTCCGGCTGTGCAACATGAAGCGAACCAGTTTCCAAGGGCTGGACTGCGGCGGCATCGTCCTTGCCGATTGTGATTTGGAAGGCGCCGATTTTCGCGGAACGCAGCTTACCGCGGCCGATTTGACGCAAGCCAACTTGAAACGCGCCGATTTGACTGGCGCTAATCTCGCCGCCGCCCGTTGCGTCGCCGCGGACTTCGTCGAAACGACGCTGGCTCGCGCCAACCTCCATGGAGCGAACGCAACGATGGCGTGCTTCGCCGGCGCCGATTTGCAGGGAGCGTCGCTCGCCGACGCCGCGCTCGAACGAGCGAATTTCGCCGATGCCGATTGCCGCGAGGCCTCCTTTCACAACGCCCGGGCCCGCTACGCCCTGTTCGCCAGGGCCCAGGGCGACGGCGCCGACTTTTCCGGCGCCGACCTGCGACAAGCCGACCTGCACCGGCTGCAAGACCCCGGCGCCCGCTGGGCGGGCGCCAATCGCACGGGCGCCAAGGGGACCGATCAACAACTTGCCGTCGCGGAAGATTACCGCCCGCCTCGATCCACCCAGGAGAACCGCCATGTCGGCCGCTGAATTGCTTGAATCGAAGTCGCTGGGCGAGCCCGTTCTTGGCGGTTGCCGCCTGGCGCGGGCCCGCGTGATTCGCGCCACGCCCGCCGCAGCCCTAGTTTCGCTGGGGGATCAGCTCGCCGAGGCTGCGATTGCCGCGCTGGACTACACGCCATCGCCGGGCGACCGCGTGCTGGTCGCCGGCGACGCCGCCGCGGAGTATTTCATCATCGGCGTGCTGGCGACCGCGCAGCCTCGGCCCCGGCTTAAGCTCGCGGCCTCGCAAGACGGGAGCAGCACGATCGTTTCGGTCGATGACGGCGACCTGGAGCTCGTCGCCCCTCGCGGGGCGGTGCGGATCGTCGCCGCGGCCGGCATCGACGCGACATGCACCGGTCCGATCGACCTCAAGAGCCGCGTCGCGGTGCGGTTGTCGATCCTCGACCGCGCCAGCGAGGCCCTGCGGCGAATCGGCCTCACGCGCAGCAGTCTCGACCTGCAGCATGAGCAAATCGGCGTTGCCTCGCGGAAGCTCACGGCGACGGCCGCTCGCAGCGATATCCATGCAGGCGAAGTCGCGGCGGACGTCGGCGCCCTGACGCTGACGGCCCGCCGAGCGACCGCGACCGTCGGCACGCTCTTGACGAACCTCGGCAACGCGTATCACGCCGTATCAGGGCTGTGGCAGCTACTGGCGGATCGCACCCGCATGGTCGTCAAGGAAACCTCCCATCACAAGGCCGCGCGAATCTACTCCAAGGCCGAGGACGTGAAACTCAAGGCCGACAAGATTCACCTGGGTTGATCCGCCGGCCGGGCGGCGGTTCGGCGATGCCCGCGGCGTCGCCCGGCCGAACGTGCGGCGGGACTACGAAAGGGTTTGAGCACATGATGCCAGGTTCGACCAAACAGGGGGGCGTCTGCTTCGCCTTTCCCGACGTCTGCAAGACGCCCTCGCCGGGCGGTCCCGTGCCGATTCCGTATCCGAACTTCGGCCAGGTGATGCAGTGCCAGAAGACGGCGACCAAGGTGAAGTTCTGCAACAAGGAAGTCGTCACGAAGAAGTCGGAGACGCCGATGTCGCAGGGGGACGAGCCCGGCGTGGCCGGCGGCGTCGTCTCTAACGTGAACATGAACAAGGTGATCTTCAGGAAATGCAGCAGCAAGGTCAAAGCCATGGGCAACCAGGTGGCCTACCTGACCTGCATGACTGGCCAGAACGGCACAAACGCCAACATGCCCGCCGGCAACCAGGTGGCGCCCAGCCAGGTGAAGGTCATCGTCGCCATGTAGGCCGCTGAAACGTCGCTGGCCACCGGCGTCGAACCGCCGGTCGCGGCCGCAGCACGTCGCCAGACGTTCAATTATGGAAAGCTGCGCATCCAATGAGCCGTCGTTGTCGTCCCACGCAGCCTTAGGCTCTGCCCGTGGGTCGCTTTCCACCGGGACTGAGTTTGTCCTGATGGAGAGCAACCCCCGGTCGAAGGCCGGGGCTGCAGCGGCTCATTGGCGGCGCGACTTTCATTACGGCCCAAATACGGTTGGTTCCGGCCGGAAGGGGAGGAGTGCTGCAGCGGCTTATTGGCGGCGCGACTTTCATTACGGCTGCCGCCAGGCCGTCGTTTCGCCCACGGCCGTCAGCGGCACGGCGGCGTACGGCAGCAGCTCGGCGGGGCCGGCCGTGGGCGTCTGCCGCACGGCGTCTCGGCTCGAGTCGGCGGCGACGGTGCGCTGCACGTAGGCGAACGTCTCGGCGAACGACACGACGCCGTCGCGGTCCTCATCGGCCGCGCCGCCGAGGGCTTCGAGCAGCCGGTTGGCGAACCGCCCCTCGACGGCCTCTTCCTCGCCGCCGGAGGCCGCCAGCGTCAACACCAGGTCGTCCTGCAGGGCGCGAACCGCGGACTTCAGTTCCCGGTGGAGCAGCGGCTGCGCCGAGCCGCCATGGCAAGTGTTCAGCACGACCACTTTTCGACACGGTATGTCGGCGAAGTCGGCCAGGTCCGACATCGACAGACAATCGCCGTACCGTTCGGCGACGACGTCGGCGTACCGTGCATCGGCCGTGACGAACTGGTAGCCCGCATCTCCGGGGGCCTGGAGGCCATGCCCCGAAAGAAAAATGACCAGCACGTCGTCGGGCGACGGCTGTTGGGCCAGCCGGGCCGCAACGTCGCTGGTCAAGGCGCGCCAACTGGGCCTGGTGGCCCGGTCTTCCAACAGGGCGGCGCTGTCGAGTCGATAGAGCGGGGCGGCGCGGTCCTCGAGCACGGCCAGCAGGTCTTCGGTCGCCTTCACGGCAGTGCTGAGCCTGGGAATTTGCGCGTCGCGGTAGCTGTCGACGCCTACCGACACCAAGAACAACCGCGGCTGCGGCGGTCGCACGGGCGCCTGGCGGCTGACGACGACCTGGTCGCCGCCGGCGACTTCGTTTCTCGTCGAGGCGGAAACCTGCAGCAGGACGCGCCGATCGGACGGAAGCCGCAGATCCCACTCATACGTGTATTGCCGCTCGCCGTCGACTAGCGCTTCCGATACCAGCCTCTGGCCGACGGCCGCCACGCCGTTGGCAAACGCCTTGGCCGCAGCGAGTCTTTCAGCCGGGTTGGTTGAGACGACGGCACGCAGCTTGATCTCGCCCCCCACGGCGTCGCCGTCGCGCGGGCTAACGATTTGCACGTCGGGCTTCAGCCGGTAGGCGTTGACCAGCGCGTCGGGCGAATTGGTCGGCGACTCGAGCAAGGCCGCCTGGAACGCCGCTTCCAGATCTCCGGCCCGCAGCAGCCGAGACATCGCCCCGGGCCGCTCCAGTTGCCGCCGGAACTGGGCCGCCAGGAAAAAGTCGGGCAGCATTTCCAGTCCGCGGTTGATTTGCCAGCCGAATAGCTTGTGGCCTTCGAACGAGGCGTCGTAGTACCCGGCGGGCGTCCAATAGGCCCACTGCCCGTCGTCGGCCGCAAGCAGCGACACGACTTGTTGCCAGGCCGGGAGGATTTGGAACGCCTGCGCCGGCGTGCGGCCGCGGACGTAATGGAACGTCATCAGCGTGCGCCAATCCGCTTGCCGCAGCGCAGCAAGCATCTCCTCCGGCGCCTTAATGACGCGATCTTCATCCGCGACGCGATAACGAAGCTCGGTGATCCGGTCGCCGTTCCGCAGGCCGCGAAAGTACGCCGGGCCGTTGCGCCGCACGTCCGCGGCTTCCAAGGCCCCGTCGACGCGGCGGAAGTCGGCGCCCCACCGTTGAACCAGGTCGCTGTCGGTCAATAGCCCGCTCAGGGGCCAGACGGCCAGCGTGCCGTCGAGCGACGCCGAGGCCAGGTACCGCAAGTCGGCCGACACGGCCAGCGACGCGATTTCCGCCCAGTGGCCGCGCAGCCGCCGCACAAGCGGCGCCGTGGCATCGTCGGCAAGGCGGTAGACGTGAATCTCGCCCGCGCTGGTGCCGATGGCGGCGGCCGCCGGCCCGGCGCCACGCTGTCGGCTTGGTATCCAGCAAACGGTGCGGTATGCCCCGTCGCGGACCTCGACCAGCGGAATCCGCCCGCGTCGCGTCGCGCCTTCGTAAAACCAGAGCGACGGTGTTCCTTGGGCGTCTTTTTCTTGCCGGACTTGCCATCCGCCGCTCAGCCAGTCCTCCGGCAGCCAACGGGCCGGTTCGTCTCGATTGAGTCGATCGAGCCGCAGCAGGTCGGCGTCGAAGACGTGATCGATCGCCACCTTGCCGCCGCCCGCTGGCTTCTTGCCGAATCCCAGGCGATAGAACGGGGCCTTGGTCGGGAACGCCACCTTCAGCGGCGGCGACGCCCCGGCGGCGAGCCGCTGCTCGTTGCCGCTGGCCATGCTCCGCACCACCACGTCCGCGCCGCTGGTCCAGGCGGCGGCGCTGCCGTCTGGCGCGAGGCCGCACGCCATCACCGGCTTGTCGGCGGCGAACGTCGCTCGTCGGCGCGGTGCGGCCGCGTCGGCGACGTCCCAGATCTCCACGGGGGCCCGGTTACCCCCAGGGGCGACGGCGCAGCCCAAAATCAACGCGTCGCCTGGGGCGTCGAAGGCCAGCGAAAGCACTTGTGCCCCCGTCTGCGGCAGTCGCAGCACCCGCACGGGCGACGCCGCCAGGTCCCAAAGGTACACGTTTCCGGCCCCGTCGGCCGACGCCAAGCGGCGGCCGCCCGCCCCCACCGCTAGCGCCGTGACGTAGTCCAAGTGCGGCGCCGACTGGTCGTCGGCCGCCAGCGGCGCCGAGCGGCCGCCGTCGGCGGCATATCGCTGAAGCCGCCAGACGATGCGGTTGTTCTGCGTCGTGGCATAAGCCGGGGCGACGACGGCGCCGTCGAGGGCCGCGACTGCCGACAACGATCGCGCGGCCAGCAATCGCTCGACCAGCGCCGGGTCGTTGCCGAACTGCTGGCGATCGGGCCCGGCGAGCCGCTTGGCGTTCCATAGGCCGCCGGCCGCCTGCGACCAGTGGACGACCGAGCCGTCGATGCTCAGCGACGCCAAGGAGGCGGGCTCGCTCTCCGCGAAGCTCAAGGCGACGACGACCTGGCGATGTCCCTGCTGGAGGTCGTTGAGCACGGCGGCCAGATCGCCGGAAGCCGGGTCGATCAGCAGGATTTCGCCGGCGCCGCCCATGGCGCCTTCACCGGCCAGCGCCACGCGTTGCGGCGCGGCGGCCAGCGCGTAGATGCGTCCCCGCGCACCGCGCTGGATTTGCCAGCGGACGGTACGCTCATACGACCACCGCGCGGCGCCGGCGGGCGTCGTGGTCTGGCCCCAGACAACGAGCGTTTTGTCATCCCCGGCGGTCGTCAGCCGTCGGCCGTCATCAGAAAAAGCCAGCGCTCGCAGCGGAGCGGTATGGCCGGGGCGGTTCAGCCGCAGCCAAGGGATGCCGTCGGGGCTCCCCTTGATCGGCAGTGCGTCGCCGATCGGCTGGTTCGGATCCGGCTGGCGGCCGGCGTCCGCGGGCAGTTGCCGCTCGTCGGGAAGCTGCTGGGCCGCCGGCGGCGGCGCGGCGCCCTGGGCGGGCGACGACTCCGCTTCGTTCGACGCGGCGGGGCTGCTGGCCGGCCCCGCTTCGTCGGCGAGGCGGCTTTGGCCAGCGAACTGGGCGACATACGACGGCAGTTGTGATTCCGGCGGCAAGTCCGCCGCCGGCCGGAGTTCCCCCGGAACCTGCGATTCGCTGGGCAAGTCGGCACACAGGTGCGCCACAGGCCCCAGCAGGGCAAGGGCCGCGGCGATGGATATCAGCTTCATGGTTTGCCTTCTCGCGAGCCGTGTCGTGTGGTTGCAACAGGCAGCGCTGGCGGTGCGCCGTTTCCGCGGTTCAACAGCCTCTTGAAGTTGCAAGCGTTGCATTTCCGCTTCGCGTTACGCTGTAACCGTACAGGCGAGGAGCCGTCGAGCGCTGCGGCCGCGGGCGCCCGGCGTGCAGGCGTATTTCGGCGTCGCTCCGCGCGGCGCGGCGATGTGCAGCGCGTTTACGCGGAGTGGTCGGCCACGCGCTTTTTGCAATTTGTTGTGGGTTTTCCGGGCTAACCATATATTAACGGCGAGGTGCGCTTTCCGCGATAGATTGCGGCGCGCCGGCCGTCGGCTCAGTTTTTCCGTGGGGGCATTGCGATGACGCGTTGCGTTGCCTGTCGGCTCTCGTTGATAGCCGGCCTGCTTCTTGGCCTGGCGAGCGTGGGACGCGCCGCCGAGGGGGACGAGGAGCCCGCGCTTGGCAAGGCGCTCGCCACGTTGTTCAATCCGCGGACGGCGCCCACGCAAAAGACGATGGGACTCGTGCAGCGGAGTTTCCTCGACCTGGTCGAGGAAAGCCGGCCCAAGCTTCAAATCGCGCTAGTGATCGACGGCACCGACAGCATGAGCGGCCAGCTCGAAGCGGTCCGGCAGTCGCTGGGCGCCATGATGAACGACCTGGAGCTCTACAAGGAAAACAACATCAGCTATCAGCTTGTCGTGTACCGCGACGCCGGGGCGCCCTCGGGTGAAGTGGAACTGCCGCTCAAGTCGTCGAACAACCAATTCGCGTCGGACCGAGCCCTGGTCGCCGAGGCGATTGGCCGCCTCAAGGCCGAGAGCGGCGCCCCGTACTTTCCCGAGCTGGTAGACCAGGGGCTTCATGTCGCGTTGACGGAACTGGCGTGGTCGACCGGCGACGACACGTCGCGGTGGATCCTGTTGTTCGGCGATGCGCCCCCGTTCGACGAGGCGTTCAGCGAGCCGGAGAACAAGGCCGGCCGCCGCTTTGGCGCCGGTGCGCTGGTGGCGCTGGCGGCCGAGAAGGGGGTCCGCATCAATTGCGTCCTTTGCACCAGCGATCCGGAAGACCGCGAGCCTCACGAAAAGCTGCTCGACCAGACGCGGCGTTTTATGAGCACGCTGAGCAGCAAAACGGGCGGCTTGATGCTCGATTTGAGCTACGACGACATCCGCGCCGCCGTACGCAAGGCGGCGCCGGCGCGGCCCGTTTCCTACCAAAACATCGGCCTGCTGCGGCAGCAGGACGTCGAGGAGCTACGCCGGCAACTTGAAACCGCCCCTTCGCCGCAGCCGACGGCGCGGCGGCTGCGGGTGGCCGTGCTGCCGCATCTGCCGTTGGAGCGGATGTCGTTCGATCCCAGCGAGGAGGCCGTCCAGCTTTCGGCCGAATTGCGCTTGCGGTTGCGGGCGATACCAGGCATCGAATTCAAAGACCCCGGGACGGTCAAGGATCGTTTTCGCCGCGTGGCGGAGCAGGGCGTGCAGGGCGAAGCGATGCTGCAGCTTTTGGCGCGAATGCTGAACGTCGATTACGTGTTGTGGGGAACGCTCGATCGCGGGACCGGCGTCGCGGAAGCGTCTACCGGGCTCTACGATCAGACGGCCGGGAGACGCCAGCTTCTGGCCCGGGCGGCGACCAATCCTTCGGTTCCGCCTGAGCAGCTTGGCGCCTTGCTGGCGGATAACTTGTTCAAATCCAGCCTGGCCGCGACGAGCGACCAACGACTGCGGACCGCGCTGGCGGCGGCCAGCCAGGATCCGGCGCGGGCCGCGCTGGTCGTGGCGCCGGTGGCGCTGGGCGGCGGGCAGCCTGCCTTGCTCGAGGGGATGGAATCGCTCGAGCAGTCGCTGGCGCTGCCGGTCGGCCCGGAAGCGGCTGAGTTGCTTCAGCGGGCCCACGAGAAGCTGGAGCAAGCCGTGGCCGCGGACGGCGAGAGCGCGCTGGCCCGCTGGCTGCTGGCAAGCTGCCTGTTCAACCAGGCCCGCGCCAGCCAGCAGGCAGGCGAGATCGACCGCGCCCGCGAGTTGATGCAGCAGTTTGGCCGGCAGCTTCGGGAGGCATACCGACTCCGCGACCAGCCGAACGTCGCGTCGTCGTTGCGGACGGAAATTGAAGCGGACTATGCGCTGTTGTTGCGTCGCAATCCGGAAGACGCGATTAAGCTTTTTAGCCAGCTCATCGACCCGGCGGCGAGCACCGACGCCGACGCCGCCCGGCGAGCGTACTGGATGCTGGCCGGCATCGCCTGCGGCGACTGGGGCGTGGATAAAAAGTTCGTCGATCGCGAGCAGGCCAAGAGCCGACTGGCCCACATCCTGGCCCTTTGGCCGGACAGCAGCGAGGCGGCGTTCATCCGACGCGCCCTGCGGTGGGACGACTCCAAGGGAGGCGCCCAGTTCCCCCACTTCCCGCAGGAGAACAAGGAACTGGCCGAGCTGATCGATCGCAGTGCGTAAGCTGGTCCGCCGGCGTCGGGGGCGGCTGGGGCGCCTTCCCCGCGGCGCCGCAGGCCCGCAACACCATGATCAGCCGCGGCAAGGGCCAGCGCCGCAGCGTGCCGTCTTCGTGCCCGGTGATCAACCACAGGCCGTCCGCCGTGGCGGCGGCGGCGGTCACGCTGCTGTCGCCGTCGGCGAGCACCAGGGGCGTCGCTTCGCGCGACTGGAGATCCCACACCACCACTTGCCCCCCGTGGCGACACGCCACCGCGTCGCCGCGGGGGCACATCAGGCTCTCCACGGCCGGGGCGGCCAGCTTGCCGCGATACTGCAAGAACCGCGGTTCAGCGACCAGCGGCTGCGACGCGTCCCAATCGTCCGGCAGCGTCCAGGCGTGGACTTCGCCGCCGGTACTGCCCGTGCAAAGCAACCTGCTCGCCGGGTCGAACGACATGGCCGCGATCGAGTCGGCGTGCCCGCGCGTGAAGGTCTGGAACTGCTTTGTACGCGCGTTGATGACCGTTGCCTGGTAGTCGGGGTAATCGGGGTCGTCGGCGACCGCGCCGCCGCCGACGGCGATCCAGCGATCGTCGGCCGAGATGCACAGCGCTACGATTTCCCCGTCCTGGCGGAAGGCGGGGGCCGGGTCGCTGGGGCCGTCGAGACGGCAGATGCGAAGGCGATACGAGTCGCCGTCGGTCGTGGAAGTCGTGGAGAGCGCCACCCACTCCTCGTGGGCCGCCCCCGCCAGCCGCGGTTCGATTTCTCCTTCCAGGCGCAGCAGCTCCCGGCGGCTGGCGCCAATGTCCGGCGCCTGCAAGTCCCAAGCGTACAGGACCGTCAGTTGCGGGTCTGGCGGCAGCGGGGCGAGCGATTCAGCGGCGGCGGCCAGCCAGCGGTCGCCGGCCAAAGCGATCCGCTCCAACGTTCCCGATTCGGCCGGCACGCGCAATTCCACCGGCGGCCCGTCGCCGCTGGTCAGGGTGATCAGCTCGCCATTGCGCCCCAACGAGGCCGTGTACTGGTCCGACGCGACGAGCTGTTTCACTTCGCTACCGGTGCGATGGACGGCGCGGCCCTGGGGCGCTGCCGCCTCGGCGTCGAGCGGCCAGCACAACACGGCGCCGTCTCGCAAGCCCGACGCCAGCGTTCGCCCGGAGGGCGTGGCCACGAGACATTCGACCGCCGCGGCGCCGGCGCGAAAGACGGCCGGTTCAGGCATTTTTGCGAACTGATCGGGATCGAGCTTGATGGCTTCCGCCAGGGCGGCGGCGGCTTCCGGCAGCCGCCCGGCGTCGAACAGCCGATCGGCTTCGCGCGCGAAATGCGTGGCGGAGTAGGGGAGGACCAGCCGTCGCTGGTCGCCGGCCTGCAAGGAGTCGATGGTTATCGCGTCGTCCATTCGTTCGGGTGGCTTCGACGCCTTGACGATCACCTTCGAGCCGGCTGCCTTGCGAATCACGATTCGCCCGTCCTTCGCGGTCGCCGTCGAAACGCCGTCGATCGTCACCAGGGCGTCGGCGGGCTCGACGATGACGGCGGCTTCCACGATCGCGGGCCGAGGCCCCGGCGGCTGCTCGCCGTCGCGGAGGTAGTAGACGGCCCCGGCGACCACGCCGGCCACGAGCGCTACGGCCGCCGCCGCGAGCGCCCACGCGGAGCGCGCTGACGACGGCCGCGACTTGGCGGCCGGTTGCAGCGACGCGGCAAGCGAGTCGACCAGCTCCTTGCAGCTTGCGAAGCGCTTAGCGGGATCCGGTTGAGTCGCCCTTCGCAGCACCCGTTGTTCCCCGGGGGTGCAACCGGCGAAGTCCAGGTCGCCTTCGTGATGGGCCTTGTAAACCGCCGCGTACGTCTGCTCGCGGAACGGCAAGTTGCCGGTCCGCAGTTCGTAGTAGGTGATGGCGAGCGAATACTGATCGGTCGCTTTGCACGGTTTGTTCGCAAAGCACTCCGGCGCCATGTACGCGGGCGTGCCCCCCAAGCTCGTGCCCGTCGCCGCTTGCCGCGCTTGGGCGAGCGCTTGGGAGACGCCGAAGTCGGAGATCACCACCGATCCGCCGGCGAGCATGATGTTGTCCGGCTTGACGTCGCAGTGCTGCACGGCGACGAGCGTCTCGCCGATCTTGTGCTCCGACTGGTTGAGGTAATCGAGTCCCTTGGCCGCTTCGTCCATGTAGCGAAGCAATTCATCGATGGGGATGCCTTTTCGACCTGCGGCCTGGCATTCGCGCAGCCGATCGCCGAGCGTCTGATTGGCCAGGAGCGTGGCGACGACGAGCTGGGCCGGTCGCCGCGTCTCCTTGATCGGGTCGATGACGAGCGTTTCCGCGGCCGCCAGGTGGCGACTGGCGACCTGCTGCTCGGCGGCGATGCTCTCGATGACGTCGTCGCTGATGACCCGCCCTTGATCGTCGAGCAGCCAAATGGCCACGATCGGCATCAAGTGGGCATGACGAATCTGCTTGACCCGTTGAATGGCGCGGAATTCCTTCCAGCCGTGAACGCCCGTTAGCTCCAAGAACTTCAGCGCCAGCGTGGTATTGCCGGGGGACTTGGCCCGCCACACCTGTCCGAATTGCCCGCGGCCCAGCAGCGCTTCCAGGCGATATCCAGCAATCGGTTCGTCGCCGGGTTTAATCATGCCGGTGCGATCGCGTCACGTGAACCAGAAGAGAGAGGGCCTTGGCGCCGACCCATTTTATGGCGCCTGCTAGCGGCGGTCGAGCGGCGAGGCGCCGCCGGTCGGCGCCGTAACGTCGGTCGCGGCGCCAGCAAGCGCTGCAACCGCTTTTGGCGGCGCGCGGCGACCATTCGGCTTAAGAATCCAGGCGCTAGGCGCCGAATGCAAATGGCAGCGCATCCTAGTCGCGTCGCTTTTCGCCGGCGCTGCGGCCGCTGGCGCCGTCGCTCCTTTACCTTCCATCTTTTTTGCGAAACGGTACTGGCCATGGCTTCCACGCACATAATCGCTTTGACGCGCCGCGCCCAGCGTCTGTGGCCGGCGGCGATGGTCCTCGCCGGGCTCGCGGGATCGGCCAGCGCCACGCTCATGGCGGCTCATGCCGTTCACGCCGCTACGGTCGAGTGCTTTCGCCACGCGGGGTTGGACTGCAACTGCCCCGGTTGCCGCGCTTATCTGGACGCTTGCGAGCAGCCGTGTCCGGACTACGCCTTGCCGCCGCACGCCGAAGACCAACAGGCCATGCCGCAGCCATCGGCCCCTGACGGCGAACAAGAAGCCCCGGCGCCGGAAGCCGAGACCGCCGACGAAGAGCCGTTTGCCGGGCCGATGCCTTCGCTGTCGGCGGGGCTGGGCGCCCTGGCCGCTTCGGCTTCGGCGACGCCAGGTATGATCGGCGACCTGTTTGGCGCAACCTCCGGGCAATCGCTGATCACGCTCGACCGGGTGTTTGTCATCGCCTCGGATATCGACGCCCTGACGCCGGGGGCGAGCGGTTCTCCGTTCACGGCCAGCGAGTCGCCCAGCTCGGTCGCCGTGGCCGAGGGCTTCACGACTTCGGGCAATGCCATCCTGCCGACGGGCGTGATTCGGATCGAGCCGGCGACGGCCCAATTCACCACCGTCGCCACGACCGCTGATCTGGCGCAGACGCTCGCGACGAACCCGCAGGCCAGCATCCCGATCGTCGACGATGCGGCGTATCGGCAACTGGCGGCCAGCGACCTGGCGGCCCGCAACGGCGTCGGCGGCCAGACGGAGTTCAACCCGGATTCGGCCGTCTCGTTCGCCCGCATGCAGGACGGCTCGCTGCCGTCGGGGGGCCCCGGCGCCGGCGAAGACTACGACGCGGCCTATGCGTATGACTACGTCGTGTTGATTCCGTTCGATTCCCTGGGCGGCGCACCCGGGGCCAACGTCGGACGGCAGAAAATCACCGAGAACGGCAGCTCGATCCCGCGGGATCGCATCATCAACAACTTCTCGTTTTTTCGTAATACGCCGCTCAGCAGCGCCGGCCACGACGTCGTGCGCAACGTGTCGGGCTTCGAGAAGACCTTCTTCGATGAGATGACGTCGGTCGAGCTGCGCGTGCCCTACGCTTCGACGCTCGACAGCACCGTGGCGGTCGATTCGACCGGCATCGTCGGCGGCACGAACGGCGAACTGGGCAACATGACCGTGTACGCCAAGCTGTTGCTCTTGGAACGCCAGCGCTTTGCGCTGGGCGCCGGGTTGGGCGTCGCCGTGCCGACGGCGAACGACTTCGTCATCCAGGACGCCCATGGCGTTGACGTGTTGCGCGTGGAAAGCGAGTCGACGCACCTGCTGCCCTACGTCGGGTATGTTTGGACGCCCAATTCCGATTGGTTCTGCCAGGGGTTCCTGCAATTCGACGTCGATACGCAGGGTAACAGCGTCGCCGTTTCGTCGTTCGACGACGGCGCCTACACGGGGCAACTGGTCTCGGCCGGCCGGCTGCGCGACAAGGATCTCATCTACGTCGACCTCGCGCTCGGCTACTGGATGTACCAGAACCCGCGCGGCGGATTCTTGACAGGTTTGGCCCCCGTGATGGAAGTCCATTACAACGGGTCGATCGACGCGGGCGATCCGCTGACGACCTCGACGTTCCGCACCGTCAGCGATTCCTCGTTCGACGTGGTCAATGCCGTCGCCGGCGCGGTCGTGCAGTTCGGGGGCGACCTGAACCTGATGCTCGGCTACGCCACGCCGCTGGGGGGCGACGAGCAGTATGACGGCGAATTCCGCATGAACCTCAACTGGTTTTTCGGACCGTCGGCGCAGCGCAACGCTCGCCGGCCCTACTAGCCGCCGTGCGCTCGGCGCTTCCCGGGAGCCAGATCTCGCACGGCGACGACGGCAGCCGGACGCCCGCCGAGCGCACCGGCCGCTGCCGCTTCGTGCTGAATCCGGAGCGAACCATCGCCGTTCCCGTTTGCGCTCGACGACGCCGCATTTTTCTTGCATGCGGCCAGCCTGTCGCTTAGACTTCGGCCAGCTAATGGGCGCCGATTCTATCGCGATTCTCGAGCAGCGGGGCTGGCCATGGCGACGCGACGACAGCATCATCGACGATTGCGCTATGAGCCGTTGGAGTCGCGGCGATTGCTGGCCATCACGGTCAACACGCTGTTGGACGCCGCGGAACCGCCGAATTTCTACGACATGACGCTCCGCCGGGCGATCGCGCTAGCCCAGGAGGGCGAGGTGATCGACTTCTCCGTCGTCGGAGAGATTCGATTGACCGAGGGGGAGCTGCGGATCGATAAATCGCTGTCGATCAACGGCCCGTTCACTTCGTCGAACGGCAGGTCTACGGGCGCGCCGCTCATCTCCATCGTCAGCCTCAGCGGTCGCGTCTTCAACATCGACGACGGCGCCAGCGGCCAGCGGGACGTGGCGCTGCTGCGGCTGGCGCTGCAGGGAGCCGCCCCGCTGGGCGACGGCGGCGCCATCTACAACGCCGAGAACCTGCGGCTTCAGGAGAGCGTCGTCAGCGGCAGCGCGGCCCAGCGCGGCGGCGCCCTCTTCCATGAAACGGGCGACCTGGTGATCGCCGACACGACTATCAGCGACAACACCGCAAGCCAAGGGGGCGGGCTGTTCGTCAACCAGGGCGACGCCTCCGTCGAGTATTCGGTCATCCACGGCAACGTCGCAACGGCGAACTTTCGCAGCGGCGGCGGCATCTACAACGCCGCCGCGGCGCTGACGGTGCTGAGCTCGACGCTTGATGGCAATGATGCCCCCGCGGGAGACGGCGGCGGCGTCATCAACGCAGCGGGGCAACTGGATTTGTTCGATAGCACGGTCAGCGGCAACACGGCCCGCGACAGCGGGGGCGGCGTCTACAACGTGGCTGGCGCCGTCGTCGTTCGTTCCAGCACGATCAGCGGCAACGTCGCCTCCGACAGCGGCGGCGGCCTTTACAACTGGAACGCCGGCGCCGGCAGCGTGAGCATCGCGTTCAGCACCGTGACCAACAACGCCGCTCTGCGGGGCGCCGGCGTCGCCGCCAATGCAAGCCTGGGGGCCGGCCGGCTCTATCTTCAGGCGAGCATCGTGGCCGGCAATCAGGGGGACGACGTCGTCGCCGTGGGTCTGTACCGCGCGGCCGGCGAGTATTTCCAGTCCGGGGGCTATAACCTGATCGGGGCGGGCAACGCCGCCGCGAGCTTCGCCAACAGCGATTTGGCGAACATCGCCGACCCAGGCCTTGAGCCGCTGGCGATGAACGGCGGCCCGACGGCGACGCACGCCCTGAGGCCCGGCAGCCCCGCCATCGACGCCATCCAAGCACAGCTCAACGCCCCGCCGTTCGACCAACGCGGGCTCTACCACTATCGCGGCGAAGGCGCCGGCTTCGACATCGGCGCGTTTGAAGTCC
>QEVI01000328.1 GCA_003576855.1 Planctomycetota bacterium
GAGAATCTTCGCCAGCCAGGCGAGCAGTTCCTGCTCGGTGGTTCCTTCAAATCGCTGGAAGTCGCGGTGCGCTTCCAGGAACGTGTCCTGCACCAGGTCGGAGGCGCCGTTCTTGGCGCGCAGGTCCGAGTCGAGCGAATCGTTGGCGATCAGCAGCAGATACCGCCGGCAATGCTCCAGCAGCACGCCCAGCGCCGCCGCCGAACCGCCGCGGGCCTCGGCGATCAACGGGCCCAAGCCGTCGGCCGCCGGCGAACCCTCGGCGCAGCCACGGGCGTGGGCGTCGCGAGCGCCGGTAATCGTCGGCGTCTCCATAGCCACTAAGAACGCAGTGCGGCGGAAACGGAACGGGCGCGCCAGCAAAAAGCAAGAAAACAACGGCCCCCTCAGTCTAGGGGCTCCGCCGAGGCGTTTCAAGCGCGCCGGGCCAGGAGCGACAAATGCTCGACCTTTTGCATTTTTGAGAACCCGCGAATCACGCCAGTAGACGCGAAAAGAAGCCAGGCAGGGGAGTTCTTTTAAGTGGCGGCCTTCACGGTGGCGCCTAAGCAAAATCAAAGCGACTTGTCATGTTATTCGCGTCTTTTCGCGTGATTCGCGGGCTTAGGTGAGGCGCTTTCGAACGGCGGCGCCAATCCCTCCGCTGGCCCCTCCCTTCGCGCGAGGGGGCATTAGCCCAGAGAATCCTGGCCGGCCCCGTCCGGTCGGCGGCGGGTTTGGTTCTTTGGGTAATACGCGGCCGTCGCCTGCTCGCCCGGCACGCCCGCCGCCGCCAGCGCGCGGTCTTTCGCCAGCGTTGCCGGATAACCGCCTGTTCTAAGCGTCTAACCTTCATCAAGCCGTTGCTTGCTTTGTCCTTGAAAGGCGAACCATGTCCCGCACAGACTACCGGCGCAGCCGCTATTCCCGTTCGACCTTCGATCGCCGCGGCCGTAACCGTCGCCACGGCGGCCCGCGCCCCCTGGGGGTGGAAGCCCTCGAACCGCGGCAGATGCTCTCGGCCGCGCCGGCAGCAGCGAGCTTCTCGGCGTTCGACGTGCTTGCGGATCATCACGATCACGGGCATCGCGGCGACAAGGGCGATTGGGCGCATTATGAAACGCATTGGATTGGCGGCGAGCGGATCACGCTGGTGGCGGACCCGGCGTACGTCGGCGCGGCGATTGAACCTGCTGGCGCGTCGCCGACGGCGGAAAACACGGCGCTCTATCCCCTGACCAGCATTCCCAACTTGCACAGCGACCCGACCGCGACCGTCAAAGTTTATCTCGATTTCGACGGGCACTTTGAGGCCCAGTGGGGTGGACACACGAACGTCGCCACGCCCGTGTACGATCGGGACGGCGACCCGACGACGTTCAGCGACCAGGAGCTGAACTTCATAACCATGGCCTGGGCCAAGGTGACCGAGGATTTCGCTCCGTTTAGCATCGACGTCACCACCGAGGAGCCGCCGGAACTGGCCCCCGGCGCGCCAGAAAGCGCGGCCAATGGCGTCGCGCTGCGTGTCTCGATCGGCGGCGACGGCAGTTGGACTGGCGGCAATTATGGCGGCATCGCCCAATTCGACTCGTTTACCAATTCGGCGCCCAACGTCGTCTATGTGTTTCCGGCTGGCACCGGCGACGGGCGGTATGAGGGCGACGTGTCATCGCACGAAGCAGGGCATGCGTTCGGCCTGTCGCACCAGAGCCTGTACGACGCCCAGGGCAACCTCGTCAACACGTACCACCCCGGCGATGGGTATTGGGCGCCCATCATGGGGTACACCTATGCTCCGGTTACGACGTGGCACAATGGCACGAGCAGCAGCGCAACGACCTACCAGGACGACATGGCGATGATCGCCCGGCCGCTGAACGGCTTCGGCTTCCGCGCCGACGACCACGGCAACACGCTAGCCACGGCCAGCCACCTGGCGTTCGACGGCGCCAGCGCCACGGCGAGCGGCCTCATCGGCCAGAACAGCGACGTCGACTACTGGTCGTTCACCGCGCCGGCGCTCGATACGTATCGCTTGCGCATCGATCCGGCGGCTGTAGGTCCCAACCTCGACGCCCTGCTGGAACTCCGCGACGCGGCCGGGGCGCTCATTGCCTCGGCAAGTCCCGTGGCCAGTCAGGCGGCCGAGCTATTGCTGCCGCTGGGGCCTGCGACGTACTTTCTCTCCGTGGCGAAGACGGCGGCCTACGGCTGGCTCGGCCAGTACACGCTCGAGGTTTCCACGCCAGCAGCCACGGTCCTCGCTAGCGCCAACGAGCCGGTAATCGTCCCCGAACGAAGCGCCGCTGGCGTGTCATTCACCCTGCAAACGCAGCCTACTGCAGACGTGACGATTCCGCTGGCCGTGAGCGACCCGAGCCAAGCGACGCTGTCGGCGGCAAGCCTCGCCTTTACGCCGCTGAATTGGAACGTGCCGCAGACTGTGACCATCAGCGGCATCGACGACGGCGTTGTCGACGACGACGTGCCGTTCATCGTGGCCGTCGGCCCGGCGACCAGCGCCGACGCCGAGTACAACGGCCTGGATCCAAACGACGTCTCCGCCGTGAGCACCGACCATGGCTACGGCGGGTATGCGTATTGGACGGACCGCATGTCCGATCTTGTCCAGCGCTCCAGCCTGGGGGGCGGCCCCGTCGAAACGCTGGTGGATCTGAAAGCCCTGTATGGAGGTACGCCCGATCAATACAACCCGCGCGGCATGGCGCTCGATCTGGCCGGCGGCAAAATGTACTGGGTGGACCACAACGCCGGCCGGGTCCAACGCGCCAATCTTGACGGGTCGAACGCCGAAATCCTGCTCTCGGGTTTCGGTAATGGAACTCTTGTCGGCATCGAGTTAGACCTAGCCGCCGGAAAAATGTATTGGACCAACTACAGCGCCGGGACGATCCAGCGCGCGAATCTTGACGGCAGCGGCGTGGAAAACCTCGTGAGCGGGCAGAACGGCGTGTGGGACGTTTTGCTCGACACGTCCGCCGGGAAGATGTACTGGAGCACGTGGTCCGCCGGCGTGGTCGTCATTCGACGCGCCGATCTCAACGGCTCCGGAGCCGAGTTGCTTTGGACCAGTCAAGCGGCCTCGGCGCCGACCGGATTGGCGCTCGATTTACCGGCCGACAAATTGTACTGGTATGAAGCGATTAACCAACAAATCTTGCGTTCCGATTTGGACGGCACGGACGTTCAAACGGTCGTTGACCTGTCTACCATTGCGCTGTTGAGAGTGCACTGGATCAACGTCGATTCGAGGGCCGGGAAGCTTTATTGGAGCGATCTGGGCAACGGCGCGATCTACCGCTCGAATCTCGACGGTTCCAACATGGTGCGGCTCGTCAGCGGCCTTGCTCAGCCGCAGCAGATGGTCATCGTCGAGCCGGCTGTGTCTGTCACGCCTCACACCGGCCTCGTCACCAGCGAGAGCGGCGCCGCGGCATCGTTCCAGGTGGCGCTCACCACGCCGCCGGCGGCCGACGTAACGATACCTCTCTCCACCGGCGACGCGACCGAAGGGAGCGTGTCGGCCGCGAGCCTCACCTTCACGCCGGCCAATTGGAATGTGCCGCAGACGGTCGCCGTCACGGGCGTCAACGACGCGATCTTCGACGGCGACGTGGCGTATACGGTCGTCCTCGGCGTCGCCGCGAGCAGCGATCCCGATTACGCCGGCGTCGACCCCCGCGACGTGTCGCTCACCAATTTCGACAACGAGGTGAAGTTCTACGTCGTCAACGACGCAACGACGAACATTTCGTACAAATACGGCGCGGATGGGTCCGCCCGCGGCAATACCACGCTCGGCAGCGGCAACAACGCCCCGCGAGGCGTCGCCGGCACCATCCTAGGCGACAAGACCTGGGTCGTCGACGCCAACCGCAACGTGTACGTGTACAACGCCGCCAGCGGCTCGCTGCTGGGCTCTTGGACGGCCGGCTCGCTGGCCAGTAACGCCACGCTCGAAGGAATCGCCACCAACGGCACGGACGTGTGGCTCGTCGACAGCCGCAGCGACCGCGTCTACCGCTACGCCGGCGCCGCCAGTCGCCTGTCGGGCAGCCAAACGGCCACGAGCAACTTCAACCTCGCCAGCGGCAACTCCAACGCCAAAGACATCGTCACCGACGGCGCCTCGCTGTGGGTCGTCGACGACGCGAAGACCGACCGGGTGTTCAAGTATTCGCTCGCCGGCAGCCTCGCCGGAAGCTGGACCATCGACGCGGCCAACAAGACGCCCACCGGCATTACCATCGACCCGTCCAGCGTGAGCCATATTTGGATCGTCGATAGCGGCACGGACCGTGTGTACCAGTACAACGGCGCCGCGTCGCGGACCAGCGGCAGCCAGTCGGCAGCGCTGAGTTTCGCCCTGGCCGCCGGCAACGCCAACCCGCAAGGCATCGCCGATCCGCCCTCCCGCGACGCCCCCGCGACG
>QEVI01000021.1 GCA_003576855.1 Planctomycetota bacterium
GGCCGGGTCTCAACGGCGATCTGCGGCGTGCGCTCGACCAGCGGACGAGCGATGCGATCGACCATCGCCGCTCGCTCGTCAAACGGTATGTTCGCGATAAACCGATCGCGGGCGGCCACGATGTAGCCGAAAAACGAATAGCCGCCGGAAAGCCTGGACGACTTGTCGAACCAGTCCAGGAACCGCGTTCGCGACGTGGGCGTCCATCCTTCCGCGGCGGCGCTGAGCGCCATCGCCAGGTCGATGGCCTCCTCCTGCGTCGTGACGGCGTCGAGATGCGCGAGCAGCCGATCGACGACGCCCGGCGCCCGTAACTTCACCAGCAGGTTGGCCAGGTCGCGGTCCACGTAATGGTCGTCGGTGGGGAAGTAGGCGTCCAACTGCGTCAACAGCTTCTGCCGCGTCGCCGGCTCGACGGGCTGTAACCGCAGGACGCCCAGCGCCGCGGTGCGCAGCAGCATGAGCCGCTGGTTGCGATCAAGCTCCGGGAACTTCAGTTCCGCCAGCGATGCCGCCCACTCGGCTTGTTGGCGACTATCGGCCACGCGGGCGAAGGCGGCCAGTGCCAGCAAGCGGGCGTTCACGTCAGGTTCGGCCAGCGCCCGCTGCCGCCATTCGGTAAACGGCTGATGCTCCAGCGCTACGCGAGCCGCGGTGCTCAAACTGCGATCGAGACTACTGAGGTGCGGCCATAGCATGTCCACCGCGCCGGGCGATGGGCCGACGTGAAATGCCTCGAGGGCGCGCCGCCGTTTACGGGCCTCCGCCGCCGCCTGGGCGGCTTGCGGCGCGGCCGGCGTGGCCACCGGCGGCGACGCCGACGCCGCGGCGCTGCGCTTCGTCGATGACAGGTTCGCGTTGGCGCCGGCCGTTGCGCCTTCGCCCGCATACACGATGCGGTAGAGGCCCGACTCGCTCTTGCGGCCGCCCACGGTGAAATACAACGCTCCGTCCTGCGGCCGCACGACCATGTCGGTGACGGCCAGCGGCATGGCCGAGGCGAACCGCTCGGTTTCGCCGCGGTAGGTCGAACCGTGCGGCGTCAGGTGAAACGCGTAGATGATGCCGTAACTCCAGTCGCCGGCGAACAGCGCGTGTTGATAGCGCTCAGGAAACTTCGTTCCGTAGCCGAACGTCATGCCGGTCGGCGAACCGGGTCCGACGTCGATGGCCGCCGGCGCTGAATCGAGATAATACTCGGGCCAATTGGCGTTTCCGGTCCGCCAGCCGAAGTCGGCGCCGCTGGTCACGTGGCAGACTCGCGTCGGGCGATACCAAGGCGTGCCGACGTCCCATTCCATGTCGGAGTCGAACGTGAACAGCTCGCCATCGGCGTTGAACGCCAGGTCGTACGTGTTGCGAAAGCCGACGCTGAACAGCTCCATGTTGTTGCCGTCCAGGTCGGTGCGCGCGAACCACCCGCCCGGGGCGCGGATGTTCGTCGCATGCCCGTTGGGATCGGTTATGCACGGCAGCAATTGATCTTCGGCCCATCGAGTCGGCACGAGCGAACGGCTGAATAGCGACAGCCGCGTATGATTGCCGCAGGTGAAGTACAGGCTGTCGCCATCGGGCCCCAGCACGACGGCGTGCGGGCCATGTTCGCCTTCGCCGTTGAAGATTCGCAATTGCTCGATGCGATCGAACTTGTCGTCTCGGTTGGTATCGCTGAGGCGGTAAAGGCCGGCGCCGAACGCGCCCGATCCGCCGTTCTGGACGACATACAGCCGGCCCTTGTGGAACAGCAGCCCTTGCGCCATGCCGACGGCTACGTCCATCCGCTCGACCTTGGTCTGGGCCGGCGGGGCGCCGATCGGCGCCGGCGTAATGCGATACAGGGCGCCGTGCTGATCCGAAGCGATGAGCCGCCCGCGGTCGTCGGCGGTCAGCGAAACCCACGAGCCCTCTTTGTCGAGCGGCACCTTGTAGACCGTCTCGGCGCGAAAACCGCTCGGCAAGGCGATCTTGCCGATCGCCTCGGCGCCATCGGCCGTCGGCCGCGGCGAATAACAGGCAATCAGCACGACGGCGGCCACGAGGCGCTTCTTCAGTGCAGAACGCAGCATGCGCATTAACTTAGCGCGAGCTAAGCTTCGAGAAAGAGACAGGCGAGGCGGCGGGAAACCGCACGACAGCACAGGGGCCCTGCCCTGATGATACAACGCCTCCGGCCAAGGCGGAAGCAAGCCGGGGGGCGCGTAAAACAGCGGAAACGTCGTATGAATGGCACGCCGGCGGGCGGCCGCTAGAATTGATGCTCGGCGATAGCGGCGGAGGGCGAGGTTAGCCGGCGTCGGCGTCGTCAGATCCACCCCCCATGCCGTTCGCCATGCCGCTGATTTGGAGAACCCTCGGACGCCCCGCCTTCACCTTTGCGGCGATTTCGACGGCCCTGGCGGCATGGGCCGCCGCCGATTGGTACCTGGCGTATCCGCGGGAAGCGCTCCAGCAGGCCCGCTACGTCGGCCGCCAGTCGTGCATGGCGTGCCACCAGGAAGCGGCCGCCGCCTGGACTGGTTCCGACCATGACCGCGCGATGGAAATCGCGACGGACGAAACGGTTATGGGGAATTTCGACGACGTCGAGTTCCGGCGGTTCGACGAACGGACCCGGTTCTTTCGCGACGGCCGTAAGTTCATGGTCAACGCCGAAGGCCCGGACGGCCAGTACCGCGACTACCAGATCAAGTACACCTTCGGCGTTCGCCCGCTCCAGCAGTACGTTGTCGAACTGCCCGGCGGGCGATTGCAGGTCTTGCGCGTCTCGTGGGACGTCGCCAAGCAGGAGTGGTTCTACGTAGCGCCGGCCGACGCGCAGGACGTCCGCATCCCGGCCGGCGATCCGCTCCATTGGACCGGCCTGGCGCAGAACTGGAACACCATGTGCGCCGAATGCCACACGACCGATTACCACAAGAACTACGACCTGGCGGCCGACAAGTACGCTTCGACGTACAGCGAGATCGACGTCAGTTGCGAGTCGTGCCACGGGCCCGGCAGCTTGCACGTGAAGCTAGCCGAAGGCAAGTCGTTGTTTTGGGATCGCACCGTACGCTTTGGGCTGACGAACACGCTCCAAGGCGCGTCGGCCCAGCGGGAAATGGAAACGTGCGCCCCGTGCCACTCCCGCCGGGCGATCATCCACGCCGACTATCGCGCCGGGGATTCGTTTCTCGACCATTTCGAGCCATCGCTGTTGAGCGCCGGCCTGTATCACGCCGACGGCCAGATTCTCGACGAAGTGTTCGAGTACGGCTCGTTCACGCAAAGCAAGATGTACCACAAGGGCGTGGGGTGCACGGATTGCCACGATCCCCATTCGCTGCAGCTCAAGTACGAAGGCAATCGGCTCTGCGCCCAATGCCATCAACCCGGCAAGTACGACGGCGCCGGGCATCACCACCATCCCAACGCGGCGCCGAACGCGCCGGAAACGCAGTGCGTCACCTGCCATATGCCCGGCAGCGTGTACATGGGAATCGACGAGCGGAGCGACCACAACATCCGCATCCCGCGCCCGGACCTGACGACCACGGTCGACTCGCCCAACGTGTGCAATCGCTGCCATGTCAAGGAGGAAGAAGACGCCAAGTGGGCGGCGGACGCCATCGTCCGGTGGTACGGCCCGAAGCGGCCCGACGACCCGCATTACGCCCCCGCGATCGACGCCGCCCGCCGCGGGCATTCCGACGCCATCGAGCTCATTCACGGGCTGCTGCGGCGCAATGCGACTCCCGACATCGTTCGCGCCACGGCCGTGGAGCTGTTGGGCAACTACCACAGCGAGCAAAGCCAGCGGCTGTGCCAGGAGGCGCTCAAGGACCCCAGCCCGCTGGTCCGCGCGGCGGCCGTTCGCTCGTTTGCGACGCGACTGAGCCAGCTCGACGAGCGGATCAAGGAATTGCGCGATCCGGCCGCGATCGACGACGCCGCGTCGATCGAGATGGGCCAGGCCCGGCAGGCCTTGGCGAAACTGGCGCAGCGCATCGCGCCGACGCTCAACGACCGCGTGCGCGGCGTGCGACTGGCCGCGGCGAATGTTCTCGCGGCGTGCGCCGATGAACTGAAAACGCTGGGCTTCGGCTCGGCGCTGGAGCGGGCGATCGTCGAATACCGCGCGGCGCAAAGCCTGCACCTGGAGCGGGCTCAAGCGAACCGAAACCTCGCCGCCTTGAGCCTGCGGCTAGGCGACAAGGCCGCTGCCATCGAGCAGTTCCGCACGGCCATTCGCCAGGAACCGTATCTCACCGGGCTGCGAACGGAGCTGTCCCAGGCGCTCGTCGCAGTCCTCGACGATCCGGGCGAATCAAAAACCGTCGCGAAGGCGGGCGTCACTCGCGAGGAAGTCGCTCGCCTGCGCCAGGAGGAAGTGGACCTGCTGGAACGGGACTATCACCTGCTGCCGAGCGATCCCGCCCCGCGGTTTCAGCGCGGGCGTTTGCTGTACTTGCTCAATCGGGGCGACGAGGCGCGGGAGGCCTTCGCCGAGGCGTGCCGTTTGGCGCCCGACAATTACGAATATTGGATGTGGTTGGCGCTCATCTGCGAACGGCAGGAGCGCTGGGAAGAGGCCGCCGGGGCACTGCTCGAAATGCGCCGTCTCCGGCCCGACGGGGCCGAGTGGCGGGGCATCCGCACCCGCATGCGCGAAACCATACGCGGCAAAGGGCTGCTGCCGGCCGTCGCGCCTTCGCAGCCGTCGGCCGACTCATCAGCGGCGGCGGGCGTAGCTGCGCAGGACGCTACCCTGCAGACGGCTCCGGCGCCGCAGCCCGTCGCGCCCGAGCCGCCCGGCACGCCTGGGCGCAAGGCCTCGCCCCCGTCGAAGGAGTAACTGCCACGCAATGGCCAGCGGCCAGCAAAGTCTGTTCGATACCGGTCCTGAGCCGTGGGAGCTGGATGCCGCGGAGCTGCGCGTCGTCGCTTCGGTGGTGTTCGCGGCCGGCGCCGAGGGACCGTTTGATTATGAAGTCCCCGATCAGTTCTGCGACGCCGGGCGGCAGGAGTGCTTCGCCGAGGCCGGTCGGCGCCTGCGCGTGCCGCTGGGCCGCGGCGATCGGCCCGTCGTCGGCTATTGCGTCGAGGTCGCCACGCAACGCGCCTCGCCACGGCGGCTGAAGAAGATCGTCGGCGTAATCGATGCCCAGTCGCTTCTCTCGCCCGCGATGCTGCGGCTGACGCGCTGGATGGCCGACTACTACCTGTGCCCGTGGGGGCAGGTGCTCGAGGCCGTCGTTCCGGCGGGCGTGCGCGACCAGGCCGGCACGCGGGAGGTGCGGCTGCTCGTGGCGACGCCGGGGGCGCTTGCGCGTTTCGACGAGCTGAAAATGCGATCCAAGCAGCAGCGCAAGGCCCTGGAACTTCTCGCCGCCGCCCAGCAACCAATGTCTCCGGCGGAACTGGCTTTGCTGGCTGGCTGCTCGGAAGCGCCGCTTCGCGCGCTGGTCAAACGGCGATTCATTGCGACGGCAGCATCGCGCGTTGCGAAGCGGCAGCTTTCCGCCGGCCCGCCCGGCGACGGGGCCGCGGACGCCGGCAAGGAAGCGAAGCTGCGGCTCAACGCCGATCAGCAGGCGGCCCTCGACCGGATCACCGCCGCCCTGGATGCCGGCCGGCCGGCGGGGCTGCTGCTTCACGGCGTCACCGGCAGCGGCAAGACCGAGGTCTATTTGCAGGCGATCGAGCACGTGGCCAGCTTCGGCCGGCAAGCCATCGTCCTGGTGCCGGAAATCAGCCTGACGCCGCAGACGGTGCGCCGTTTCCGCGCGCGGTTTGCCCGAGTCGCCGTGCTCCACAGTCACCTCTCCGACGCCGAACGTCACCACCACTGGCAGCGCATCGCCCGGGGCGAAGTCGAGGTGATCGTCGGCGCCCGCAGCGCCATCTTCGCACCGGCGCCGCACCTGGGACTGATCATCATCGACGAAGAACACGAGACGACGTTCAAACAAGACGTCGCACCGCGGTACCATGCCCGCGACGTCGCCTGGCGCCGGGCGCAGGCCGATGAAATCCCACTGGTCCTGGGCAGCGCCACGCCGTCGCTGGAAGCCTGGCATCGAGCGAGCGCGGGCGAGTTTGAACTGATCTCGCTCCCCAAGCGGGTGATGAACTTGCCGCTGCCGGACGTGGTGACGGTCGATCTCCGCGATCCTGCCCAAGGCCGCTTAAGCGGCGGCGCCATCACGCGACCGCTGCACCAGGCGATGGCGCACGCCTTGCGCGACGGCGGGCAGGTCATGTTGCTGCTCAATCGCCGCGGGTTCTCCACCCATATCCAGTGCCCGGCGTGCGGCTTCGTCTTGAAGTGCGAGCACTGCGACTTGGCGCTCACTTACCACCGCGCCCATGCGACGGCGCTGTGCCACTATTGCGACTTCGAGACGCCTCCGCCGACGGCGTGCCTCCAGTGCACCTCCGCCGCCATTCGCTATGGCGGTCTGGGCACGCAAAAACTCGAAGCGGAGGTAAAAGCGCGGTTTCCCGAATACCCCTGCGCACGAATGGACGTCGATTCGACCCGCGGGCGAGGCAGCCACGACAAGCTGCTGACGGCGTTCCATCACGGCGAAATTCGCATCTTGCTGGGTACGCAGATGATCGCCAAAGGACTCGACTTCCCCAACGTGACGCTCGTCGGCGTCGTCAACGCCGACACGGCCCTCCACCTGCCCGACTTTCGCGCCGCGGAGCGGACGTTTCAACTCGTGGCGCAGGTGGCCGGACGAACCGGCCGCGGCAAACGGGGCGGTCGAGTGATTGTCCAGACGCTGAATCCCGACCACCCGGCCATCGCGGCGGCCGTGCGCCACAACTTCGCCATGTTCGCCCGGCACGAGCTGGCAGTCCGGCAAGCGGCGAAGTACCCGCCCTTTGAAGCGATGATTCGAGTCGTCGTCCGCGGCCCGTCGGAACTCGCCGCCAAGGAGTCGGCCGCCCACTTGGCGGAACGAATCAAGCGCGCCGCCGCGAAGCACGAAGCCGCCGGCGCCGTGCGGGCGCTAGGTCCGGCGACGGCCCCGATCGCCCGGCTCCGCGGCGATTTTCGCTTTCACTTGCAGCTTCACGGCGGTACGCCGCAACTGCTCAACGCGTTCGTCCGCGACGCGCTGAACGGTTACGTCACCCCGCCGGAAGTCCGCTGGATCGTCGACGTCGATCCCTGGGACATGCAATAGCCGCTATCGCCGCTAATCGCCGCGACTCGTCGCAGAACGCCGTCCCAGCCGCGAGGCCCCCGCCGGCGCGGCTGCACTTGGCCCCCGCGCCAATGCCGCCCTACAATGCAGCGCGACGCGTCGACTTCATCCTTTACGCCCTTTTGCGCACCCGCCATGAGCTACCGCAGCTTTAAACGCGCTCTTGGCGAAACGAACATTGAACGGAAATGTCGGCTGCTGTTCGGCACGTGCCTGCTGGTGCTGATTTCGAGCAGCTTCTGGTGGTACGGCACGGCCACCGACAAGATCGTGTACGACTATCTGAACCGGTTCGTCGGCAAGGCGCTCGTCAACTCGGCGATGCTGGAGGCGCATGCCAAGGTGTTTCACACCAGCATCTCGCCGGAACTGGCCATTGACGAAAAAACGAACGAAGCCCTGGTCGCGCTGTTTCGCAGCGGGGAATTCAGTTGGGACACGATCTATCCGGAGAACCCCGCCGGTTTGCGACAGCCCCGCGACTCGTTCGAGCAGCAAATCATGGCCGATTGGACGCAGTTCGCTGAGCGCATGAGATCGACGCAGGGATTCAACGACGACGCGATCGAAGAAGCGTTCCAGGACCCGGAGAACCAGCTTTGGCGCGAGGGGCCGTCTCCCGGCCAGAACTCGTACGTGTATTACCAACCGGTCTACGCGAAGGAGAAGTGCGTTGAATGCCACGCCAGCAACCTGCTCAGCGGCGACCTGTACCTGCCCGAGCTGAAACCAGGAGACCTGATGACGGTCTTTCGCGTCGCGATGGACACGAAGGACACCGAATACACGCAGGCCAAAAACCGGTCGCTGCTGTTGGCCCTCGGCGTGCTGACGGTATTCGTCGCTATGTTCGCGATGTGGTTCATCGTGCGGTACGTCATCGTCAAGCCGCTGGTGCACCTGCGCGACGTCAGCGACGCCGTTCGCCGCGGCGACGTGGAACAGCGGGCCGTCATTCATACGGGCGACGAATTCGAAGAGCTTGGCGCCGCTTTCAACCGCATGCTCCGCCAATTGCTGCGCCAGCAGGACGAGCTCCGCAGCGTCAACGGCGAGCTCGACGACAAGATCGACGAGCTGGCGCAAGTCAACATGCGGCTGTTTGAAATGAACCAGGTCAAGAGCGACTTTCTCGCGACCGTGAGCCACGAGCTCCGCACGCCGCTCAACAGCATCCTCGGGTTCAGCGATCTGCTGGCAAAAGGGAAGTCGCTCGACGAAAAGCAGCGCCGCTACGCCGGCAACATCGAGCGCTCCGGCCGGCAACTACTCGACATGATCAACGACATTCTCGACCTCGCGAAGATCGAGAGCGGCCGCATGGAGGTGCGGGCCACGGAGTTCGACATCGGCGCCGCCGTGCTCATGCAGACCGACCTGGCGCGGCCTTTGAGCGAGAAGAAACATATCGAACTGGATTGCGAGATCGCCCCGGGATTGCCGCCCATTCGGCAAGATCGCGGGAAGATCGAGCAAATACTGAACAACCTGCTCTCCAACGCAATCAAGTTCACCCCCGACGGCGGGCGCATCCACGTCTCGGTGCGACGCGATCGGCGCGGCGACCTGCGGATGTCGGTGGCCGACACGGGCGTCGGCATCAGCGACTCGGAGCAGGTCGCCGTCTTCGAGAAATTCCGCCAGGGCTCGAACGTGCTCGCCGGCGGGAACGCCATGACGCGCGAATATTCCGGCAGCGGCCTGGGGCTGTCGATCGTTCGCGAATTGTGCCGGCTCCTCGGCGGCGACGTTACGCTCGAAAGCGAGCTGGGCAAAGGGAGCGAGTTCACCGTTATCTTGCCTTGGACTGTGGCCGAGCCGAACCGCATCGAGTCGCCGCTGGCGGAGGAATTGCGGCAACTGGCCAAAGCCCGCAGCGACGGTCCCCTGGCGACGCCCAACGGCGCACATAAGATGGACTCCGTCGATGGCGCATGAGCGCTCACTCCGCCGGCGCCGGCGAACGTCGCCCCACGATCGACCCCGGCGCCGGCCGGCTTTCGTTCGTCCCCTTCGCCCCCCAACCCGCCAAAGCCGACCGCATGCCGCCTCGCACGACTGCCGCGCCCGCCGAAGTTCACCTCTACACCGACGGCGCTTGCAGCGGCAATCCCGGCCCCGGCGGCTGGGCCTTTTTGCTGGTCCACCCGGCGACGGGAAAACGGCTCGAGCGCTCCGGCGGCGAACCGCTCACCACCAACAACCGCATGGAACTGATGGCCGTCATCGCCGGGCTGTCGACGCTCAAGCGTCGGGCGCGCGTGGAGCTGTTCACCGACAGCGTGTACGTCGGCAAGGGCTTGATCGAGTACATGCCCAAGTGGAAAGCCAACGGCTGGCGCCGCAAAGAAGGGTCGCGTTTCATGCCGGTGAAGAACGAGGAGCTTTGGCGCCAGCTCGATGAATTGGTCGGCAAACACGACCTGAAGTACACGCGCGTCGCCGGCCACAGCGGCCACGTCGAGAACGAATTGGTCGATAAGTTGGCGGTCGCCGCCTACCAGAAGTATCTCCGTCGCAGGTAACCGACGCCGGCGGGGATGTAGTGCGCCGCCGGCGCCCGTAGAATTCGGCCATGCGAGACGCTTCCGAGTTGCACGCCGTGCCTCAGCCCACCGCCGAGGCGAAACGCCGCCTGGCGACGCCGGTGGAGTACGTCCGCGGCGTCGGCCCCGGCCGCGCGGAACTGCTCCAGCGGCTGGGCATTCGCACGGCGATGCACCTGCTGTTTTACTTCCCGCGCGACTACCAGGACCTGTCCGATGAGCGGACGATCGCGAACCTCGAAGAGGGTCGCTCGCAGAGCGTCCGCGGCGTCGTTGCGGAGATCGGCGCCTCCTCCAGCGGCTTCGGCCGCAGCCGCGTGTCGGTGCTCATCGGCGACGACACCGGCCATCTCCGCGCTACGTGGTTCAACCAGCCGTTCATGCGAGACAAGTTTCGCCCGGGCCAGCATCTGCTGTTTACCGCCGTACCGCGCCTGCGCGGCCTGATGTGGGAGATGTCCCACCCGCAAGTCACTTTTCTAGCCGATGAGGAAGCGCCGCTCGACGCCAAGTTGCTGCCGGTCTACGGTCTGACCGAGGGCCTTTCTCAATATCAGATGCGCCGCATCGTGAAGTCGGCCGTGGACGAGTTCAGCGGCGGCTTGGAAGAGGCGTTCCCGCCGGCGCTACTCGAGCATTATCAGCTCATGCCGTTGGTCGAGGCGGTTCGCGCCATCCACGCGCCGACGGACCGCGACCAGATGCAGCGGGCCCGGCGCCGGTTCGTCTTCCAGGAGCTGTTCGTCTTGCAGCTTGCGCTGTCGATTCGCCGCAGCGAGCAGCGGGCCCTCAAGGCCTACGAGCTGCCGGCGACGGCGCGAATTGACGCCCGCATCCGCCGCCTGTTGCCGTTCGAGCTGACCGCCAGCCAGCACACGGCGATTTCCGAAATCGCCGCGGACATGGCCCTCGATCGGCCAATGAACCGCTTGCTGCAGGGCGACGTCGGCAGCGGCAAGACGATCGTCGCCTTGTACGCCATGCTGACGTGCGTCGCCCACGGCAAGCAGGCCGCGCTCATGGCGCCGACGGAGATCCTCGTCCGCCAACACGCCGACACCCTCGCCAAACTCCTCGAAGCCAGCCGCGTTCGCTGGGCGCTGCTCACCGGCGGAGTTACTAGAGGCGAACGTGAGCAGATTCTGGCCGACGTCGCCGCCGGGACCATCGACGTCGTCATCGGCACGCACGCCGTCGTGCAGGAGGCGGTCCAGTTCAAGCAGCTCGGCCTGGTGGTCGTCGATGAGCAGCACAAGTTCGGCGTCCGGCAGCGCTCCGCCCTGCGGCAGGGCGAGGTGGCGCCCCACTACCTCGTCATGACCGCTACGCCGATTCCGCGCACGCTCAGCATGACGCTCTTTGGCGACCTCGACGTCTCCACGCTGCGGATGCTTCCTTCAGGGCGGCAGGCCGTGAACACGTACCTGGTCGAGCCGGATCACGAGCCGCGGTGGTGGCACTTTGTCCGCGAGCGACTGCACGAAGGCCGGCAAGCCTTTGTCGTGGCGCCGCTGGTGGACGAGTCGGAGAACGTCTCGGCGCCAAGCGTCGCCGCGGCGTTCGAGCAATTGACCAACGGCGAATTGCACGCCTTCCGCCTCGGCGTGCTGCACGGCCGGATGAGCTCCGCCGAAAAGCAGCGCACCATGGCCGAGTTCCGCAGCGGGGCCACGCAGGTCCTCGTCAGCACGTCGGTGATTGAAGTCGGCATCGACGTACCAAACGCGACCGTGATGACGGTCGTCGGCGCCGATCGATTCGGACTGGCGCAGCTACACCAGCTACGCGGCCGGGTCGGGCGGGGCAGCCGCGCCGGCTATTGCGGCTTGCTGCTTGGAGAAGTCAACGACGCGGCCCGCAGCCGTTTGCAGGCGTTTGCCGCTTCCAACGACGGGTTCGCGCTGGCCGAACTCGATTTCGAGCTGCGTGGACCGGGCGACCTGTTCGGCACGCAGCAGCACGGCCTGCCGCCGCTGCGCATCGCCAACCTGCAAACCGACCGCGAGACGCTCGAAGAAGCCCGCCGCGAAGCGCAGCTCCTGGTGTCCGACGACCCGGGCCTCAAGCACGCCGACCACGCCCGGCTGCGGCAACAGATGCTGGGCCGCTACGGCAAAGCGCTCGAGCTCGGCGACGTCGGCTAGGCGGATCTCAAGGTGCGCTGTCGTCCTCCGCCAGCATCTCCTGCAGCTTGGCCAATGATCGCGACAGCATCACCCGCACCGCCCCGTCGGTCTTGCCGAGCTTTTGGGCGATTTCCTTCGACGGCAACCCGACGAGATACCGCAGCCGCAGCGCCTCGCGCTGCTCCTCGGGCAGGGTGTCCAAAGCGGCCAGCACGCGGAGCTGTCGCTGGTCGCGGGAAAAGGCGGCGCTGGGCGTCGTCATGCTGGCTGCCAGGAGGTTTCCCAGCCCGCCGGCCGCCTCGCTGCCGTCGGGGATCGACGCTTCGCGCGAGGCGTCCCGCTTCTGGCTGGCAAAGTGGCGGCGGTGGGCGTCGATGATCTTTCGCTCGCAAATCTGAAACAGCCAGTTGAGCGGATCCCAACTCCCCAGCGGCGCCTTGCCGAGCGACCGGCACGCCTCCAGGCAAGCCTCCTGGAGGATGTCTTCGGCTTCGGTCTTCCGCGCCAGGTGCGAGCCAATGCGGCTATGGAGGAACCCCATCAGCGCCGGCCGGTTAGCTTCGACGAATTCCGCCAGGGCCGCTTCGTCGCCGGATCGAAGCCGCTCCAAGAGTTTCGTATCATCAGAAGCGCTGGACATGAGTGTGTGGCTGAGGCGCGGCGCAAGAGGGCTCGCCGCTCGATCCGTGCTCGCCCTGAAGCTCTTCGCCGCCGTGATTCCGTTGTTGAGAACTGGCCGTGAACGAACCACATTCTAGCTCCGTGCGCGCCGCTTCCCAGGGAGCGGAGCCCCCGTGGGACGTTCTGGCCGATCGAATCGACGCGTACGCGGCAGCGTGGGACGAAGCCGACGCGGCCGGGCTGCAGCTCCCGCGGCTGGATGACTTCACGTCCGGGCTCGACGCGGCGGCGGCCCGCCTGCTGCTCGTGGAACTGGTGAAGCTCGACGTCGAACGCCGCTGGCAGCTCAATCGCGATCCGAGGCACATCGAATGGTACGTCCAGCAGTACAGCGAACTGGGAGATTTGCGACGCCTGCCGGTTGACGTGCTGTACGAGGAGCTGCAAGCCCGCATGGGCGCCGGGCTGCCGGTGTATCAAGAGGAGGTCCGGCGGCGGTTCCCCGATCAAGCCGAGTCGCTGCTGCGGCTGCTGGGCGGTTTGGCGATCTCCGGCTCGCCGACGGCGACGTACTATGCCGATACGGTCGTCGATCCGCAGCCGTCGCCGGCCGCCCGGCCGTCGGCGCCGTTTCCGGCGCTGAAGCCCGGCGACCAGCTCGACGATTTCCAGCTCCTGACGCCGCTGGGCAGCGGCGCCTTCGCCCGGGTGTTCCTGGCGCGGCAGGTCTCCATGGAGCGGCTGGTCGCGCTGAAAATCTCCGCCCACGCCGGCAGCGAACCGCAGACGCTCGCACAACTCGACCACCCGCATATTGTGCGGGTGTACGACCAGCGGCAATGCCGCCAGCCGCCGGCCAGGCTGCTCTACATGGAAGTCGTCTCCGGCGGCACGCTGCAGGACGTCATCGCGCGGGCCCGAAACGCCTACGACGGCAAGCCGAGCGGACAGCTCCTGCTGAACGTCGTTGACGAACGGCTAACCGCCGTCGGCGCCTCGATTCCCGATAGCTCGTCGTCGCGAGATTGGATCGCGGAGGCCTCGTGGCCGGAGGTCGTCGCCCGGCTCGGCGCCGAGCTTTGCGAGGGCCTCGCCTACGCACATGCCCGCGGCGTCCTGCACCGCGACATCAAGCCGGCCAACGTGCTGCTGTCGGCTGAGGGGCGGCCGAAGCTGGCCGATTTCAACGTCAGCTACAACGGCGGCCGCGCCGACGAGAACCCCGAAGATACGTTCGGGGGCTCGCTGGCCTACATGTCGCCGGAGCAACTGGAGGCGTGTCACCCCCTGTTGGGCGGCTCGCCTCGCAGCGTTCGCGAGACGAGCGACGTGTACGCCGTCGGCGTGCTGCTCTGGGAGTTGCTGGCCGGGCGGAGGCCGTTCCGCGACGAGCAGTCTGCCGCCGGCAAGGGCTCGCTCGTCAGGCTGCAGCGCATGATCGACCTGCGCCGCCAGGCCAGTCCCGCGAAGCTTGCCGAGCAACTGCCCGACGACTGCCCGCAGTCGCTTCGCGACGTGCTGCTGAAGTGCCTGCGGCCGGACAAAGCGGAGCGCTATCAATCGGCCGAGGAATTAGCCCGCGCCCTGCGACTGACGCTCGCCCCGCGCTGCTGGCTGCTGCTGCAACCGCCGAAGAGCCGCCTAGGACGCTTTGTGCTGCGCCGCCCTATCCTGGCCATCGTCCTGGCAGGTCTCATCCCCAATCTCATGACTGCGGCGTTCAATTTCATGTACAACGAACGGCGCCTCATGGTCGAACTGCCCGGCCTGTACGACCGGTTTTGGGCCGTTCAGTGGTGGATCAACGGACTGGCGTTTCCGGCCGGCATCGCCGCCGGCGTGTGGAGGGCGCTGCGGACCGTGAGCATGATCGGCAGCCGGGAGGCGCCCGTAGCGCTCGAGGGGAGCCGCCAGGTGCTGCTCTTCAGCCGGTTCGTGTCGCTGATGCTGCTAGCCTTGTGGATTCCCGCCGGCCTGGCGTTTCCCGTCGCCGTCGGCTGGGGCCGGCTCGACGACCTGCCCACCGGGTTCTTCATTCACTTCTTCCTGTCGCTGGCGCTATGCGGCTGCGCGGCGACGGCGTATCCGTACTTCCTGATCACGGGCATGGCGACCCACTACTTCGTGCCGGCGCTCGTTCGAGCCGGGTCTATCGCCGGACCGCGCCGCCGAGACCTGGCCGGCGTAGGGCGTTTGAACTCCATTCACCTGGCCGCCGCCACCGCCGTGCCGCTGCTCGGCGTGTTGCTGATGGCGCTACTGCTGGTCTTCGCCGCGCGAGAGACGGAGCAGCGGTGGCCGCTACTGGTGGTTAGCGCCGGCGGATTGGCGTGGCTAGGGATCGTCGCGGCCTTGAAGCGCATGATCGAGCTAGATCTTGCGGCCCTGGAGGGCATCGCCATCGACGAGCCTCGCCGGGCCGGCGGGCAACGTAGCAGCCGCGGCGGGTCGGCCTCCTCCGGCAAGGGCCAGCAGCGGCTATAACGCACGCCCCACGCCGAGCGGGTGTTCCTCCCAGTTTTCAAACACGGCGTCGGCGGCCCGCGCTGCACTCGCCTGCGTGCTGCTTGCCGACGCCAAGGCGGGCGGCGGCGCCAGCGCCGCAGGGCGATAGCGTGGACGCTGCTCCATTTCCGCAGCCGGCGGCTCGACGCGCAACGCCGCCGGAGGCTCGTCCGCCTCGGCGCTGACGGCCACCCAGGCGATGGCCTCGTCGAGCGCTGGCTGGGGGAGGTCGAAAGTCTGCGGCATCTCGCTCATCCATGCATGTAAGTCGTCGCTCGTGACGGCGCCGTCGCCGGTCGCGTCGCCCTCAGCGGTCAAGGCGCCTTCGCTGCGCCCGTAGCCCCGCTGCCAAGCGAGGAAGTCCGCCCCGTCGACGGCGCCGTCGGCGTCGAAATCGGCTCCCGCCGCCGAAAGGCTCGCACTGGCCGGCGTAAACACCAGCCGTCCCACGCGGCCGGTCAGATCCACGTAGTACATATAACCGTCGCGGCCCATGGTCATTTCGACGACGGCGCCGACGCTCAGGTTGAGCGGCGTCACCGAGGCGACTCCTCCGCCCGCGGCGAGCCGCACGACGCGCAACTGCAAGTCGCCGAAGTCGGAAATAAACAGCGCATGATGATAGCTCGACGGATAAACGGCGCCGGCGTAGAAGTCGCCCGCGACAATCGCCACGGCGCCGTCGGCGTGCGCGCGGGCCCACAACGGCGCCGTCACCGCCGCGCCGCTGGCATAGAACGCCTGTGCTTGCGGCAGGTCGCGATACCCGCCCGTCTGCAGGCTGATCCCGCCTGCGCCTTCGTAGTAGGGCCACCCGAAGTTCTGCCCGCGCCCCGCGTTAAGTTCCTCGTACGTGTTCCAGCCGACGTCGCCGATGTACGGCACGCCGGTCCCCGGATGGAGGGCGAATCGGAACGGGTTCCTCAGGCCGTAATCGTACACTTTCGACCGGTTGGCGCCGGGATCGCCGTTGTAGAACGGATTGTCGGGAAGTCCCTCGCCGGAGAGCGGGTCCACGCGGAGCAGCTTGCCCGACAGGCTGTCGATGCTTTGCACGCGAATGGTGCGCTCATCGACCCGGCCGAACGACGTACCGTCCCCATTGGCGATGTACAGCATGCCGTCGCTGCCGAAGGCGAGATTGCCGACCGTGTGGGAGCGGGAATCGGCGATCAGGATATCGCGCATTTCGCCGTTCATGCCGCCCGACGGCGGGAGACTCATGTTGTCGGTGCTGTCGAGATCGGGGCGGCTGATGTTCGCCCACGTGCTGTTAGAGCCGACGAGGACCACCTCGCTGCCGGCAATCGCCGTGTTGAAGCCCGTCGCCGCGTCGGCGGTGAACCGCGACACCCGCGCCACGCGATTGCCGGAGCCGTCCGGTCCGGCCAGACCGGTCCGGCTGAGCGTCTCCGGCGGATCGTACGTGTACGCGACGTACACGTAGGGCGTTGCCGGAAAATTGGGATGCACGGCCACGCCCAGCATGCCGCGGTCTTGCACGTAGTTCACTCGCGAACGGATGTCGAGAAACGGTGCGCCGCGGAGCTGACCGTTTTGAAACACCCGGACCACGCCCTGCTGCTCGGCGATGAACATCCGACCGGTCGAGTCGAAATCAATCGCCGTGGGGCCGACCAGGCCGGCGACGATCGTCTGGCCGGAAAACGTGCCGTTCTGCGTCGGCGTCGGCGGGTCGCTGTAAAGCTGGCTGCGGGGCACGGCTTGGAACGGCTGGCCGCCGCTGGACCACGCCAGCTTCATCACCGCATTGCCGGTGTTCTCGTAGTACTCGATCCGCAGGTCGTACTTGAATCCCGCCGCCAGCGTGATCGAGCCGTAGTAGTCCGTCGCGGGATGATCGTTCCATTGGTCGATGAGAAGCTGCCCGTTGATCCACAGGCGAACGCCGTCGTCGGCCGTCACGCGGAACTGGTGGACCTGCGAATACAACGGCTCGATTTTTCCGGTCCACCGCACCGAAAACGTGTCGGCGGCGATCGACGAAGCCGGCGAACCGCCTGCCCAGTTGAAATCAATCGTGGCGTCGGTCCGCTCGAACAACGGCGTGCTGAGGTTCTGGTCATTGAAGTAGGCGCCTAACAAGCCGTTGCCGCTGCCGGCCGTGGGCGCTCCGTCGTCGTCCACAATTGTCACGGTCGCGGTGCGAGGTTGGTTGACCGTCGCTCCGCCCAAGGCGTAATCCACCGCTACGTTGAACGTCTCGTTCATCTCGTCAACCGCCTCGCCGATGATCGGTATGACGATCGCCTTGGTCGTCTCGCCCGGACCGAAGATGACGTAGCCGGCTTGCGAAGCGTAATCGGCGCCTGCCGTAGCGGTGGCGTCCACCGTCGTGTAGCGGAGCGCGACCGTACCGTCGCTCCCGCCGCTGCGCACGACCGGCAGGGATACTGTGCCGGCGGATTCGCCGACGCTCGCCAGCGACGTGCCGAGGGCGAGCACGCCGGGTACGGCCGACGACGCAAACTGCAGTTCGCCGTTAGTATGCAGATACTCCGACTGCCACAGTCCCGGCCGAATGCCGATGCCCTCGATCCAAGTGCCGGTCGAATACACGTCTACGGCTTCAGCCTCCTGGAACGCGCCGTCCAGCCGCAAGCCGTCGATGCGGAGGTTGCGGTCGGCTCCCTCCGCCGAGACGCCGTCGTTGATGAAGCGAATGGCAATGTCGCTGGCGTCGACGATCGTCGGATGCTGGTAATGGAAGGACTGGAAGACGCCGACTTGGGCATCGCCGCCGATGCGGCTAAACGTGGCCGCCACCTGACCGGCGATGACCAGCGCCAGGCCTTCCTCCCCGGTCGCGCCGGCCGCGCGGATTTCAATCGCCGAGCCGGCGCCGACGGGTTCGTCGAACTGGAAGTAACCGTTCGTATGGAGCCATTCGCTCTGCTTAAAGCCCGGCGTCACCCCCTCGCCCTCGATCCATGTGCCGGTCGAATAGACGGTCGGCGACTCGGTCTCGTAGCGGACGCCGCCGACGGACAGGGCGTCGACGCGCAGGTTTCGATCGAGCGCGCCGTCGTACGAATCGTTGACAAAAGCGATGCGGACGTCGCCGATGGCGATCGACCCCGGATGGACGTACGTGTACGACTGATGCTGGCCCGCCGCGGCGTCGCCGCCGACGTTGCTGAACGCGGCGACGGTCTGGCCGGCGATTAGCAGCTCCATCTGTTCTTCGCCCGTCTGCCCCGCGGCGAAGATTTCAATCACCGTGCCGCCCGAGGCGTACTGGAAATAGCCGTCGTAGTGCAACGCCTCGGTCTGCCGGTAGCCCGGCAATAGCCCGTTGATTCCCGAATCCCAGGTGCCGGTGGAATAGACCGCCGGCGACTCCGATTCGTACTTGACGCCGTCGACCGTGACGCCGTCGACGAACAGGTTCCGATCGGCGCCGTCGCCCGATACGCCGTCGTTGGTAAACGCCACGCGAATCTGGTCGATCGTTACGTCGCCGGGGCTGGTGAAGGTGAAGGCGTCGAACTGCCGCGCGTCGGTGAGCACTCGCGTTACGGCCCAATCCGCGACGGCGGTTCCATCGATGCGAAGTTGCATCATCTCCGTGCCCGTCGCACCGGCCGCATGGATGGCGATGTTCGTCGCCAGTAAGCGACGGTCCTCCAGCGACTCGAAGCCGCGTAGCCGCAAGCCGATTCCGGACCGGCGTTGTAAGACGTCCAACGGGCGGCGGCCAATCTCACGGTGCTTTCTCATGGTGAACATCCGCTGCCGCGGCGGCGCGGGCCTGTGCCCCGCCGTGGCGATAAAGACGATAGACAAGACCCATTTACGGCAGCCGAATCATAACCAACGCGCGGCTGTCCTGGAAACACGCCGAGAAAAGAAAAACCAACGGCCTCGCGTGCGGCCAGGCGGATGTAAGTCGCCAGCGACCGGCGCCCTTCACGGGTGACGCCGCGGCAGGGGCGGCTCGGTCGCTTTGGCCTAGCGCGGCGGCTGGCACTGCGGGCACCAGCAGGTCGTGCGGCCGGCCGTGCCCTGCCGCCGCAACATGATCGTCGTGCCGCACTTCGGGCACGGCTCGCCCGATCGGCCGTAGACCCACATCCGGCCCGCGTCGCTGCCGACGCGGGTCACCCGGTTCGGCCCGCCGGAGTTCCGCCTCAACAAATACCGGGCTTTCTTGAGCATCGCGGCGAGATCCTCGTCGCTGAACCGCTCGACCGGCGAGAACGGGTCGAAGCCCATGATGAACAGCACTTCGGACTTATAGATGTTGCCAATGCCGGCGACCAGCGTCTGGTTCATCACCGCTTCGCCGAGCGGCCGCGGATTGCAGGTTCGCAGCCGCGCTACCGCCGCCGCCAGATCAAACTCCGGATCCAGCAAGTCTGGCCCCAGCCGCTGCAGGTGCGGATGCCGCCGCAACTGGTCGGCGGTCAGCAGCTCCAACAGCCGCGGCGAGAAACAGATGATCTCCAGTTGGTTAATCTCGAGGACCAGCGCCGCAAAGTGCGTCGGCTTCCGCCACGGTTGCCCCGGGCGGTACACATGCCACGAGCCAGTCATCCCCATGTGCGAGTGGATGATGAGCGTCCCGCTCCGCTGCCCGCACTGTACGTTGATCGGCGCCAAGGCGCCCGACGGCCCGTTAATTCCTCCCCCGGCTCCTTGCTGCGAGGGACGGGGAGCCAGGTGCATCAGCAGATGCTTGCCGCGGGCCTCGACCGCCTTCACCGTGCAACCGACGATCCGCTCGCACTCGAACTGCCGGTCGCGAATCCGCGCCGCCTCGATGACGCCGCCTTCCATCGCCGGCCGCAGCGTCGTCGCCGAACGAAAAATCGTATCCCCTTCGGGCATCCGTGCGAGAATCCTTTCAAACCTTGTACCCGCTTCACCCCGAGCGTGTACCTGCTTCAGCCCCGACCTAGCTAGGTCGGGGCTAGCCGTGGGTACACAATATGCAATGGCTCGATCCCATGCGTGCTTCACGCGCTCTCAGTCGCGCTCAACAGCGAATCCCACGCCTCATCATTCATCAAATCCTGCCGCCCCTCATAGACGCGATGCAAGTACCCGCGGCTCGTCGGCGCGAAGCCGTAACGCACGAACACGGCCGATAGCGGCGACAGCCCCGCCGCCTGTCCGTCGACCTGGGCGACGAGCAGCGGCGTTCCCCGCTTGGCCAGGTTCGCCAGCGCTCGCACCAGCTTCTCATTCCACAGCGGCTCGTCGCTAGGGTCCTCCGGCGAAAACGTGAGCAGGTGCGTGCCGCTGCGACCCAGGTATCCGATGAGATTGCCGTCCAGCAGGAATACCCGCGCGCCGCTACCGCGCTGCAGTTGCATGCCTTCGGCCGCGGTAGCGGGCCATTTGAGAATGCTGCCGTAAGCATTGGCCGGGTCGGACGCCGCCAGGACGATGACGTTGTCCTCGTGCGGCTCGGCTGGCTTCGGTTCCCGTCGCAGGGTTTCATCCGCGCCCGGCGAGGCGAACTGGGCGCCCCCCATCCCGGCGACGAAGTAACCTCGCCGCACCCTGCCCGCTTCCTCCATGGCGCGGAGGACCGGATAAAGCGCCGCAAAGCCGCCTTCGACCAGCTCACGGTTTACCGCCGTGCGGACTAGCACGCCGTAACGGCGAATGAGCTGCTCGGTGAGCGCCGTCTGACGCGCCGTCGCCGACCGCGCGGCTTCGTCGCCATAGTTCACTAGCGACCAACGGCCTTCGGTGCCCGGCTGCCGGGCCGCGCGGCGCGAGCGGAACCCGCGCCGCTCGCGGCGTCCGTCCCGCCGTCGACCGTGGGACCGCGCGGCTGCCGCCGTGCTCGCCTGCCGCCGTCGCGACCGCAGGGGCGCGAGCGTGTCGTTGGTGACATGCCCCGCCCACACAAGTTGCCACAACGCGTCGAACACGTCGTTGCGAAATCCGCCGAGCATTACGGCAATGTCGTCGAAGAACGAGGCCCCCTTCGCACGCAGTAGTTCGAGCACTTGCACCGCCAGCGGGTCGTCGACCTGCGTCGGCAGCGGCGCGAGCAGCGGCACGTTGTCCGTCAGGTAGAGCGCCATCCGCCCGTCGCTCGGCCCGACGCTCTCGACGCCGCGCCATACCACTTCGCCGGCCGCCGTGACTTCATCGAGGTCGCTCGGCTGATAGTCTCGCAGCCGCGCCGGCAGAATAAGCTCGTCCAAGTCCGAAGCCAACAGCGGCGCCCCCTGCAACTGCTCGATGACGTCGAGCAGCCCGTCCAACCCGCGCCGCGGCCGCTCGACCCCCTGCCATGCCGGCAAGAACCGCGCGAGCGCCGCCGGCGCCACCGGCTCGACCTGCTGGCGGAGCCGCGCAAGCGACCGCGACTTGATCCGCCGCAGCACCGCCGCATCGCACCACTCTCGCCCGCTGCCGCCGGGAAGAAACTCGCCCGCCACGACGCGGTTCCGCTGCATCAGCCGCTCGAGCACCGGCGTGATCGCCGCCTCGCCGACGCCCAGCCGCGCAGCCGCATCCACGGCGCGAAACGGCCCGTGCGTGCGCGCATAGCGCGAAACCAGGTCGCCGAGCGGATCGTCGCCGGCCTCAAGAAACGCCTCGGGCAAACCCGGCGGCAACGCCACGCCGAGCCCGTCGCGGAGCCGCGCCGCGTCCTCCGCCGCCGCCAGCCGCCGCTCGCCCGCAATGCGAACCTTCACAATGCGCCGCGTCGCCAGCAGCTCGTCGACCCATCGCGCGAGATCGCCGCGCCGCAGCGCCTCTTCCGGACAGCGCGCCGCTAGCTCCTCCTCGCTCAAGTCGCCCAGGTGCAACAGCAAGTCATGCACGCCGTCGGGGCCGCTGGTCGAGCGGTGCTCCAGCCGCTGCAGTTCCATCACCACCGCGTCGATGGCGTCGCCGTCAAGCAATTCGCGGTAATCGGCCGTCCCCAGCAGTTCGCGAAGCTGTGCGTGATCCAGCGCCAGCGCCGCCGCCCGTTGCTCCGCTAGCGGGGCGTCGCCCTGGTAAAGGAAGTTCGCCGTGTAGTTGAACATCAGCGCCGCCGCGAACGGCGACGGCGCGTCGGTCTCCACGGTATGCACGCGCAGTTGCTGCCGTTCGATTTCGCTCAGCAGCCGCTTCAGCCCCGGCACGTCGAACACGTCCCGCAGGCATTCGCGGTATGTCTCGAGCATGATGGGGAACCGCTCATACCGCGACGCCACGGCGAGCAGGTCGGCCGACCGCCGCCGCTGCATCCACAGCGGCGTGCGGCGATTGGGCTGCTTCCGCGGCAAGAGCAGCGCCCGGGCGGCGTTCTCGCGGAACCGCGCGGCGAACAGCGCCGTCGAGCCGAGCTCCCGCACCACCTGGTCTTCCACCTCTTGCGACGACGGAAACAGCAGCTCGAACGCCGGCGGCCGCTCGCTCTCCGGCAGGCGGAAGACCATGCCGTCGTCCGACCACATGAAGTCGACTTCCAGCCCCGTCTCCGCCCGCAGCCGCCCGGCGACTGCAATCGCCCACGGGGCATGCACCCGCGAGCCGAACGGCGAGAGAATCACCGTGCGCCAGTCGCCCAGCTCGTCCAGAAACGATTCGACCACTAGCGACTGGTCGCTCGGCACTTCGCCGGTCGCGTCTGCCTGGTCTTCGACGTAGCGCAGCAGGTTCTCCGTCGCCTGCCCGTCGAGCCGGCAATCCTGCTGCACGAGGGCGACCGCTTCCTCCCGGGGCATGCGTGCCAGCCGCCGGCAAAGCTCGCCGATCGCCCGGCCGAAATCGAGCGGGCGCCCCGGCCCGTCGCCGCGCCAAAACGGCATTTTGCCCGGCTCGCCCGGCGCGGGGGCCACCAGCACCCGATCCCGCGTAATCTCCAGCACCCGCCACGACGAGGCCCCGAGCAGAAACACGTCGCCGGCGTGCGTCTCGAAGACCATCTCCTCGTCGAGCTCGCCGACCCGCGTGCCGCCGCTGCCTACCTCCCCGGCCAGATACACGCCATACAGCCCGCGGTCCGGGATGGTGCCGCCGTTGAGCACCGCCAGCCGCTGCGACGACTTTCGCGAGGCGAGCGTCCCGGCGAGCCGATCCCAGGTGATCCGCGGACGCAGCTCCGAAAACTCGTCCGACGGATACCGCCCGGAGAGCATGTCGAGCACGCCCTCGAACGAGCTGCGCGGCAGATCGAAGAACGGCGCCGCGCCGCGGACGATCGCGAACACCTCGTCGACCGTCATCGGATCCATCGCCACGATGGCGACGATCTGCTGCGCCAGCACGTCGAGCGGATTCCGCGGGTAGCGGGTCGACTCGACCTCGCCCCGCAGCATCCGCTGCGACGCGGCGCTGCAGGCGACCAGGTCGCCGCGATACTTCGGGAAGATAACGCCCGTCGACGGAGCGCCGACATGATGACCCGCGCGGCCGATCCGCTGCATGCCCGAGGCGACCGACGGCGGGGCTTCGATCTGAATCACCAGTTCGACCGCGCCCATATCGACGCCCAGCTCCATCGACGAGGTGGCGATGATCGCCGGCAGTTGCCCGCGTTTGAGCCGGTCTTCGATCTCCACCCGCTTCGCACGGGCGATCGAACCGTGATGGGCCTGGGCGATTTCTTCTGCGGCCAGCTCATTGATCGCGGCAGCCAGCCGCTCGGCCAATCGGCGGCTGTTGACGAACACCATCGTCGAGCGATGGGCCTTGATCAGTTCCACCAGCCGCGGATGGATCGACGGCCAGATCGACGCGTAGGAAGGCTCCGCCGCGGCGGGGCCGGTCTGAATCTCCAGCGGCTGGCTGAGCCGCGCCATGTCCTCGACCGGCGTTTCGATCCGCAGGTCGAGTCGCTTCGGCTCGCTGGCGTCGATGATTTCGACGTGCCGCGGTTGCGGCAGGTTGTCGATCTTGGCGTCCGCTTCCGCGCCGCCAAGCAATCGCGCGATTTCCTCCAGTGGCCGCTGTGTCGCCGACAACCCGATCCGCTGCATCGCCGGCCGCTCTCGATCAGTTTGCCGCCGCACGTGCTCCAGCCGCTCGAGCGTGAGAAACAGGTGCGAGCCCCGCTTCGTCGCCGCGACGGCGTGGATCTCATCGACGATCACCGTTTCCACGTCGCGCAGGACGTCGCGCGACTTGGACGTGAGCATCAGATACAGCGACTCGGGCGTGGTGATGAGAATGTCAGGCGGATGGCGGACGATCTCCCGCCGCTCCGCCGCAGAGGTATCGCCCGACCGCACGGCGACTTGCGGCAAGGAGAACGCAACGCCCTGGCGCTCGGCCACCGCCTGGATGCCCACCAGCGGCGCTCGCAGGTTGCGGTCCACGTCGACCGCCAGCGCCTTCAGCGGCGAAACATAAACGACGCGCACGCCGCGTGTTGGCGTACGCGAACGGCGTCGGGATGCCTTTGCGACTGGCGAGTCTGTCGAAGCAGTTGCGCCGCCCGTCGCAACAACATCCCCACCCCTTTGATCCGCCATCCCGTCCGACGACGCAGCGCCATTCGGCTCGCCCATCCCTCCCCTAGCCCCTCCCGTTGAGGGAGGGGGAGCGCTGTGGAACATCAAGCGGTCGATCGCGGCCAAGAACGCTGCCAGCGTTTTCCCGGACCCCGTCGGCGCCAGCAGCAGTGCGCTCTTTCCGGCCTCGAGCACCGGCCACGCCTCGCGCTGAATTCGGGTCGGCGACTCCAGCGCATCGGCGAACCACCTGCGCGTACACGGGTGGAACGCCTCCATGCCGAGCAAGACCGCCTCCCCTGCCGTACCAGTTCCCGCCATTTGCTGCGTCCTCGCGCGGTGAAACACGGGGACATTCTACGCGACGACGGCCAGGTTGGCGCGTCGCTTTCTGAACAAAAACCCAGTAAGCGCTTGAGGCGGTTTTTAGACCCGCGAAACACCGCGAATAGACGCGAATAAAACGCGCAGAAGTGTTCAGGAGATCAGCTCTTGTAGGAGGCAACCGCTGGGCCGATCGCCCATTCCTTACCACGCCGGAATTCGGCGTCTGAGACGCCGCCGGGCATCACGGAGTGGTCCCCCGCATCTTTCGCGTCTATTCGCGTGATTCGCGCCCCAGAAAAGCGCCGGAGGGAGCTCAGAAGTCCACCATGAATCGCGTCCCAATCGCCGTGTAGTTGCCCGCCGACTGGCCTGCCACCGGCGCATGGTCTTCAATCTCGCCGGAGATGACGTTGAAGACCATCTTCGCCCAGGGATTCCAATACCACAGCACCGCCGCCGAGTGGGCCCGGCCAATGCCGCCCAGCACGTCCTCGTCGGAAAGGTCGCCATACGACGCCCGATAGGCCACCTGCCAGGCGCCCCAGCCGGTCCGCTGCCCCTCGACGCGGCGGGTGAACGGATAGACGTAGGTGAACGGCTCCAGCCGCCCCAGTTGCCCCGTCTCCCGGTCCCAGGGAATATGCTCGCCGGTCAGCGTGTAGGAGACGTAGAAGTACCCGCCATGGAAGTGGAGATCGGCCGGCGCGTCGCGATCCAGCCACAGCGACTGGTACTCGCCCACGACCTGCAGCGGGCCGAAGTTCCACACGTTCTCCAGGGCCAGCAGGCCGTAGTCGTTCGTGCCGGCGATCACGCCGGTGTCCAGCCACCGCGATTCGGTTCGAGCTTCCGGCCGAGTTCGGAACCGGGCCTCATTGGCCGCCCGGCCCGGCAGCCCGCTGGCGTCGGGATCGGCGATTGACCCGGCAACGGCCCAATGGCCGTAGTTGAGTCCCTCGTCTTGGTAAAAGAATGTGCTCGACAACCGCCCGGTGAGTTCCGGCTGATAGTGGTCGCTGAGGTAAACGCCCTCGTCTTGCACCAGCCGCTGGTTGAAGATGCCGTACCGCCAATTCCAGTACAGGTCCTCGCTATGTCCCCACGACTGCACGCCGAGGCGGCGGTTGTCCTGGTTCAGCGCTTCGACGATGAAGGGGCGTTCCAGAAAAATGTTGTAACGGCTGCTGTTGATGTGATCGAGCCCGTAGGGTCGCTTCTGATTGCCGATGAGCACCCGCCGCAATACCGGCAAATCCTTCACGCCGATGAACACGTCGCGAAACTCCGGATCGACGCCGCCGGAGAACTCCATGTCGAGGCAATACTCCATGTTCTCCCAGAGGTCGCCCTCGGCGGCGAGCCGCAGCCGGCGGAGCTCTAATCGATCCTGAGGCGTGATCGCCGGGTCGCCGTTCTCAAAGGCGTTCACGCCGGGCGAGTCGCCAGGAAAACCCCAGTGATCGAAGTGAATGCGCCCGTTGATCTGCATCGTGGCGCCGCCGTGGCCGGAGGTCGCCGCATTCTGAAGGTCGTCCTTCAGTGCGTCCTGGTCTTCGCTCAGCTTCTCGTAGTCCTCTTTGAGCCCGGCATAGTCCTCCTCGAGCTTCGCCAACCGCTCAGCCAGTGCCGACTCCTCCGCTGTGGCGGCGGCGCCCGAACCAGCGTCTTCGCTCGTCGCCATTCCACCTTGATCCGCCGAATCGATTTCCGCCAGGCGGGGGACCTGGGACTGGCCCTGCCAGGGCTGGCCGGCGGCCTCAGGCTCAAACGGGGAAACCAGCGCCGTTTCCGGGCCGTGGGCGCATGTCAGCGGCGCCGGGGCAGCCGCCGCGACGGCGGATACCATTGCTATCACAGCCGCCCGCAGGCGATGCCCACCGAAGGCCCTGAGCTTCGGCCGACGCCGAAGCAGCGCAAGACGGCAGCGAGCACGATGAGCAGCAGGTGGCACTGGTGACAAGGTTGCGACAAGCCAATGAGAAGAGCGCCGCGACGGTCGATGTGGCGGCCGCTCTTGCTACAATCGGCTAAGTTGGCCAGCGAGGCCCAATTATCGCGCTGCTAGCACCGACGATTCATGTTTCCACTGACCTCCCGCTGCTTCGCAATGCTGTCGGCTGCCATGGCGGACCAGCGCGGTACGTGGCCGGACGGCGTCGACGCCGTCGCCCTGCTGGCGTTTGCGGCCATCGCTTTCGGGCTTCCGCTGTTGGGTTACTGCGCGATGGCAGTCGATATCCGGGCTTACTGGCGTTCTCTCTCCAGGGCGCTCGTGGCGGCGTCCCATGCGATCATGCCGGGCAGTCCTTCCTGGGCCCGCCGCGACCGGCCCCCTTGCCTCGACGCCTTCGGGCTCACCCTGCCCTGCACCGAAGAGCAGGTGCTCGCCGCCTATCGCCAACGCGTGAAGGAACTGCATCCCGACCGCGGCGGCGACCTGCGGCAGTTCCTGCGGCTGCAAAAGCACTTCGAACAGGCGACGTATCTGGCGCGGAGCCGTCGGCCGAAGTCTCCCGTTGCCGTGAAGTAAGCGGCCTGGCGTTCGCCGTGCACTGGCCTTGCTCTGCCGCTTTGCCCGCGGGTACCATCCCCCGCGCAACACGCGGGGGTCTTTCGCCCGCCGCCGATGCTACCGGCGCCATCACGGCTGTCGCATTCTTGAAAAAAGGACTCATCGCATGCCCACGACCCTGGGCGAACTGGCCCGCCTTGTCGGCGGCGAGCTCCGCGGTCCCGCGTCGCTGTCGCTTACCGGCGCCGCGACGACCGACGTCGCCCGGCCCGGCGAGATCACCCTGGCCGACAATCCCGATCGGGCGCGATCGCTGGTCGCGTCGCTCGCTTCGGCGGTGATCGCCTCGCCGGAGGTGGATTGCGGCGGCAAGCCGTCGATTGTCGTCGCCGACGTTCACGCCGCGTTCGCCACCGCGGTCCGCCATTTCCGGCCGCAGCGGTTTTCGCCGCGCATCGGCGTCAGCCCGCAAGCGGTCGTCAGCCCGCGCGCGACGCTGGCGGCCAATGTCGACGTGCATCCCGGCGCCACCATCGGCGAGGGCGTCGTGATCGGCGCCCACACGACGATTCACTCCGGCGTGCGGATCATGCACGACTGCGTCATCGGATCGGGCGTGACGATCTTTCCGAACGTCGTGCTCTACGAGAACACTCGCGTCGGCGATCGGGCCATCATCCACGCCGGCGCCATCATCGGCGCCTACGGCTTCGGCTACCGGCAAGTAGACGGCCGCCACCAGCTTTCCGCCCAACTGGGGCACGTGGAGATCGGGCACGACGTCGAAATCGGCGCCGGCGCCACGATCGACCGCGGAACCTATGGACCGACGGTCATCGGCGACGGCACGAAAATCGACAACCTGGTGATGATCGCCCACAACTGCCGCCTGGGGCGGCACAACCTCATTTGCTCGCAAGTTGGCGTCGCCGGCAGCACGACGA
>QEVI01000329.1 GCA_003576855.1 Planctomycetota bacterium
TGGACGCCGCCGCCCTGGCCGCGGCTCAGGAGATCCAAGCCGCCGTCTACGCGGCGGGACAAGGCCAAGGCTCGGCCGACATCGACGCCAACTCGATCGCCGTTCAGGCCGCCCGGAACATGGCGGCTCAAGTCGCCGCGGCCAACGGCGTATACATCGACCCGGCCGTTGACGTCCGCTTCGGAAAGCGGACGTTCGCCGCCGACAACACGTGGCCCATCCAGTGGAACGCCTCGCCCTATAACGTCGTACAGGTGACCGCCCGCCGCACCAATAGCGACGTCTCGGCCCCCGACGGCCAGCTCCCGCTGGCATTCGGCTGGGCGGTGGGACGATCCGAAGTTCCGCTCCAGGCGTCGGCCACGGCCTTCGTCGAAGCCCGCGATTTGGTCGTCGTGCTCGACGTCTCGGCGTCGATGAACGACGACAGCACGCTGAACCAGAGCGGGCTAGCGCAGTCGCAGGTCGAGGCTTCGCTCGACGCGATGTGGAACGCCCTCCGCGCCGCCGATCCCAAATGGCCGAACACCGCCCTCAGCAAATTTCCGGCGACGGGATTCGGGCAGGTGAAATCCGCGGCCGGCACGTATGTGAGCAGCTCGGACACCAACACGATTTTCGCATCGCTCAAGCTGGGCGAACGCAACGCCGACGGGTCCGCGAAGTACCCCTTTCCGCAATCGGGCCGGTATTCCAACGGCAGCCCCAAGCCGAAGACGAGCAACTCGACCAGCGACGCTCTTTGGAAGGATTACATCAACTACACCAAGAACCTCAGCGGCAGCTACAAGAAGAAGTACGGCTACCGGACGCTGCTCAGCTACCTGCAAGACCAGCGCCATGATCCCGCGCAATCCGAGGACTTGTGGCGGACGCCGCATTACCCGTTCCACGCCAATCGCAACGGCATGACGCTGTTCCTCGACTTCCTCACCGAACTGGACTTCGGCGACGAGGTCGGCTGGGTCGCCTACGGCCAGTGGGCGGTCCAGCAAATGACCCATAACGACGGCGAAGTGACCATCGACGTCACCGGCGATCCGATCACCTCCAGTTATGCCACGATCGACGCCATGCAGCGCCGCCACCAAGCCGGCGAGTACAACGGTTGGACGGCCATGGGCGACGGCATCCTCAAGGCCCGCGAACTACTGCTCGGCGCCGACAACGACCCCAATGACGACGGCTTCGCCCGCTACGGGGCCCGGCCGACCATGCTCATCATGACCGACGGCCAGACCAATCAGCGGCCGTCGGGCTGGTCGCTGCCGTCCGGCTTCAATTGGGCCAAGTGGACCGACTACGACGGCGATGGCGCGGCCGACTACGCCACCACGGACGCAAACAAGCAGTACGCGCTCTACGAGGCGACCAAGTCGATCGAGCTGGGCTGCACGTTGCATACGCTGGCCGTCGGCGCCGGCGCCGACCGGGACCTCATGCAGGCCATCGCGTTCGCCAGCGGCGGCATCTACATCGACGTTCCCGGCGGCAGCACCGTCGAGGAGATGGAAGAACAACTGCTGGACGCCTTTCGGCAAATCGCCTCGAAGGTGCCGCCGGCGAAGCTAGTGCACGACTCCGGAGCGGCGAATTGATCCCCTCGGAGGCGGCCGCACGGCAGTTCTGCCGCGCGATATATACATAGCCCCGACCAAGCTTGGTCGGGGCTGCGGCGCGAGTCGCGCCGATTTCGACCAATAGCTCGCCAGCGCGGCTCCCCAGAACTGACAGCCGGCAGTGCTCGACGGTGGTTTCGTGTCCTGAGCCACGTCGCAGCCTGCCGGCTGTCACGTTGCGCGGGAAACGGGGCCCGGTGAGCGGCCGACGGCCGACGGCTAGTGGTGCGCGGCTGCCATGGGTCAGCCTACCGCCTACTGCCCACTGCCTACCGCCTACTAATCCTCATACGCCGCCGAACTGAGTCGGCGCCGCCGGCGACCGTAGCCGATCCGCTGGCGGTGGGCGCGGCTGATGTACTCGCCTTCGAGGAAGTAGTACCCGCCCAACAGCTTGTAAAAGAACAGGATGATGAGCGTCCCCGTGACGCCGACGACCATGCCTAGCGGGCTCACCGGCACGACCCGCTCGCCGTCGTAGAAGTAGCTCATCGCCCCGCAGCCCAGGATCGTGCCGCCGATCCCCATGAGCACCGTGGCAATCGCCCCGCCAGGATCGCGGCCCGGCATGATCGCCTTGGCCAGCAGCCCGATGACCGTGCCGAAGCCGATCCACACCAGCACGTCGTTGATCAGGTGCCGGGCCGTGTCGTTCAGAACGACGCCTTGTGCGGGATCGAAGCCTTGCATCGCGGCGAACCTCCGATGTCTGCGGCAGCGCTCTTGTTCCATCTCGGCCAAATGCTGGCGGAACTGTAGCCTGTTTCCCTTTTGAGCGGCAAGGCCACTGCCCGGCCTGGCGATGAGGGGGGCCGGCTAAGATGGCGTGGACGGCGCGGCGCAAGCGCCGCGGCTAAATGGTTTTTTGCCGTAATGCAAGCGCTAGCGGCGCGAGCGCCGCGCATGAAAAAAGGCCGCGCGCCGGCCCTACTGCCAAGCCCGCGACCTCTTTTCGTGGAACAAACTTCCGGCCCGATTGCGACTGGGTGGAGTCGCTGGAAGAATGACGCACGTCGAACAGTGCTGCGCACTGCCATGTGCCGACATGGGTCAATCCGAATAATTGGTCCTCCCGACGGAATCTTGACCAGAAGCTTGGCTCGTTATCCCCGGCCGGCACGCACGCCGCCGGGTGTTCTTGTACGCACGCTTCACAAATCGGTTCGCCCGGGGCGGAAACTTGATGATCGCCGCCCGGACGAGGACGGGACATTACATCGCAATTCTAGTTCGCGGAATAGCGGTCGAGACCGCATTTCTTGCCAAATCGCCCGGCAGCAAACAGCGTGCCGAGCCCGCCTGCGCCACCCGCTTTAGGCGAACAACGCCGTAACGGCCCGCCCCTTCACCAGCTCCCGCGGCTGCTTGAGGTGGTTGTACACGATCGTGTGCGGCTCGATCCCCAGGGCATGGTAAACCGTGGCCAAGAGCTCCGTCGGGTGAACCGGGTTCTCCGCCGGGGCGCTGCCGGTCTTGTCGCTCGCGCCGTACACGAAGCCCCGCTTGACGCCGCCGCCGGCGACCAGCGCGGTGAAGCAATACGGCCAGTGATCGCGGCCGTCGTCGCTGTTGGAGTTGCCCGACGTGCTGACCCCCCGCTGCGGACTGCGGCCGAACTCGCCGACGGCGACCACCAACGTGTCGTCCAGCATGCCGCGCTGGTCGAGATCAACGACCAGCGCCGACAGGCCCGCGTCGAGCATCGGCGCCGCCGCCGCGGGCAGCCGCTTGCTCAGGTCGCTGTGCATGTCGAAGGAGTGGTTCTGGCCATTGGCGACGTTCGGCCAAAGCACTTCGACGACCCGCGTGCCCGCCTCGATCAACCGCCGGGCCAACAGGCAGCTTTGGCCGAAAGCGTTCTTGCCGTAGCTCTCGCGGAGCACGTCCGGCTCTTGACGCAGGTCGAACGCCTGCCGGGCGCGTCCCGAAACGATCAGGTCGAGCGCCCGCGTGTAGTTCTCATCGAGCTTGTAATCGGCGACTGCCTTCTCCAGGTGCGGCATCCCTTGGCTGATCGCGTCCCGCAGCCGGGCGCGACGCACCAGCCGCGACGCCGGTATCTCCGGCCGCAACTCGAGGTCGTCCACCCGAATGCGCTCCATCTTCTGCAGGTCCAGATCGTCCCCCTCCGGGTACAGCGTATACGGATCGAACGACTTGCCCAAAAAGCCCGCCGTGCCTCCTTTGCCGATGACATTGCTTTCCTGCAGCGGCCGCGGCAACATCACAAACGGCAGCATCGGCTCGCTGGACGGCTTTAGCGCGACAATCTGCGAGCCGAAGTTCGGAAAATCCTTCGGGCTGGGCGGTTCGAGTTGTCCCGACGGGCTCACCTTGTCGGTCGTGTACCCGGTCATCATCTGGTAGATGGCGGCCGTGTGATTGAACAGGCCCACCGGCTCATAACTCATCGAGCGGATGAGCGTCGTCCGGTCGATTACCTGGGCCAGCTTCGGCAACAGCTCGGTGAACTGCACGCCGGGAAGGCAGGTCGACGCCGGCTTGAAGACGCTCCGCATGTTGTCGGGAAGGTTCTCCTTGGGGTCCCACAGGTCGAGATGGCTGGGCCCGCCTTGGAGATAGACCATGATGACGCTCCGCGCGCCGCCGAAGCCGCGCGGCGCGGCGCCTCCGGCCGCCGGCGAACTGGCGGCGGTCTGTTCCATGCGAAGCATGTCGGCCAGCGACAGCCCCAGCAAACTCGAGCCGCCGACGCGAAGCAGCTCGCGGCGCGTCATACGGCGGGGACGCTCACAGGTA
>QEVI01000022.1 GCA_003576855.1 Planctomycetota bacterium
GCCGTAGTTTTCGCCGCCGGGTCCGGCCGGCGCGGTGAGCAGGACTTGTTCGCCGAATTCGCTGAGCGCGAAGGCGTTTGGTCCGACGCCGAAGTGAAAGTTTTGTGTGAGCGTGTAGTAGCCGCCGGGGGCGATCGTTACTCCGTCGGGAATCCGGTAGAGCAGCGGCTGGTTGGGTTTATCGCTCAAATACCAGCCGCCGAGGTCGATGGGCATCGTGCTCGTGTTGTGGAGCTCGACCCAGTCGCCGGGCGGGCCGTCTTCGTGCGTGAGCAGTTCGTTGACGACCACCGCGCCGGGAAAGAGACCGACGTCTTCCGCGCCGGGCGAACCACCGAAGCGGCTGCTCGCCCGCCAACCGCTGGGAATGGTCCAACTGGCGAGCGGCTGGTTCGGGTCGCGGACGACGAGCGAGTGGCCGGGGCCGTCGCTGGCGGACGCCCATTCGTCGGAATACGTGAAGGACTGGAGGACGGCGTTATCGGCGTCTCGGAGCGAGATCGTTTCGCCACGGTCGCTGAGCACGCCGGTAAAGACGCCGGCAATGGGAATCGCCTGGCCGTAGCGTTCGCGAAAGGCGTCGACATTTCGCACGACGACGGCCCGTTCGCCGGGGGCCAGCGACGACTCGGGGAACGTGAACGCGATGCCGTCGCTAAAGTGGACGCCTTGCATCGGCCGCGGCGCGGGGCCGACGTTTTGGATCTCGATGAACTCGAAGTCGGTGTTATTCGCGGCGATGCTACCGGGATCGGGCGGCAGGGGGTTGTAATGGACTTCGGTGATCACCAGGTCGCCGGCCAGCGCAAGGCGCGATTCGAGCGATTCGGTCTGCAAACGCCGGAGCGATTTCGCTGGCGGACGCGCTCGGCGGACCCATGCGCGCACTACGGCGCTTCGGCGCGCGCGCAGCACGTTGTTCCAGCGATGTCGCATGGCGTCGCGGCAGACGAAAGGCGGGAAAGACCGACGGGCAGACGAGACGTGATCCGCGCATGCCGGCCGGGAAGATGCGGTCCGGTTGGCGGAAGGGCGCGGTTTCCGACGAAAACGCCCCTAAACGTCAGTATATTTGCCGCGAGCGGGAAATGACAGCAAATGGCCGGGGCTCACGCGCTCTGCGGGGCCTCGGGAAACACGTCGTCGAGCAGCACGACGAGGGCCGATTGGATGTGGTGGGTCATGGCGGCGGCGGCCTGTTCCGCATCCCCGGCTCGTAGCGCGTCGATGATCGTCAGATGCTGTTCGTAGGCTAGCAACAGCCGGTCGTCGCGGCGGCCCGCAAGCCGCTGAAAAATAGGGACGAAGTTGGTGTATCGGCGGACCTCTTCGGCCAGCCGGCGGTTGCCGCAGTGGCGGGCGATCGAGCCGTGCAGTTCCGCGTCGAAGGCGAGGGCCTGGTTCTGGTCGATGGCGATTCCGTCGGGGCGAACGGCCGCGGAGATGGCGTCGAGGCGAGCGAGTTCTGCGGAGTTCATGCGCCCGGCAGCCAGGCGCGCGGCGCCGGACTCCAGGCACTGCCGGACCTGGTAGATTTCGACGACCATTTCGCGGGTCACGGTGCGGACGATCGCGCGACGGTTGCGACCATTTTCGATCAGGCCGTCGCCGGCAAGACGGTTGAGGGCTTCGCGGACGGGAGTTCGGCTGACGCCGAACTGGTCGGCGATCGTGACTTCGCTCAGCTCGTTGCCGCCGACGAGTTGGCCGGAAAGAATTGCCGAGAGGAGCCGGTCGTAGACGACCTCGCCGAGCGATTGACGAATAACGGGCACGGAGGAGGGCAAAGTGAATGGCACTGCAACACCGTTGAGGGGTGAGATGCGTCGCGGGTTGTTTTTTGTATACAGTTGACAGTATACTAAGCGAACCGCTATCGTGGCAACCAACCCATCCAAGAAAACTTGTCGTTGGTTGCGGCCCGGCGAGATTGTAGCTGACCTGCACCACAAAAGTCACGACTTCCAGACCGCTTGGGCTAAACGAGTCGCAGGAATCCGAGCGTTGAGGATGGCCATGTTGGATCGCTGGAGACTGTCGTCGACGAAACTTCCGGGTCGCTGCGGACGCTGTCGCGGCGTTGCGTTCGGTATCGCAGTGCTCTTGGTGCTCGCCGGCTGGTTCTCGGTAGGCGCCGATGCGTCGGACGATCGGCAAGCGACGAGTGCCGCTGCTGGCGCGGCGGAGTTCGAACGCCGCGTGGCCCCGATCGTCGTGCAGAACTGCCTGCATTGCCACAACGACAGCCAAACGGAGGGCAATCTCGATCTAACGACCCGCGTGGGAATGCTCAAAGGCGGCGACTCCGGCCCGGTGATTGAGCCGAAGGACGCGGAGTCGAGCTACCTGATATCGCGAGTTCGCGACCACGAAATGCCGCCGGAAGGCAAAGGCAAGCCGCTCTCCGAAGCCGACGTGGCCGCGCTCGTCGGGTGGGTGAACGCGGGCGCGGCGTGGCCCGAGGGACGCCGGCTCAGCGAGTTCGACTATACGACCGAACGCCGCGCGGGCCGGGATTGGTGGTCGCTCAAACCGCCCGTCCGGCCCCCGCTTCCGGATGCGATTTCGGCGCGAGCGGCCGCCACGGGTAACGCCGTGCCGGAGCGAAACGCCGTCGACCGCTTCATTCGCGGCGAACTGGCGGCAAAGCAGCTTACCCCGTCGCCGGAAGCCGACCGCTCCACGCTCGTTCGCCGGGCGTACTTCGATCTCGTCGGTCTGCCACCGTCGCCGGAGGAGATCGCCGAATTCGTCGCCGACGAAGCGCCAGACGCCTTCGAGCGGCTGGTCGATCGGCTGCTCGCTTCGCCGCGCTACGGCGAACGTTGGGCGCGGCACTGGCTCGACGTCGCCCGCTTCGGCGAGACGAGCGGCTATGAAGTGAATACGCCGCGGGACAACGCCTGGCCGTATCGCGACTACGTCATCCAATCGCTCAACGAGGACAAGCCCTACGGCCGATTCGTGCAGGAACAGATTGCCGGCGACCAGATGGGCGCCGGCGTCGCCACGTCGTTTCTCGTCGCCGGTCCCAAGGACCTCGTCGGGATCAACAACATCGAAGGCCAGCGGCAACAGCGGCTCGACGAAATGGACGACATCGTCGGCAACACGGCGACGGCGTTCATCGGGCTTTCGGTCAGTTGTGCGAAGTGCCACAACCATAAGTTCGACCCGATCTCACAGGCCGACTATTACCGACTATCCGCGGCGTTGGCGGGCGTGAGCCATGGCGACCGCGTCGTCGAATCGCTCGACTATCCGCGCCGGGCGAGCCAGGCCGGACCGATGTTGGCCCGGCTCAAGGCGATCGAGACGCGGCTGGCTGAGTTCGACCGAGCGATCGACGCCGTGGGCGAGCGCGTGGCGACAATTCCTTCGACGGCGGCGACGCCGGAACCGGTCGATCCGGCGAAGCTTCGCAGCCCGGTGAATTCGCAGCGGAACGTCGATCGTTTCGAGCCGGTGTCGGCGCGGTTCGTGCGGTTCACGGTCGAAGCGACGAACGCATCAGAGCCGTGCCTGGACGAGCTCGAAGTCTTTACGGCCGGAGAAGCACCGCTCAACGTGGCGCTCAAGTCGGCGGGCGCGAAAGTGACCACCTCGGGCGTGTACGCCAACGGCGCGGAGGCGATCCATCAACTCGCACACGTGAACGACGGGCAATACGGCAACGGCCGCAGTTGGATTTCCAGCGAGAACGGCCGCGGGTGGGTGCAGATCGAACTTGCCGAGCCGGCAACGATCGACCGGGTCGTATGGGGGCGCGATCGCGAACTGAAATATCGCGACCGGACCGCGACGCAATACCGTATCGACGTGGCGCTCGAACCCGGCCAGTGGCTCACGGTCGCTACGCATCTCGATCGGCGGCCGTTCGATCCGAACGCGAATCTTGCTGGCGGCCGCGATATCGACCGCCTGCCGCGGGAATCGGCCGAAGAATATCGCCGGCTCTTGGCCGAGAAGGCAGAGTTGGCCAAGGCGTTGCCCAAGCCGACGCTGCCGGCGTTTGCGGGCACGTTCGCTTCGATGCCGCCGCCGACGTACCGTTTGCATCGCGGCGACGTAATGCAGCAGCGCGAAGAGGCCGCTCCGGGCGGCTTGACCGGGATCGGTCCCGCGCTCGAGCTCCCCACCATGACGACGGACGCCGAGCGCCGCCGCAAGCTGGCCGAGTGGATCACGCATCCGGAGCACCCGCTTACCGCCCGCGTGATCGTCAACCGACTCTGGCACTATCATTTCGGTCAGGGGTTGGTTCTAACGCCGAGCAATTTTGGGTTCTTGGGCGGGAAGCCGTCGCATCCGGCGCTGCTCGATTGGCTGGCGTTGGAAGTCATGCGGCAGGACTGGAGCCTCAAGGCGATGCATCGGTTGATGGTTGCGTCCGCGACGTGGCGGCAAGCCTCGGCCGCGCGCGAGGATGCAATGGCCGTCGACGCGCAATGTCGGTTGTTGTGGCGCTATCCGCCGCAGCGGCTCGAAGCCGAGCCGATCCGCGATGCGATCCTGTCGATCTGCGGGACGCTCGATTTGCGGATGGGCGGGCCGGGCTACACGGTCTTCGAGCCGAACGACAACTACGTCCGCGTTTACAATCCCAAGAAGCAATACGGCCCGGCGGAATGGCGACGGATGATCTACCAGACGAAGCCGCGGATGCAGCAGGACGCGACGTTCGGCGTTTTCGATTGCCCCGACGCGGCCGCGTCGATGCCGAAGCGCAATGCGTCGACGACGGCGCTGCAGGCTTTGAGCTTGTTCAACAGCCAGTTCATCCTCCAACAGGCCGAATATTTTGCAAACCGCGTTCGCCGCGAGGCGGGTGAAGATGTCGAGGCGCAGGTTCGCCGGGCGTTCGAACTGGCGTTCGGCCGCAGAGCGGAACCGGACGAGGCCGCGGCGGCGACGGAACTTGCCAAACAACACGGTTTGGAGGCGGTCTGCCGGGCGATGCTTAACGCTAGCGAGTTGGTTTATGTAAACTAGAAAGTAGTGGTTTAGTCGCGCGGCATGTGGCGGCGCGACGTTATCGCTCAGGGTGACTTATGGCTGACACGATTATTCCTTTTGACGTCAATCAATACTCGATTCCAGAGCGCGTGGCGATCATGGGGGCGATTTGGGACACCATCGCCGACGACAACGCCGAAGTCCCGCTCACGGATGAGCAATCGGCCGAATTGGAACGGCGATATGTGGAAAGCTTAGGACCAGTGGATGGCCTCATCCCGTGGGAGGAAGTCAAGCGACGAGCCGCCGGTGGCAAGCAATGATGCGCGAAGCAAGATTCCTGCCCGCGCGAACGGCTGCGAGACACGATTCACCCGAGGTCAACGATGGCGACGCCAGTACTCCCCTTCGACATCCATCAGTACTCGATCCCCGAGCGCATCGCCATGATCGGCGAGATTTGGGACAGCATTGCCGACGAGACGACGGTCGTTCCGCTGACAGGCGCTCAAAAGGCGCTGCTCGACGAGAGAATTGCGGAGCACGATGCGAATCCCGACGACGTTATTTCGTGGACGCAAATCGAACGCGAACGCTTTGGTGAACGCCAATGAAGCGCCACGTCGAGTTCACGCGGGCAGCAAAGCGGGACTTCGATGCGGCGGCCGACTGGTACGAGCAACGCGCGAAGAGACTCGGCGAGCGGTTCGCACGAGCGGTACAACGCCTCGTTCGTCGCATCGTCGCGAATCCGAAGCTGTTTGCGGTAGTCTACAGGGAGGTACGACAAGCCAGCGTTCGTGGGTTTCCGTTTACGTTGTTCTATCGAGAGAAGAATGACCGACTCATCGTGCTTGCCGTCGTGCACACGAGCCGCGATCCTCAGATATGGATGGACCGTGTCGACAACGAGCTTCGCGATGAATGACATCGCGCCAACGAAAACCAACGGTTCGACAATATGAACAACACAGTCCTTTCCCTCGATGGCCTGCGGCTCTTGAATCGCCGCGGTTTCTTGCACGACGCGGCCGGCGGGTTGGCGGGCGTGGCGCTGGCGGCGCTATTGGGGCGCGAAAGGTTGCTGGCCGCCGAGCCATCGCCGCCGATTCGGCCGGCGATCGACCCGACGCGGCCGCTCGCTGCGCGGGCGACACATCACGCCGCGAAGGCCAAGCGGGTGTTGATGATCTTCTGCAGCGGGGCGTGCAGCCATCTGGAGACCTGGGACTACAAGCCGGCGCTCGAAAAGTACGACGGCAAGCCGATGCCGGGCACGGAGCAGCTCAAGACGTTTCAATCGACGCCGGGCGCGCTTGCCCGGCCGCGGTATCCGTTCCGCCCGCGGGGCGAATGCGGCAAGTACACATCGGACCTGTTGCCGCAGATGGGTGAGCTCGTCGACGACCTGTGCTTCATCCACTCGATGACGTCGAAGACGAACACGCACGGGCCGGGCGAGAACTTCATGAGCACCGGCTATACGATCGACGGTTTTCCGAGCATCGGCGCGTGGACGACGTATGCCCTCGGGAGCGAGGCGGACAATCTGCCGGCGTTCGTGGCGATTCCCGACCCGCGCGGCGTGCCGCAAGCGGGACCGAACAACTGGTCGAGCGGATTCCTGCCAGCGGTGTTTCAGGGCACGCCGTTCAACGCGCAAAAGCCGATTTCGCATCTCGCCCGTCCCAGCGGGATCAGCGGTGCGACGGACGACGCGACGCGGGGCTTCTTGCAACGGCTCAACGAGAAGCACCTCGCGCGCCATCCCGGCGACACGCAGCTTGCGGCGCGGATTTCGAGCTACGAACTCGCGGCGAAGCTGCAACGCAGCGCGCCCGAGGTCGCCGATCTATCGAAGGAAACGTCCGAAACGGTCAAGGCCTATGGCGCGGATCGGGCCGATCCGAACCAGGCCGGGTTCGCGCGGAACTGCATTCTCGCCCGGCGGCTGTTGGAGAACGGCGTGCGGTTCGTGCAGTTGTTCAACGGGGCGTATGCAATGGGCGAAGGCGTGGGCAACTGGGACGGGCACAAAACGCTCCAGACGCAATACGACGTTCACGGGCCGATTCTCGACCAGCCGGCCGCGGCGCTGCTCAAGGACCTCAAACAGCGCGGGATGCTCGAAGACACGCTCGTCGTGTGGACGACCGAGTTCGGCCGGATGCCGTTCTTCCAAGCCGGCGCGTCCGGCCGAGACCACAATCCGCACGGCTTCACGTGCTGGCTAGCGGGCGCGGGGGTGAAGACGCCGTATACCTACGGCGCGACCGACGAGTTCGGTTACAAGGCGGCCGAGAAGCCGTCGATCGTCTACGACTTGCACGCCACGGTCCTGCACCTGTTGGGGCTCAATCACGAGCGTCTAACGTTTGCGCACAACGGCACGGAGCGGCGGCTGACCGACGTGCACGGGCACGTGCTCGGCGAGATATTGACGTAGCGGCCGCTACTGAGAGCTGGGCGCCATGCGCGGAATCAGACGAGGCTCGCCGCGTTTTCGACGGCCTTGTAGCTCGTCCGCGTGCGGCGGAAGCCGATCCGCTGATAGAGGCGGACGGCGTCGACGTTCTGGGCCGTCACTTCGAGATAGGCGCGGCGCAATCCCGAAAGCTGGAAGCCCGCTAGCGCCTTGAGCAACAGCGCCGTGCCGATGCCGCAGCCGCGATGAGCCGGGGTGACCCCGATGTTCTGAATCGCGCCGTGGTTGGCCGGATCGAGGACTGCGGAAATCGTGCCGCAGTATTCGCGCTCGCCGTTGGGATGCCGAAACGCCGCCAGCCACGTGGCGTCGGGCAGAAACCGCGCCTTGCGGCAAATCTCGTCCATCAACCGCAGACAACCGCTAAAGTTTCCCAAACAGGGAAACACGTGCGCGTCGATTTCCTCGCGAAAACTGGCGTGCTTGACCTCGGCGTGAATCGCCAACAGGTCGGGACTCCATGCGACGAGCGCATAGCCGGCGGGAAGCTCGGGCGCCGCGAAGCGGCCGCGAACCAGGTCGATTTCCATCCGGAACCGCTTGAAGTACGTGACGCTCATGGAACCGCCCGCGGATTTCGGCGTGCCTGGGCGAAAGCGGCGGCATCCGGCGCACGGCGCGATCGGCACGGCGATGGAAATCGGCTTACACCGTTCATCGGAAGGCCGCCGGGAACGCGGCGCGGAAAACTTCCCCGCCCCGCGCGACCCCGCCTACCACTCTAGCCGGGCGAATTCGGGCGGTCAACTTTTCGGTTAACGCTGCGGCTCGGCGCAACGGAACCCAATGAGTTGCACCCGAGCGGTGGAATCCGTGCGGCTTGACTGCCGTTTCGGGGTACCGCAGACTTGGGAGTAGCAATCGGCGGGCGAGTCGCCGATGCTCTGCCGGTTGTCCCGCCTGTTTGTTCTCTGCCTGCCCGTTCGTCCTTCCGCCTTCCTTTTTTCCGCACGATAAGGAATCTCGTCATGCCGTTTGGGTTTCGCTCGTGGAGCGTCTGCGCGTTTGTCCTGTTTGCGTTTCTGGCCGTGCGGGCGGGTGCCGCGGAAAACTGGCCGCAGTGGCGCGGGGCGAAGCTCGACGGGATCAGCAACGAGACGGGTCTGCCGACGAAGTGGACGAAGGCCGAGGGCGTGTTGTGGCGGCTGCCGATGCCGGGACAGGGCGGGTCGACGCCGGTCGTGTGGGACGATCGCATCTTTCTCACGTCGGCCGACGGGAAAGACCTCGTGCTGATTTGCGTCGGAACTGACGGCAAGGAGCAGTGGCGGAAGATCGTCGCAACGGGCGACCGGAAGGTGCGCGACGACGAAGGCAACGCGGCTTCGCCGTCGTGCTCGACCGACGGCAAGCGCGTCTGGACGTTCATGGCCACCGGCGACCTGGCGTGCTATTCGGTCGATGGCGCGGAAGTGTGGAAGTTCAACGTCCAGGACCGCTACGGCCGGCTGAAAATCCAGTTTGGCATGACGAGCACGCCCGTGCTCGACGAGGGGCGGCTGTACGTGCAACTCATCCACGGCGAAGGGAACCCGGACACCCGCGAGGCGACGATCGTTTCCCTCGACGCGGCGACGGGCAAGGAAATCTGGAAGGTCGGCCGCGAGAGCGACGCGGTTGCGGAGTGCGAGCATTCCTATGCGTCGCCGGTCATGTATCGCGACGACAAGCAGGCGTTTCTGCTCACGCACGGGGCGGATTACATCGTGGCCCACCGCCTGGAAGACGGCAAGGAAATCTGGCGGTGCGGCAATCTGAATCTCAAGACGCGGTACAACGACACGCTGCGGTTCGTGGCCAGTCCCGTGGCCGTGCCGGGGATGATCGTCGTGCCATCGGCGAAGAATGGGCCGGTGCTGGCGCTTAAGCCCGACGGAGAAGGGGACATCACCGACACCAAGGCGGCGTACCACTGGATGCGCAACAGCAACACGCCAGACGTGCCTTCTCCGCTGGTCAAGGACGGCATCGTGTATCTCTGCCGCGAGAATGGGGTGCTGATTACGGTCGATGCGGCGAGCGGCAAGGAGCTCTATCAAGAGCGCGTGCACCTGGTGCGGCACCGCGCTTCGCCGGTGTACGCCGACGGACACGTGTATCTTGCCGCCCGCGACGGGACGATCAACGTCGTGGCGGCGGGCCCGGAGTTCAAGATCGTCGCCACGAACAAGATGGGCGAAGAAATGTCCGCCTCGCCGGCGATTTCCAACGGGCGGATTTATTTGCGGACGTTCGACGCGCTGTATGCGGTGGGCGAGAAGTAGCCTGCTTCGGTGTTTTCGAAATCCCGATGTTTTCTGATTTGATGCAATGGCCTCTCACGGCCGGGCATATCTCCATTGCGCGCAATCGCTTGGGGATGTGCGCCCGCAGACGGGCGAGGACCGTCGAGGTAGAATTGCATATTGCGGTTGACGCATCGAAACCGGGAACCCTCCAATGTCGCAATCTATCGACAGAATCACGCTCAGAGGGTTTAAGTCGATCGAGGAACTTGAGGAGTTTCCCGTAAACCGCCTCAACGTTTTGATCGGGGCGAACGGGGCGGGAAAGAGCAATTTCGTCGACTTTTTTCGGATGCTCCGCGCATTCGCGGACGAGCGCTTTCAACAGTTCGTGCGGGAGTCCGGAGCCGGCGACGGTTTCTTTTACCTCGGGCCGAAAAGAACGCCGAAAATTAGTGCGCGGCTCGAATTCGGAGACAACTCCTACGAATTCGAACTTATACCGACGGCCGATGGTTCGTTGCAGTTTGCTCGCGAGCGCCTTGGGTTCAAGGATTATTCGGAATCAATTTCGGGAGGCACTATCGAGTCTGTATTGAAAGCGTCGAAGGATCAGCCTGGATTGCGGGGCGGTCGACGCGGCGTGCCGTTCTACGTCTACGACGCCGTATCGAGTTGGACAGTCTACCACTTCCACGACACGAGCCCGTTGGCGGCGATGCGGCGCGACCAGTCGTCGCGCGATAACATTACTCTTCGCCCTGATGGTTCTAACATTGCGGCATTCTTACACGCAATACGCGATAACCAACCAGGGACTTACAGACTGGTTCGCGACACCGTTCGTTTGATGGCGCCATTCTTCGACGATTTCCTGCTCCGCGCGCAAGAGATGGGGCGAAGGGAGCAGGTGCGACTAGAATGGCGTCAAAAAGGGAGCGACTTTCCGTTTCAACCGTATCAGTTGTCGGACGGCACGATCCGGTTCGTTTGCTTGGCGACCGCGCTGTTGCAACCTGAGCCGCCGGCGGCGATCGTGATCGACGAACCGGAATTGGGCTTGCATCCCTATGCAGTTTCGATCCTTGCCGACTTGATCAAGTCGGCGTCCACACGCACGCAGGTCATCGTCTCGACGCAATCGCCGACGTTGCTCGACTACTTCGAACCGCACGAGATTGTCGTCGTGAACCGCGAGAAAGGCCGCTCGACGTTCGAGCGACTCGATGGCGAAAGCCTCCGCGAATGGCTGGACGACTATTCGGTCGGCGAACTCTGGCAGAAGAATGTCGTGCGCGGAGGTCCGACAGGTGAATGAACTCGTTGTCATTGCCGAGGGAGAAACCGAGCAGACGTTCGTTCGGGATCAATTGGCAGCGCATTTGGCGATCCTCGGCACGACCGCATGGCCGGTGCTGCCTGGGCGGCATCGCCGTCATGGCGGCGTGAAGAAATGGGAGGTCGCCCGTCAAGACATCGTGCGAACGCTGCGCGAACGCCGGTATTGCACGACGATGTTCGACTACTACGGATTGCCGGACGATTGGCCGGGGCGTGCAGCCTCGCGCAAGCTTATCTGGAACGAACGGGCGCCGCACGTGGAAACTGCAATCCACGAGGACGTTTGCCAGGTCATGGGTGGGAAGTTCGACCGCAAGTACTTCATTCCTTATGTCCAACTGCACGAGTTTGAGGCGCTGGCATTTGCGGACGTCGAGGCACTGGCTTCCGTTCTTTACCCGCTCGCGGACAGGCCGGCCGAGCAACTGGCGGCGGCGTTCGCGGCGATTCTCGACGAGGCTGGACAGCCCGAAGCGATCAACGATCACTACGAGACGTGCCCATCGCGGCGAATCCTGGGCGTGGTAAGCGCCTATCGCAAACGCACGCATGGACCGATCGTCACGAATCGTATCGGCCTGGAAATCATGCGCGAACGCTGCGGTCATTTTGCCGCGTGGCTAGAGAAACTCGAGCGCATCTAGGCCGTTGTCTTCGGCAAAGGCAACCGTCGCCTGAGCGTGGGCAACGTTGCGAATCCGGCAAGAGCGAGCCACCACGTCGCCGGTTCCGGCACCGCTGCCGCGGGCGAGTTGCGGGGGCCGAAGCCGTCGTAGTTGTTTTGCAGGATGGCGAGGTCTTTGACGGTGATCGCGCCGTCGTAGTCGAAGTCGCCTTCCCAGAACTCGTCGCTCGCCCACCAGTCGATGAGCAGGGCGACGTCTTGCCCGTCGACCCAGCCGTCGCCGTTGGCGTCGCCCAACAGCGGGAACGAACTCGACGTGCTGGCGACGACGACCGCTTCGCCGCCGACCGTGGCGACGCCGTCGGGGGCGAAGCCGATCCAAAACGCGAGGTCGCCGCGGAGGTTGAACGCCCGGCCGCGGCCGTCGGACCCGCCAGAGCCGGTTTTCAGGCGGATATCGGCAATCGTCTGCGTCGCGCCCGACGATAGCGCAAACGCATCGCCGGTTTGGGCAACCTTGACCAGGTCTCGCTCCGGCGTGACGGCAAATAGGCCGAGGTCATTGCTCGCGTCGATGTTCGGCCCGGCCAGACACGAGAGAAACGCGACTTGGCCGCGCTCGTTGACGACGGGCGAAAAGTAGTCGCCCCGCGTCGCGTCGCACGTGGCGAAAACTGTGCCGTCGCCGGCGTCGGGCGCGGCGTCGCCGGTGCGGGCGACCAGATCGAGGCCGAAGCGGCGCTCGACGACGATCGCCCGATCGTTGACGCCCTCGACGACGCTCGGCCCCGCGAGTGTCGCGCCAAATGCGACGCGGTTGAGGTTGGTCAGCAGCGGCTGCGAGAATCCCGCGAAAGCCAGATCGTCGGCATCGTCGCCGATCGTGTCCCCGCTGCGGGCGACGAGTTGCAGGCCGCCGTAGCCCTCTTTCCAGATTCCCGCGCCGCCGCCGAGCAGCCGCGCGTTGAATGCCGTGCGGCCGCGATTGTTGAACGCGGGCAGGCCGAGTTGCGCGAACTGCTGGTTCGTTCCCGGAGCGAACATCCCTTCGCGGGCGACGAATCGCAGTCCCACTCCGGCGCGCTGCGCCCAGATGCCGTGCATGTTGGTGGTGTTGACGTCGTTGCCGGCGAGGACCGCGCGGAACGCGATCTCGCCCACGTCGTTGAGCACGGGCGGGCTGAAATCGGTGAATAGCGTCGTCGAGCCGCCGACGGTAATTCCCGGCGCTTCCTCGCCCGCGCGGGGAATGACGTTCAAGTCGGCGGCCGTCTTGGCCCAAATGCCGCGATCGTTCACGCCGGCGACGGGGTCGATTGTTCCGCAGCGCTCTTCGGCCAAGCGATCGCTGAGCGGAAGAAGCCGCTGTTCTGGGAGTACGGCCGCAACGACCAGGCGTTTGCGTATCCCAAGAAGCCGGGCGACCGCTCGCCGAACCTGGCGGTGCGCGACGGGCAGTGGAAGTTGCTGATCGAGGCGGACGGCAGCGGGGCGGAGCTTTACGACGTCGTCGCCGATCGCCAGGAGTCGCACGACCTGGCCGGCCAGCAGCCCCAAGTCGTCGACCGGTTAACCGGCATGGTGCTCCCCTGGCGCAAGTCGCTGCCCTAAGCCCCGCTAACACCCTCCACCGCAGCGATCGCCGATCGCCGCTCACCGCTCAGCCCCCGGTCGTCTTCCGCAGCAACCAGTCCCCCCACGCGGCGGAAAGCTGCGACAGCGCGAACAGCAGTTTCGCCCGGCGAGGCATGACCAGTTCGGGGCTTAGCCGTTGGCATGCCCGCAGGATCGCCGAGGCGACCTGTTCCGGCGGCAGGGCCTTCAGGCGGGCCCCGGCGCCCGGCGCCTGGGCGCCGGCCGGCACGCCCGCCGCCTCGGCGTAGCGCCGGCCGGCGTCGTCGCGGGCGATCGGACCTGGGCACACGAGCAAGACGTGCAGGCCTTCGCCGGACAACTCCAGGCGGAGTTGTTGCGTGTAGGCCGCCAGCGCGAACTTGCTGGCCGGGTACGCGCCCATATAGCGGGAGGCCGCCTTGCTCGCCAGCGAGCCGACGTTGACCAGATGCCCGCGGCTGGCCATCAGCAGCGGGGCGATGGCCCGCGTCGTGCGGACCGCAGCCAGGAAGTTGACGTCGAGCAGTTGCTGGAAATCCTCGGGCGAAGTATCGAGCGCCGCTCCTCGAGCCGAGCGACCGGCGCAATTGCAGAGCAAGTGGACGGCGCCGAATTGCTCTGCCACGGCGGCCGCCACGCGGTCCACGTCCTCCTGCCAGACCATGTCGCCGGACAGCGGCGTGACTTGCGCACCGGTCCGCCGCAGTTCGGCGGCGGCCGCTTCGAGCCGCTCCGTATTGCGGGCCACGGGCACGACATGGGCCCCCGCCTGAGCCAGCGCGTGGCTGATCGCCAGCCCCAGCCCCGCCGAGCCGCCAGTGACGATGCAGACTTTTTCCCGCCAATAGGACGACATGGTAGCTCACGCCGGAAATGCAACACTGCATCGCGGTGCGGTCGCTTCGTCGGGGAGCGTCCCCGACGCCAGGCGACTGCCGGTCGACCGCCCCGCGCGGTAGGTCGGCCCGCATCGGGCTAGCGGCAACCGGGGCTGAGTTGACCGTATTCCCATCAGGCCGGCAAGTGGCGACAATAGCGCCCCGCCTCGCCATCAGCCGCGCGGCGGGCTTGCGCCGTCGTGCGGCTCGCGCCCTGCCTTTTGAAGACGCTAACGCCCATGGAATCGAAGCTGTTCCACGACGGTCGGCGGCGGTGGGCCCGCACGAAGATCGTCGCCACGATCGGACCGGCCTGCCGCGAACCGCAGCAGATTAAGGATCTCGTGCTGGCGGGCGCCGACGTGTTCCGGTTGAACATGGCTCACGGCAGCCCGGAGTCGTATCAGCCGATCGTCGACGCCGTGCGGGAGGTCAGCCGCGAGGCGGATCGGCCGATCGCCATTCTGGTCGATCTGGCCGGGCCGAAGATCCGCTTGCAGGAGATTGAAGGCGGCAGCATCTTCTGCCATCGCGACGAGGAGTTTTTCTTCGTGCGCGACGACCCGGCCTCGGCCCACGAGCTGACGTCGACGTACCCGCCCTTGGTCGACGAGCTGACCAAGGGGGACGTCGTCATGCTGGCCGACGGCACGGTGAGCATGCAGGTCGAGGAGAAGACCGCCGACCGCGTGCGGATGCGCGTCACCCAGCAGGGGACGATCCGCACCCGGCAAGGGATCAATCTGCCCGACGTCCGGCTCAGCGCACCGGCGATCAGCGTCGAGGACTACCAGCATGCCATTTGGGCGGCCAAGGCGGGGATCGACTACGTGAGCCTGAGCTTCGTGCGCTCGCCCGACGAAGTCCGCACGCTCAACGACATCATTCGCTCCAACGGCTCCCGCGCGGGCGTCATCGCCAAGATCGAGAAGCGGGAGGCCCTCAACCGCCTGGACGAGATCATCGCCGCAGCGGACGGCGCCATGGTGGCGCGGGGCGATTTGGGCGTCGAGATCGACGTCGCCCGGATTCCGCTGGAGCAGAAACGGATCGTCCGCGCGTGCCAAGAGTACCAGAAGCCGTCAATCATCGCGACGCAGATGCTCGACAGCATGCACGAATCGCCGCGCCCCACGCGGGCCGAGGCGACCGACGTGGCCAACGCCATCCTCGACGGGGCCGATGCCTGCATGCTCTCGGGCGAGACGGCCATCGGCAAGTTTCCCCGCGAGGCCGTCGAGATGATGAACCGCATTGCGCTGGCCACCGAGGAGCTGATCGCCGGGCGGCCGCCGCGGGATGCGATTCGCCCGCGGGCCGACAACCTGCAGGAAATCACCCGCGCCGTGGTGCGGGGGGCCGGCGCCATGGCCCACGCCCTCCATGCGAAGCTGGTGGTCGTGGCGAGCCATTCCGGCCGAACGGCGCTGGCGCTATCGCAGCAGCGGAACTGGACGCCGACGATCGGCGTCAGCACCAGCGAGTCGACCCTCTGCAAGATGTGCCTCTACTGGGGCGTAACGCCGCTCCGCGGGGCGCCGGCCACCAAGATCGAGCAACTGATCCGCCACGCCAACGCCTGGGCCTGCGCCGAAGGCGTGGCGCGGCCCGGCGACCGGCTGGTGATCGTGGGCGGATCGCACCTGGCCGCCGGCCCGGAGGGCGCCGCCGACCTGGCCGCCGGCGTGCACGACATCGTCATCGTCCACGAAGTCGAAGCGCCTGCCAGCACTGGTTCAGGCGCCTGAATCGGCATGCCGCCGCATGCGCCGCGCCCGGAGGCGGCGTCGCTCGCATGGTGCGCACCTGAACCAGCGCTGGCCCGGCGTGCCGCTGGCTTGCTGGCTTCCGCGGTCGGCCTCCGGGCTGGCTGCGTGATAGCGATATGCTATCATTGAGGTTGACTGTCGAGGACCAATTCCATGGCGGACTTGCTAATACGCGGCCTGGACGACGAGGTCGTCCAGCGGCTTAAGAAACGGGCGAAGCTCGCCGGTCGCTCCTTGCAGAGCGAAACTAAGTCCATTCTCGAGCGCGCCGCTGGCCGCAGCCTCGACGAGTCACTGAAGGTCGCCGCACGCTGGCGTCGGAAACTTGGTCCGCGCACGACTGACAGCGTTGAACTGCTCCGCGAAGATCGCCAGCGATGAGTCCCCTCGTCGTCGACGCCAGCGTCCTCGTCAAGCTGTTTATCGCCGAGGAGGGATCGCGCGATGCGGCGGCGGCCGTTAAGCGGGCCGACGCGCTCGCGGCCCCAGATTTACTGTGGGCCGAGGTCGGCAATACGCTGTGGAAGTACGTTCGGCGCGGGGATCTATCCGCTCACCATGCCGAACAGATCGCTGCCGACATGCTGCAAACGCCGATCGAGATCGCCGCGTCCGGGGACCTAATCGAGTCGGCGCTCACGATCGCCGTCGAGACGGATCGGTCGGTGTACGATTGCCTGTACCTGGCCTTGGCCGTGCGTCGGCAATGTCGTCTCCTGACGGCAGATGCGCGGCTGGTGAGCTCGCTGGCCGCCACGCGGTTCGCTCGACACGTCCGGCATGTGGCGAAGTCACGCTGAGAACGTGGCCGGCTCTTCGGCTCATTGCCGCCCGTCGCCAGTCCTAAGCCTTGTATTCGCCGGGTCGCCGCGTCAGCGCGAAGTAGATCACGTACAGCCACGTGAAGAACGCGGCGATCGCCGCCAGGATGATCGACTTGTTCCGTTCCCACGAGCAGACGGCGGCGACGACCGAACCGATGCCGATCCCCGAATAGGTGACTTCACGAATGACCGTCGTCTCGGCCAAGAGCGGTATGAGCATCTGCGAACCCTCCTTACGGAGCGATATTCGCCGACGTCTGCTGGATCTTGCCGCGCTCGTCCGGCGAATCGAGCAGCCGTTCTGAAAGCCGCGAGACGAAGTGCATGCTGCTGGCCTCGCTGGCGAAGCCCAGCACCCGCTTGTCGACGTTCTGCTCCTGGGAGAGGATGCGGCCCCGCTCGACGTCGAACCGCACCGTGCCCTGGGCGAGCCGCTCGACCAGCGCGGCACGGACGTAAGGCTCGACGGGCGTAAGGATTTGGTATTCGAAGTCGATGGTCGCCACGCCGCTGGTTACGCTGCGCAGCGTCGCGACGCGGCGGGTTTGGATCTGCATCGTCGTCCCGTTTTTCCGTTTGGCGGGAACTTCGTAGGAGCGGCTCCACTTCGCGCCGACGGCAATCGGCTCCTTGGGCAGCAACAGGGTGATCGGCAAGTCCTCGCTCGGCTTCGGCTGCGGATGCTTCTCCTGGCGGAGCACCACTTCGCCATCCGGCGCAATGCGCACCAGCGACAACGGCACGCCGACGGCCCGCGCGGCCTGCTCGAAACCCCGCGGCGGCTGGGCGTCTTTGCGGCTGTCGTACTGGCGGCCGGCCCCGTTGCCGGAGTCGTTGGTCATGCGAACCCATTCGACGACGTGCATGAATTCCATTTCGCCGCTGGGGAGCACGTCGGTCACTTTCCACGCCTTGACCGAGTCGCTGCGGGTCTCGGACTTCTCGGTCGTGCCGTCAATCGTCGTGCGAACGTCGGTGGCGTGGCGCACGTCGTAGCGAAGGATCTCGCCGACGGCGAACTTGTACTGCAGCAGATACTTCTGCGGCGCCTCGGCCGTGTCATCCGCGCTGGCCGCCGTTGAGACCAGTCCGAAAGCCAGCGCGCACAGCGCCCAATTGCGTGCGGGGAGAAGGTTCATGTCCGCGCCTCCTTGCGGGGTAACGTTGGGCGAGTTCCTGGAGAAACCCGAGTCGATTCAATTGACTCTCCTGCAGCCGCGGCCTCCGGCCGGGGGCCGCCAACCACTGCGAGCGATTCCGCCCCAATGGCACGCGACCCCTGGGCAGAGTCCAGGGCTTTATTCATACACGCCGGCATTCCTACGCGCCGGCGACCGCATCCGACGATAACCGCTCGCGCTGCTATTCGTTCAGCTTCAACCGGCCGCCCCAGCCGAGCTTCTCCCGCAGGGTGCGGTAGTAGCCGCGGCCGCGGACCTCGACGAGCTGGAACTGCGCCGTCGAACGTTCAATCCGGACGCGATCTTGGGCGGATATCTGGCCGATCAGCTTGCCGTCCACCAGCAGCGACGTCCCCTCGTTCGGCTTGGGCACGGCCAGTTCGAACACATGGTCGGCGCCATCGACGACCGGCCGATTGGTGAGCGTGTGCGGGCAGATCGGCGAGACGACGAGCGTCTGCAAGCTCTTCTGCATGATCGGCCCGCCCGCCGCCAGGCTGTGCGCCGTCGATCCCACCGGCGTGCTGACGATCAAACCGTCGCAACTATAAGTCGTTGCCAAATCAGCGTCAACGTAAAGCTGCACCTCGATCATCGAGAACGGCGGCCCTGCTAGCACCGCCACTTCGTTGAGCCCCAGCGACCGCGACTGCTCGACGCCGCTGCGGTGCACGCTGCATTCGAACATCAGATGGCCGACGACGCGGTACTGGCCGGCGACGATCTGCGGCAAGATGGCGTCGAGCTCCTCCGGCTGGATGTCGGCGAGAAAGCCGAGTCGGCCGAGGTTCACGCCCAGCACCGGTATTTGCTCAAAACCCATCTGCCGGGCCGCCCGCAGAATGGAGCCGTCGCCGCCGAAGACGACGGCGATGTCCGCAGCAACTTGGGGGAGCGGCTGGCCCAGGTCGTCGATGGCGCCGGCGATCTCGAGATGCTGCTCGATGATCGAACGCAGGTCGGCCGCCCGGTCGGCCAGCGCTTGCCGGCTGCCGTCGACCAACAGGACGGCGCGCGGGCGCTTGCGCGGGGCGTGGTGCATGGTTTTGCCGGCGGCCATAGCGAGAGCATAGCAGTCACGGGCGAATGCGGGGAGGTGGGCAGCGGCAGTTGCGAACCGCCTCGCTTCGGCGGCCATGTGCGCCTACAATGCTGGTATGCCGCAATCGATTACGTTGACGCCCGAAATACGCGAAGCCCTTCAGCAAGCCGGCGGCGGTCCGCTGTTCTTGGTCGACGCTGCCAGCGGGGAACAGGTCGTCGTGCTCCGCGCGGATGCATATGCGGTGCAATTCCGCCAATTCGACATTTCAGAGACGTACGGGGCCCAGAACGCCGCGCTCGCCGGCATTTGGAGCGATCCGGCTCTTGACGAATACAACGACGAACTGCCGGTGAACCAGCAGTGACGCCACGCCGCGGTGACGTCGTTCTTGTGCGATTTCCATTCGCATCAGGCGCGGGCGGCAAGTTACGGCCGGCGCTAGTTGTTCAGAACGACCGCGATAACCAGCGACTGGCGAACGTGGTTCTTGCCGCCATCACCACCCGGACGCATCACTCGGGTGAACCGACGCAGCGATTGATCGATCCCCAGGCGCCGGAGGGCGCAAATACAGGACTCAGGCACGTCTCAGTCGTAAGCTGTGAGAATTTGGCGACTGTTGAAAAGCAGCTCATCGTGAAGCGACTCGGCGGGCTGTCGCCGTCGTTGATGAACGAAGTCGACGAATGCCTCAAGGCGGCGCTTGGCTTGGTTTAGCACTGCGAAGCCTAATCGACATGATGCGCAGCGGCGCGTGCGGCCGCATAGCAGGCCACGATGACGCCGGCAACGTCCAGGCGCGTGTCGACCAACAGCACGGCGATGCCGGGTTCGGCGACGAACCGGCTCGCACTGGCGCGGGCGGCCGCGGAGCGACTGGCTTTCAATCACGACGCCGAGTCGTACAGGCAGGCATCGAGAATGGCTAGCACCTCGTTCAGCACGCTGCGGGGCGCTTTCTCCACGTATTTGACTTTTCGGCTGCCAAAATCAACGCTCTTGATCTGCTCGACCATAACGAAGCCGGTAAGCTTCGACTCGTCGGGCACGGCGACGTGAAAGGGATAGCCGCGCGACGTATTGGTGATCGGGCACAGAATCGCCAATCCCGTGTGCTTGTTGAATAAGGTTTTGCTGACCACCAGCGCCGGGCGCCGCCCCTTTTGTTCGTGGCCCGACTGCGGGTCGAACGTGAGGATCACGAAGTCGCCTTGCCGGGGCACATAGCGAGCCATTACCAAACCTCATTGCCGGTCGGCGGACCCCAGTCGATCTCCTGGGCCGCTGAGTCAGCGGGAATCCGGCTCAGCAAGTCGCGCAGTTTGTAACGGCCGCGCACCTTGGAGATCGGTTGAATGACAATCCGGCCGCCGCGGACCGATACGTCAACTTCATCTCCCACGTCGATCCGTGCTTCGCGCAACAGCGCCTTCGGGAACCGGAGCCCTTGGCTATTACCCCACTTTTGCACTCTCGACAGCATGGCCGCCTCCCGCATGTTTGTATATCCATAGTATATCCCGCACCAACCGCCACTACGCCTGCCAACCCAAGAAACGCACGACTCGGCTCGGTTCCGACGCAGCCGTTCCTGCCGCCGCAGCAAGTCACTCGTTAGGAAGATCGCAAACGTTCGAGACCGCGAACTGGCGATGCCAGCGCCGCACACGTGCGGACGATCCCTTCCACGTCCAGGCCCAGGTCGGCCAGCAGTTCGTCGCGCTCGCCGTGTTCGATGAAGCGGTCCGGGATCCCCAGCCGTCGTACGCGGCTGGCGTCGACGCCGGCGTCGGCGGCTGCCTCCAGCACCGCGCTGCCGAAGCCGCCCATGAGCGCCGCTTCTTCGATCGTGACCACCCACGGGCAATCGCGCACCGCCGCTACGATCACCTCGGCGTCGAGCGGCTTGAGGAATCGAGCGTTGATCACGCCCACTTCCAGGCCCTCGTCGCGCAGCTTCTCGGCGGCCTTCACGGCCCGATCCACAAGCGCCCCGCAGACGACGAGGCAGCCATCGCCGCCCTTGCGGAGAACCTCGCTGCGGCCCAGTTCGATGGGCGATGTCTGGCGGGCGACGGTCACTGCGGTGGCTTTGGGGTATCGAATCGCGCAGGGTCCGTCGAACTTCAGCGCGAAATCGAGCATCGCCGGCAAGTCGCTGGCGTCGCCCGGCGCCATCACCGCCATGTTCGGCAGCACCCGCAGGTAGCCGAAGTCGAACACGCCGTGATGGGTCGGCCCGTCGGGCCCGGCCAGTCCGCCCCGATCGAGCATGAACGTCACCGGCAGGTTCTGCAGGGCGACTTCCTGGAAAATATGGTCGTACGCCCGTTGCAAAAACGTGCTGTAGATATCGACGATCGGCCGCATGCCCGCCTTCGCCTGGCCGGCGGCGAAGGCGACGGTATGGGCCTCGCAGATGCCCGTGTCGAAGAACCGCTCCGGGATTTCATCGCGGACGCTCTCGAGCTTATTGCCTTGGCACATCGCCGCGGTGAGGACCGTGACGCGACCATCAGCCCGCATGGCATCGAGAATCGCCTGCGAGGCGACGCTCGTGTACGCGGGGCTCGACTTCTTCTTGACGATGACGTACTTATCGTCCTGGCGCTCGAACTGCGGCGGCGCGTGGTAGGTGACCGGGTCTTCGGCCGCCGGGCGGTAGCCGTGCCCTTTTTCGGTGACCACGTGCAACAGCACCGGGCCCTTGATCCGCTGCACCATCCTCAGGTACTTGCGCAGAATGGCGATGTTGTGGCCGTCGATCGGGCCGACGTACCGGAAGCCCAAGTCCTCGAACATCATCCCGCCGCTGAGGCCCGCCTTGGCGGCTTCCTTGAGCTGCACGAGGAATCGTTCCGCCGGATCGCCCAGCAGGGGAACGTGATTGAGCAGCTTGACGATCTCGCCTTTCAGGCCCGTGTAGGCGGGATTCATCCGCAGGCGATCGAGATAATCCCCCATGCCGCCGACCCGCGGGCAAATGGACATGCAATTGTCGTTCAGCACCACCAGCAGCTTCTCGCTCTGCCGGCGGCCGTTGTTGAGGGCTTCGAACACGACGCCCGAGGGAAAGGCCCCGTCGCCGATGACCGCGACCGTGTAGCGGTTCTCTTGCGGGCGCAGGAACGCGTCGCCGCTGGCCAGGCCCAGCGCGGTCGACACGCTGGCCCCGGCATGGCCGGTCATGAACAAGTCGTACTCGCTTTCGGCCGGGTTCGGGTACCCCATCAGCCCGCCCTTGGTCCGCATCGTGTGAAACTGCGCGAACCGGCCGGTGACCAGCTTATGCGGGTAAATCTGATGTCCCGTGTCCCAAATCAGCCGATCGGTGCGAAAGTCGAACGCCTGGTGCAGCGCCAGGCAAAGCTCGACCACCCCGAGATTCGAAGCGAAGTGCGCACTGCGGCAGGCGATCAGGTTGCAGAGCACGTCGCGAATCTCCGCGGCAAGCTGCTCGAGCTGCGGCAGCGAGAACTTGCGGAGATCAAGAGGCTCGCGAATGGTTTCCAACAGCGACGTCATTTAGCAGGTTCTCCGGCCGACGAATTCGGCGAGTTCGCAAAGCGGGGCGGCCCGCGGACCGAAGCTTTCCAGGGCGGCGCACCCCTCGGCGATCAGTGCCAGGGCGCGGCGGCGGCTTTCCTCCAGCCCCAGCAACTCGGGGTAGGTCGCTTTGCCGCGTCCGCGGTCTTTTTTCAGACGCTTGCCGACGTCGTCCTGATTGCCGGCGACGTCGAGCAAGTCGTCTACGATCTGAAAGGCGTGCCCCAGGCGTTCGCCGAACAGGGTGAGCGCCTCCACTTGGGCGGCCGAAGCGCCGGCCGCGATGGCGCCCAACCGCAACGCCGCCCGGAACAAGGCGCCCGTCTTGCGCCGGTGAATCGATTGTAGTCGCTCCAGGCCGATGGGGCGAAACTCGGCGGCCAGGTCGTCGGCCTGCCCCCCCACCAGCGCGCACGGCCCGGCGGCCCGGGCCAGTTCGGCGCAACAGCGAGCGGCCCGATCGGCCGGCGCCACCCCCGTGGCCAGGACCTCAAACGCCAGCGACTGCAAGGCGTCGCCCGTCAAAATCGCCGTCGCTTCGTCGAACTGCTTGTGGCACGTAGGCCGGCCTCGCCGCAGGTCGTCGTCGTCCATGGCCGGAAGGTCGTCGTGGACGAGCGAATACGCGTGAATCATTTCGACGGCCACGGCCGCCGGCACCGCCGCCGCGGCCGACCCGCCGCACGCCTCGGCCGCCAGCAGGGCCAATAGCGGACGCAGCCGCTTGCCGGGGGCCAGCAAGCTATAGCGGATCGCCTCGGCCAGCGTGGCGGGGCAGTCGGCGTCGAACTCGACCGCACGGCGCAAGGCAGTTTCGATCAACTCGCGATGTCGCGCCAATGAATGCGAAGGGGCGTCGGGCATGCTGGCGAAAGGCTGGAATCGTAATTGAACTGCTGTCGCGCCGCCGCCGCACGGTAGGAGCGAGCTGCGCGGCGCCTGGCGGCGTTTCGGCAGCTCTGCCCGCGGAGATCGCGGCCCAATAAATCCGCACTTGTCGGCGAAAATTAACGGTCAAAACAACGAGGATGCGTCCGCCGCGTCGTTTTCCGCATCCACGTCGGCGCGAGCGGTGCGGCGGCGACTGCGAGCGGCCCCCTTTTCCGCCAGGTCGTCCTGTTCCGCGTCGTCCAGCGGCTGCGTCCGGGCCTGCCCTGCGTCGCTGACCGACTGCACCAGCTCGATCCGTCGCTCGGCGTGTTCCAGCACCTGGAAGCACTGCTTGAGTCGTTTGACTCCCAGTTCGTAGGCTGCCAGCGCCTCGGCGAGCGCGAGCTTGCCCCCTTCGAGCTTGGCGACGACCTGCTCGAGCTCGTTCAGCGCGTCCTCGAACGAAGGGCAGTCGTCTGGGTCGTCAGGTCGGTTCTTTTTGGCCATGGCGGCGGGTCGGGCGGGATTGGTGTACGGGGCTTTGGGATGTCCGGGCGAGACAGCGCCGCGTCGCAGCGCCGCCGGCGAACGTCATGGCCGCGCCGGACGGCTGGGGATTGTTCAGCGGCTGGCATTATACGGAGCCGGGCGTTTCGCGCCCCTGGGCGATTGACTGTACGACGCTCGTCGCGCTGCCGCGGTGGAACTGCGTGCTCAACAGATCGCCGGGCCGCAGCGAGTCGGCGTCCACGATTAACCGCTCGCCGTCGGCGGCGTAGGTCAGGCTGTAGCCGCGGGCGAGCACCGCCAGGGGGCTCAGACTTTCCAGCTTGCCGGCGGCCCCGGCGACGGCCGCCTGGCGATCGCGAAGGCTTGCCTTGACGGCGGCGTTCATGCGCAACGACAACTCGTCCAGCCGCCGGCCGCGAAGATGAATGCCTTCCAGCGGTCGGGCGAGGGCAGGGCGGCTGCCAACGGCTTCCACGCGACTGCGAAGCTGGGCAACGCGATGGGTAATCGCGCGGGTAAGCCGCACGCGCAGGCCGCGCACCAACTCGGCGACGTCTTGCGTCGACGGCACGATGCGCTCGGCGGCTTCGCTGGGCGTCAGCGCTCGCACATCGGCGGCCAAATCGCTCAGCGTGACGTCGATCTCGTGGCCGACGGCCGATACCGTCGGTATCGCCGAGCCGGCGATCGCCCGCACGACGGTCTCTTCATTGAAGCACCACAGGTCTTCCAGGCTGCCGCCGCCGCGAGTGACGACCAGTACGTCGATCCGCGGCGCGACCCGGTTGGCCAGGCCAATGGCGGCGGCGATTTCGTCGGCCGCGCATTCCCCCTGCACGCGCGCCGGGAAGACGAGCACCTCGACGCCGCGCCAGCGGCGCCGCAGGACTTGCAGAAAGTCGCGGATGGCCGCCCCCGTGGGACTCGTGACCACCCCGATCCGCCGGGGAAAGGCCGGCAACGGCCGCTTCCGCCGAGCGTCGAACAATCCTTCCCGTTGCAGCTTTTCGCGAAGCTGCCGCAGGGCCAGTTCCAGCGCGCCCATCCCCTTGGGCTGCAGTTCGTCGATGACGAGCTGGTAGCTTCCGCGCGGCGGATACAGGTCGAGCCGGCCGCGGCATACGACCTCCAAGCCGTCGTGAAGACGCATTTTCAGCCGCGCGGCGGTGTTCTTCCAAATGACCGCTCGAAGCTGGGCCCCGTCGTCCTTGAGCGTCAAGTAGCAGTGGCCCGATTGCGGCTGCGAGAAATTGGATATCTCCCCGGCCACCCACACCGACGGGAACGCATCTTCGACCACGCCTTTCAGCAGCGCCGTAAGCTGCGACACCGTGAGCACTTGTTCGCCGGACGGCGCCGTCTGTCGAGCGGGAGAAATCGTGGACATGTTGCAAAAAAAAACGACGAAGGAGCACGGGCGCCGCAGCGCCCTCAATTGTAAACGTTCACCGGGCGTAGATTGTAGGCGCCACGGGCGGCTGGCGGCTCCAGCAGGGCCTGGCTCAGGCGACCAGCCCCAAGGCGGCCGGGCCGGCCAGCGGCGCGCCGCCGTCGGCCCCCGGCAGGGTCGGCGGCGCTAGCACGGGGTCGAGGCCGTCGTCCGGCAGTTGCCCTTGGAGGAGCAACCCCTGGGCCCGCACCGGCAACGAGCCCGCCCGCCGCTGGCCGGACGCGGCCCACGACTCGGCTTCAGCGGTAAGCTCGTTGAGCAGCCGCTCGACGGCCTGCCGCCGCCGCTCCAGCTCCTGCCGATCGAGCCGCGGCGGAATCATGATTTCGCCGCTCACCAGCGCACGGGCGCGTGAGCCGGGCCGCGGCACGGCAAACCGATCCCAGGTGGGGGCCCGCCACGCGTGCTCCAAGCCGATGCCCAGCAGCACGAGGGGCATTTGCAGCTTCGAGGCGAGGTAAATCGGCCCCTGGGCCAGTTGGCGCCGCGGTCCGCGGGGCCCGTCGGGCGTGATGGCCAGGTGCATGTGCCGCCCGCGGCGAGACAACTCCAGCAGGGCCTCGGTCGCGCCGCCGTAGGTCGAGCCCCGCACGCACTGGAAGCCCATATGGTGCGCTACGCGGAACAACACGTCCGCGTCGCGGTGCCTGCTCAGCAGCATGGTGAGATTGCAGTTCCCGCGCAGCGCCAGCGGCACGAGGATGTACTCGTGCCAGAAGACGTAAATCCGCGGGCGATCGGACGGATAGATGCCGTCCACCCTGCGGTCGTAGAACAGCACGCGGTAGTCGAGCGTGCTCATCCAGGCCCGCACGCCCATGGCGGAAAGCATGCCGGCGGCGCCCATCCACAGCGGAGTCTTATCGGTAGTCCGGGACATCCTTGTCCTGAATGCAAGATCGGTGAGGTGTGATGACAGGCGGCTGATTCCGCGCGGCGGACGCTTCGTCCAGGACTGAAAGCTTCATGCCGGCCACTCGCCGGTGAATACCTCGGCGGCCGGGCCGGTCATGAATACGTGATTGGTCGCCTCGTCCCACTCCAGTTCGAGATCGCCGCCCAGCAGCTTCGCGGTGATCCGCCGTTCGGTGCGGCCGGTAAGGACGCCGGCGACGCACACGGCGCAGGCGCCGCTGCCGCAGGCCAGCGTCTCGCCGGAGCCCCGCTCCCACGTGCGTTGCCGCACCGTTTCGCGGTTGAGCGTCTGCACGAACTCGACGTTGGTGCGCGCGGGAAAGCGGGCGTCGTTTTCAATCCGCGGTCCGACGCCCAGCACCAGCTCGTCCGTCGGTTCATCCACGAACACGACGCAATGCGGATTGCCCATCGAAAGCGCAGTCACGTTGAAGCGGCGCCCGGCGACGTCCAGCGGAACTTCCGTCGGCGGGCTGCCGGCAAGCGTCGTCGGTATCTCGCTCGCTGTAAAGACGGGCGGGCCCATATCAACGCGAACCCGCGCGACTTTGCCGCCGGAGACGAACAGGTCGAGCGCATACCGGCGGCCGCCGGTGACGATCGACAGCGATTGGCTCGTCGCGATGCCGTGGTCGTGGACGTACTTCGCCACGCAGCGGATGCCGTTGCCGCACATGGCTGAGTACGATCCGTCGGCGTTGAACATCCGCATTTCGGCGTCGGCGCCGGCGACCGGGCAGATGAGAATCAGCCCGTCGCCCCCCACGCCCACATGCCGGTCGGACATCCGCCGCGCCAGTTCCGCCGGGTCGCTCGGCGCCGCCTGCGCGAAGCAATCGACGTAGATGTAGTCGTTGCCGGCGCCGTGCATCTTGGTGAAACGCAGTGCCATGGTGCGTCGAAGTCGGATCGTATGATGTTAGCCGGCGCCGCTGCCGCGCCGGGCGCGGTTGCCGTGCCCCCGCCGAGCGGCCAGTGCGGTATTTTAGGGGTTTCCACCGCTCGTACAATGAGCGACGTTCAGCCGGTCAGATCGAGGGCGTTTCCCGCCTGGCCGGTCGGATCCTTCGATTGCCGGGGCGCGTCGCCCTCGTTGCCCGCGGGCTGTTTGCGCCTCGACTCTTCCCACAGGCGTCGCCCGTCGGCGTCGCGCTCGGCCGATTGCTGATCCTCTTCGGTCTGCCCGATGCCGGAGGCCCGCTCCGACTTGTTGTGAGCGTCAATAACCCGCTGTTGCGACGCGGCGTCCTTGGCGGTTCGCTCGGTCGCGGCGCCGGCCGTTTGCGCCAGCGAGGCGCCCGCTGCGGCGGCCAGCGGGCCAGTCGTTGCACCGACGTTCATGGTCGTGTCCCCGGGAAAGTTTAAAGCCGCGTCTCTTCGAGACGCGCCCCAGCGAAAGCCTCTCCGCTACGATTCGTTGGTTTCCCCTGCAGCCCCGGGCTCTGCCCGGGGGTCGCTCTCCACCGGGACGAAGTTCGTCTTGCGGGAGAGCGACCCCCGGCCAAAGCTGCAGCTCCTTGGCGGCGCAACTCTCAAAACAATCCCTCCCCTCGCTCCTCCCTTCGAGGGAGGGGAAACGTCTTATCTCCCTAACGCTCGGCTGATGATATCGCGATTCGCCTGGCGG